>JBBQXV010000151.1:0-22245 GCA_038209335.1 Polyangiales bacterium | reverse complement strand
GCGCGTAGATCGACGGCTACCAAGCGATGGCGTCCGCGCTCGTCCTCACGGACGATAGCGCGACGCCGTCGCACGCCTTGGTCACGCCGCGATCGCGCCGGGCGCGATCGTTTCGCCGCGCTTCTGCGTGATCGTCTCCAGCGTAGCTCGATGTGAAGAGCGCGACGTGCGCGGCGCCTTCGGCGACGCATGCGTCGGTGATCGCTTTGCCGTAGCCTTTGCGCGCGTCGAGTCGGGCTTGCCGCGCGCGTGCGCGGAGCGCGCTCCCGCTCTCGGCATCGGTACCGTCGGCGCATTCGAGCGACGTCATGCGCCACGTAGCGTCCCAAAGTGGATCGTCGACGCGGAGGACGACGCCAGGCGCCGCCGAGGTGCGAAGCGCGACGCCGCTTCCGCGGCGGAGCGCACGAACGCGAACGACGAGGTCCCGCGCGGCGCTTGCCGCGACAGTGTCCGACGTCACGGCGTACGTGATGGGCTCGACGCCGGGACGGATCACGCTGATGCGCGTACCCGCGAACACCGTCCCTTCGGCCGCGAGCGTCGTGTCGCGCGCGAGCGCCGCAGCGCCCTCGCCGAACGTTGCGACCGTCGGCTCGACGCCGAAGCGACGCCGCGCGATCTCGCGGAGCTTCGCGCCGTCGGCCGTGTCGAAGTAGACGGCGCGAAAGAGATCGCGGTCGCGCGTCGCCTCGCGCGCGAAGAGGAGCGCGCCCGCGCCCGCCCAGTGATCGTAGATAGCGCCGCGACGGGTGTCGGCCGTCGGATCATCGAGTCCGCGGATGCCATCGCCGTGCGCCGCGAGGAGCTCAGCGAGCGTTGGAAGGGCCTCGGTGGCGGGCATCTCAGGAAGAGCGGCGATGCTCAGGTGGAACTGCGTACACTTTGAAAGCCATGCCCAACTGTGATTGGTACGCGACCGTCGAGGATCACCGAGAGCTCCTCGCCTGGCTCTTTGCCGAACGCACATGCCACGTGTTCGAGCTCGCCTCCGACTTCAGCCAGCCACTGCAGCAGTTCGCGCGAGCGGAGGACGTGTTGGCGCAGTTCGACAGACGCTACAAAGGCGGTGCAAAGTGGCATGCCGTGCACCTCCAGCTCTATGTGTTCGGCGCCGGTCCGCCTTTCACGCCGCGGCGCGTGCCGCTCAATCCCGAGGCGTGCGACGGCGCCACGTTCCGCTACGCCGCCGAGGGCTGGGGGCTCGTGCAGCTCTACCTCCAAACGCCGCGCGAGGCTCGGTTGGAGAATTCCCACACGAACCACAACTCGCCGACGCGTGCCGCGACGTGGGCGGCGACGTATGGCGACGACGAAGGACCCGCGCAGTGGGACTTCACGCGAATCACGTCGTTCTCGTCGAGGCTCAATCGACACATCAAGAAACAGGCTGTCGCCAAGGTAGGCCGTCGGGCGGTCCTGCCGGGTGCGCTCGAACAGTGGAACGCCGGCGTCGCGTTGGGGCCATACGTTCCGGGAGAAGCTGCGCTGACGCGCGTGGGGTAAGTCGCGCGCTACTGCAGTCGAAGCAGGAAGCGGCGCGCGCGGAGGATCTAGCTAGAGAAGCGGCATCTCAGGAAGTCGGAACGGCGATCCGGAGCGTGGCGGCGCCCGGTGCGCCGATCGGCGTCACTTCGACATCGAAAACGCTTTCAGGGCCAAGGGTTACGTCGATCGCTGCCACGCGGTCATCCTTGAGTCCCTCCTTAACAAGGGATCCGCGCAGCGGCGGGAGCGCTCCGGAGGGGCCGTCAACGAAGCGGCGGGCGTTCGGGCCGTAGCTTGGATCCCACGGGAGGCCGTCCGCGAGGAGGCGCCGTCGCACGGCAGCCTCCACATTCGGGAGGCCGGCGATGGAGGCGAGATCGCCGTCGGCGGTCTCGACGTAGTCGTTGCCGTCGTGGACGAGGTCGACTCCGTAAAGCAGCGCGTCCAGATCGTCGACACCAGGTGCACCATCTCGAGCGGTCGACGCTTCGCCGAATCGAAAAAGCGACGCACCGGTTGCGGTGCCGCCGTCCGTGGTCGGCGCGCCTGCGATCGAGACCTCGTAGAGCGCACCGGGCGCGAGGTCGGCGGCGAGCGCGAGCTCCACTTCGTGAAGATCTGCACCCACGGCGAGAGCGCCGACGACGGCGGGCGAGACACCGCGTCCGTCCTTGCACGCGAGCGTGTAGAAGCCCGTCGACTGAAACGCCGCAGGCCGAAGCTCGGTGTCGAGCCGCAAGCGCACGCGCCGCTCGTGACGAACGACAACTCCAACGAGAGCGGGCATCATTCAATCCAACGGACACACGAGCGGGAACGGAATTGCGAGCGCGAAATCGAGGTCGATCGTCGGAAGGCTCGGGATCGGAATCGGAATTACGAATGCGAAGGAGAAGACAGGGAACTTGCACCGCGTTGGTGCAGGACTGGACATCGCTTACACTTCGCTGAGGGTCGCTGACAGGTTCATCTGCAAACGCCGCCTTCACCATCGAACTCCGTTTAGTAACTCACTTCAAGCAGTGTAACGATTCAGTTCGCGGGCTTCTTCGACACTCGCGCCCGACTCCGGGTGCTGCCGGCAGAGTGCGAGCCCGGCGCGGAGCTCGCTCTCGGGACGCTTGCGACGATCCCGAGTTGCGAGCGCCGTGACGGGCGGCCTGGCGGATCTCCCGCGCTCTCGAAGCATCTCTCGTCCGCGCTCGGAAGCGTTTCGACGATGCCGAGGTCGACGTCACGGAACCACGCGCGAACGCGGAATTCGTCGACGACCTCGATGCCGATCTCGAGTCCGGCGAACGCCTCGCTAAGGTAGCTGCCGTCCTTTCGAAAGTGGAACACGCCGCCATCGCCGACACGACGCGTGAAGAAGTGCGAGGGGTACGCATAGGGTGTCGCGATTGGACGACGACGCTCTTTGACCTTGTAAACTTCGGCGGGCGTCTTTCCCTTCAGCGCATCGTGCGGTCGCACGTGGTTGAACTCTTTTCGCCAGCGGTCGAGCATGCGCTGCTGGTCCTCGAGCGTCGCGGCCGGCTTGGATTGAACCTCCGCGCACACATCACGATGCATTCGCTCGTGACCGCCGTTGTCTTGCGGACAACCCGGACGCGAGCGCACAACGCGGATGCCGAGCGAAACCCACCACGCCGACAGCTTGCTGAATCCAGCGCGGGCGCGAACAGAGATGAACGGAATGCCGTTGTCGCACTGAATCGCGTTCGGCACGCCATGGCGCTCGAAGAGCTGCTCGAAAACGTCGCGCACGTCAGCGCCCTTCGTCGCACCCGCGGCGATAGAGAGAACGAAGCGGCTGAACGCGTCGCGTACGGTCAGCGGCTGACAGCGCGTGCCGTCGAGCACGTACCACCATCCCTTGTGGTCGACGGTCCACACGTCGTTCGGCGACGCTGCCTTCACCGTCGGTGCCTGCTCGATGACGCTGATGGGAACGCGCTTCCGTCTCGCGCGGATTTTGTCCGCACGCCGCAAGATGCGTCCGATGGTGCGCTCCTTCGGCGTGTCCTCGCCGAACCGGCGCTGCAGTAAACCGTACAACTTGCGGGCTCCCCACGTTGGGTGCTTGTCGCGCGCTTGAAGCGTGGCGAGCACGAGCTCTTCTGCCGTCGCCAGCGGCGCCGTACGCGGACGACGGCTCTGTTCCTCGAGCCCGTCGTAACCCAGTTGCACGAAACGCTTTATCCACTTGTGCCCTGCCGTGCGGCTGATGCCGTACTCGCGGCAGAGCGGCGCGACCTTCTCGCCAGCTGCGTGTCGCTCTACAAATTCAGTCTTCAGGCTCATTGTCCGGCGCTCCTTCCAAGGCATCCGCCGATGAAACCTGTAAACGATGTCCTGGCACAAAAGCGTGAGCGATGTCCTGGCGCTGTACCGTCGCCATGCTCGCCTCACAGGCTGATGAAGACGCTCGTCGACGGTATGGCGGTCGGTCCCGACATGCCTGTGAGCGCCGGTGTCGCGGGCGTCGCCTTCGCGCCGAGCATCACGTTGCCGGCGACGATGCACGCGCTCTTGTTCGCGAAGAGCGTCGCGATGCCGTCCTTGAGCTTCACGAAGCCCGAGTCCTTCTGCATCAAGCTGAGCTCGCTCTTCGTGATCTGGACCACGGTCTTCGCGTCGCCGCCGTCGGCGACGTAGATCATGATCGCGCCGTTCTTCAGGACGAGCCCGTTGCCGTTCTCGTCCTGCATCATCACGCCGTCGGGACCTACGTGGAGGAACCGGTCGTCGTAGTCGGTGAGCGTGACGGCCTTGCCCTTGAGGATGATCTCCTGGTCCGGTCCGACGTCGAGCTTCGCCTTGCCCGCGCCGAACTGTGAATCCGGCGAGCGCTCGCACGTGCACACGATGAACGCGGCGCCGGGCGTCGTTGCGAACGCGGTCGCGAAGCCGACCATCACGCGCGTGCCCTTCGGCGGGATCCGGAAGAGGCCGCTGCCAAGCTGCGCGAGGACGCGATGACCACTCGCGACGCCGGGCTTCGGCCTGGTGTTCGGATCGCGTCCGCGAACGAGCGTCACGCGGACGAGCGTGTTGCCGTCGTTGTCGGCCGTGCCGACGTCGAAGTGCTCTTCCGTATCGTCCCAACCGACCGTGCCCGGCTCGAACACGAGTGGTTCGGCACCCCAACCGAACAAGTCCTGCTCGTTCGTGTTCTCGGCGATGACGACGTCGAACATGGGTCTCCTTCACGGGCGCGCCTGGTCGATGCCGTCGGGCGGTGCGTTGCGCGACGCGCTCCCAAACGAGGGTGCCGCGATCGCGATCCGGTTGCAGTAGTTCACCTCGATCTCGAACTTCCCGTCGCTGTCGTCCGCCTCGAACGTGGTCGTGACGCGCTTCGTGAAGAAGTTCGGATCGAGCTGACCGAAATCGTCGGCGCTCGCGGCGATGACCTCGGCGGTGCTCTCCGAGTAGCCGCGCGCCACCAGGTAATCGACGCGCGCTTGCATGCCGCCGAGCGACGCGAGCTGTTCGCGTTCACGCTGCTCAAACTCCACCCGAAGGACATCGCCTGCGGCGAGAGCGAGAAGGTCGAAGTCGCTTCCCCCAAGCGTCGCCACGCGCATCTCGGCGGTGTGCAAACTTCCCTCGAGCTCCTGTCGGCTGCGCTCTTCGTACACGCGCTTCGCGATCTCGAGGAGCGCGTCCGGATTCGTGACCTCGGGGTACGCGAAGTAGTCGCGCTCTTCGGCCTGGCGAAGCGCGCTCTCGTCGCCGGCCTTCTTCGCGCCCACCTGTTTGTGACGCACGTGTTCGTCGCCGACCGGTGGCCAGAGCGCTTCGAGCGTCGTGCCCGAGAGCGGCTCGAAGCTCGTGATGCCGACGCCGCGGTTGGCGCGGTCGGCGTCGCGCGACTCGGCCATCGAGAGGATGTTCCGGCCCCAGACGAGGCGCGGCGGATCCTTTGCGGTGTAGTAGTCCGTTGACGTCGTGACGATGACCTCGTCGAGCTTGACGTACGAGATGAGACCCATCATCCCGACGCACTGCTGCCAGACCGCCCATGCGTCCGTGTTCGGCTTCGTCGGCACCTTGCCGATCTTCGCGAACCGCGCCGCGACCGCGGTGCCGAGCGTCGGCCAAGTGTCAAAGCCCTGACGACGGAGGCGCGACGCGAGCACCGCCGCACCAGGCGTTTGGCTCACGATGCGGCGCCACGCGTCGTCGAGTGTTTGCGAGTAGTCGGGGATGCCCGACGTTCCAAACGGCTTCGCCTTAAGAAACAGCCGCGTGAAATCGTGGAATTCGATTTCGACCGAGAAGCCTTCGGACTCGCGGGCCGTGCGCGCGACGCGCGTAGCGATCCCGACGAAGCGCAGATCGCGTCGCGTCGGCTGCCAGCGTCCCGCGTCGCTCGCATCGCCAAGGTAGAAGTCGACCGTCGCATTCCCAAGCAGCCGTGGATCGACGCCCGCGTCGCGCCATTCGGCCGAGAGCTTCAGCGTGTCGGCGTGATTGTGATCGTTGCTCTCGAGCTGCGCGCGCCGAACGCGAACGGGGAACGTGCGGACGTCACCGCCGGCCGGCGTTCGGAGGATCGCCCTGGCGCGTGGGCGGTAGAGGGGCATTGGCTGGGAAGCGCGCGTGCAGTAGCGTCGCGAGTCGCATGGGAACGTGGGCCGCGGGACCGTTCGGCA
Organism: Polyangiales bacterium; assembly: GCA_038209335.1. Lineage (GTDB taxonomy): Bacteria > Myxococcota_A > Polyangia > Polyangiales > Polyangiaceae > JBBQXV01. The sequence continues at coordinate 16,096 of JBBQXV010000151.1, read as the reverse complement.
ACGATGCCGCCCTCGACTACGTCGGCGAGATTGTCGACACGCTGGTCGAGAACATCGAGTCATTCATGCGCAGCCCTCAAATCGACGAGGGCTTCGATGACGCGTTTGCGGCCGTCGCCTTGTTGAATGTCGTCGCCACCGCTTCGAGCGCGAGCTGCCCCGAGCCTGATGTCGTCCTGCGTTGGCAGAAGACGATGCTGAAGTGCTTCGACGAGCAGATAGAGTCGCTCTCACCGAAGAAGGACTTTGTGAGGCGGCAGCGCGCCGCGGTAACGAGTGCGTTCGCGAAGCTCTTGCGACTCTCGAAACGGTTTCACGCCTAGAGCACTGTCACGCGAACGGGATCCGGTAGCTCCGTCCCGCGACGGGCTGTTCGCCGCTGCGCGCGCCGTTCAAGTCGCGGAGCTTCTGGGCTTCGCCGGGACTGCCGAGATACCGCGCCGCGAGCGATTCCCACGTGTCGCCTGCTCGCGCGGTGATCGTCGTGAGGAGCTTGCCGCGCTCGGCGATCGCCGCCTGCCTATCCGCGTCCGCCATGTCGGCCGCCGCACGCGTGAGCGCGACGTCGCTCTTCGCGCGCAGGCCGAGCACGTCGATGTCGGCGAGCGGGGCACGCCTGAGGAGGAGCGTGTCCTCGCGCGCGCTGGCGTACGCGTTCTGAAGCGCGATAGACGCGGTGCGGAGCTGGCCGATGCCGGCGCGGAGGCGATTCACCTCGCCGAAGGCGGCCTTCTCGATGTTGCCGATGGTGTTCGCGGCGTTCGCGATGGCGCCGATGGCTCCGTTCACCGACGAGATGAGCCCGCTGATCGAATCGAAGAAGCTCGGCTTGATGCCGTCGGCCGACGGCAGCTTCGGCACCTCCGCGGTGAGCAGCGCGATAGCGCGTTGCAGCTTCGCGTCGGCGTCGGACGGCTGGTCTGGACGCTGCGCCGCGACGCTCGCGTCCTCGTCGATGAGGACGCGGAGCTTCCACTCGACCTCGCCTTCGGACTCGACGCCGGGATCGAACTCTTCGAGGAAGCCCGTCGTCGCGAAGATGTCGCCCCATCGGATCGCGACCTCTTGCTGATCGAGGACGAAGCGCGTGAGCTCATCGACGCGCCGGAGCGCGTGCCCCTTGCCGCCATACGCATCGCGGAATCGTCCCGCGAGCTCCCACGCCATCCACTCGCCGCCGAGCACATGCCGCGTCGGCGGTCCGTCGCTCCCGGGATAGCGCACGGTGCGCTGCCGGATCTTCACGCCCTTTCGCACGACGGCGTTTTGCCGTGCGCGCCCGAACGGCGCGTCGTAGCCGGTGAGCGTGAGCTCCTTCTTCGGTCCCGCGAGCTGAGTGAATGTCCAGGGCTTCGGATCGCTCACGGCCGGCTCGCGGAGAAGTTGCGCACGTCGGGACTCGTCGTTCGGTGCCGCGCGAGGTTCGCGAGGTCCGCGTAGACGAGCCGCGCGATGCGCGACGGATCTGCGTTCGTGGTGACGACGATCTCCACCTTCTGAATGTGCGTGCCGCCCCCGCCGCCACCGCCACCCGCGCGCGTCTTCGCGGCGTGCTCGTCGACGGGACGCTTCACCTTGAACAGAATCGCCTGGTCGGCTTCCCTCAGGATCGCGTCGGCCGCCATGCTCGCGAGCTTGCTCGCGATGGTGGAGTGGGCCGTCGCGACGACACCGGCCGCGTCCGCCAGCGCTCCCGCGAGACCTTCAACGCCATGAGCGAGAAGCTCGATGCCCGTCGCCGCGCCGGCGATGGCGCCGAGGAGACCCGTACCCATCGCGTCCGCGAGACCCATCGCGAGGGGGCGAATCGCTCCCCACGCGCCGCCGAGGTGTTGCAGCGCCTCGCTGAGCTCCGACTTGGTCGTATCCCAAAGGACGGTGGCGTCATCGTGCCACCGGCTCGTTTCGTCGGTGAGCACATGAATCGCGCCCGCGACGATGCCGGCGAGGACACCGAGCGGCAAGAGCGCAGCGCCGAGAAGAGCGAAACCTCCTCCCGCCGCACCGGCCGCAGCCCCTTCCCCCGCGCCCGCCGCGGCGGCTCCGCCACCCGCACCGAGCAGCGACGCGACGCCGCCCATGCCGCCCACCAGGCCGAGCGCGCCGCGCCCGATCTTCAATGCCGCGTAGAGCTCGAGGACGTGTGCGACCTTGTCAATCGACGCGGGGTCTGCGAGGAAGTTCTTCCCCGCCTCGCTGAGCTTGCCGAGCGTCGGCTCGATCTTCGTCCAGATCTGAGCGACGCGATGCTCCGCGTTGATCGCGAACGATTCAACCGCGGGGTACCAAGCGCGAATCGTCGCTAGCGCGTAGTCGAACCCATGAGCGAGCTTGGCGCCGACGGTGTGCGCCATTCCATCGAGCTTCTCTTTGTGATCATCGAGGTAGTGATTCGACGCAGCGAAGGCCGCCTTGACCCGTTCGAAGAGCGGCGCGGTGGCCGTGCCGAGGAGGAGCTTCGCGTTGTCGCGAAAGGTCGACGACAACCCTTCGAACGAGTGTGCGAACGCCTGGATCGCCGGTTCGAACTTGCCGAGCTCCGCGGTGACGATCTTGAGCCGCTCCGCCGGGCTCTTTTCGTTGAACCCGTGGGCCGTGATGCCCAGGTCCATCCCGAGCACGTTGTGCCCGCCCGCGCGGCCTTGCAGGAGCATCGCGGTTTCGCGCGCGACCTGCGGCATCGGCAGGCCCATGATCGCGCCCGTCGCCATCGCGGCGCGCGACAGCTTGCGCACGTCGTCGGCCGTCGCTCCGGCGTGGAAGCCGGGCACCGACGCCATCTTGTAGATGGCGAAGAGATCCTTCGCTTCGCCCGGCAGCTCCGCCGCGTCGCGGCGCATCTTGGCCATCTGCTCGGCGGCGATCGACATGCCGCCCGCGAAGTTCGAGATGCCGTTCGCGCTGTAGATCGCCGCGAGGCTGATTTGCGTCTTCTCGAGCTCGTTGTTGATCCCGACGACGCCGTAGACGAGCCCGCCGACGGCGGCCGCGCCGCCGAGCTTCGCCATCGTGCCAGCGAGGCTCGCGGCCTTCTCGACGGCGCCCTCGAACGCGTCGCCGATCTTCGACGCGGCGCCGCCGACCTTCGCGAAGAGACCGTCGAGTCCTTCAGCCTTGCTCGCGAAGCCACCGAGCTGACGCGAAAGGTTTCCTTTCGTCGAGAGCTCGATCTCAACTTTGTAGGAGACGTCGGGCAAAGGCGTGGGTCAGCGCGGGTTCTCGAACACGACGCTGAGGGCGTCGTCAGCGAGCCAGTAGTGAAAGAGTGGCGCGCCCGGCACGACGGCGGCGGGCTCGGCGATCGGTCCGCTTCCCCACGCCGATTCAACAACGGCGCTCGTGCACGTCAGCACGCGCCGATCGCAGCGCGCGAGAACTGCGCGCACGGCGCGGTTTCGGAAGCTGTACCAGTCGGGGCGATCATCGAAGTAGCGGCGGAGCGCCTTCTGCGCGTTCGCGAGGATCGCGCTCGTGTCGTAGCGATACGCGGCGTCACGGAGCGTGAGCTTCGCAGTCACCTTCACGAAGCGGTTCTGCGCGAAGCCGACCGTGACCTTGCATCCGAAACCTACGAACTCGTCGTAGAGGCGCTGCCGCACGCGGCCTGCCCATGCACTGCTCCCCGAGAAACTGCCGTCCGCGAGCGTGAGTACGGTCTGCGCGCCGACGGGATCCTCGAAGGCAGCCACGCGCTTCACGCCCGAGGAGAGCAGCGCACCGGCGAGGATCGCCGCCGTCGTCGGCGCGACGCGCCCGAGCACGAAGGCCCGCGCGATCCGTCGGATGTCCTCGTCGACGAGCCCGTCAGAACCTCCACCCGCGTCGCCCGTGTCGAGGCGCCACGTGGAGTCGAAGAGCGTGCTCGCGATCTCGAGCTTGAGCGGTGGCTGCGCGAACTGCGGTGCATCGGTCGGAACGATGTTCGCCGCGGTGCCGGGTTCGGTCGCTTCCACCGTGACGTTCGCGACCGTCTTGAACCGCGGCACGTACACATCCTCGACCGCCGCGTAGAGCGCGTCGATGCGCGCGGGGATCGCGGACGGATCGCCGACACGACGAAAGGTCGAGCCTTTGCGAATGACCCCGGCGGGAACGGGCTCGATCGGACGCCATAGAGAGATCGTGCCGACCGCACGCGTCGGTCCGTCGACCACCTCCGTGTCGAACTCGCTCGCCGCGAGTGCACGGAGCGCGTGGCCCGCCGCGGTCGGCAGCCGCGCGGCGCGGATCTCATCGGCGATCCGCGCGAGGAGGATCGCCTCCTGCGCGCGCCAACCCGCGAACGGATGCCCGTACCGCCCGCGCTCGACATGGCGCGCAGCGCTCGGCCGCGCGCGCACGAGCGCGTCGATTCCGCGTCCGATTGGATCGGCGACGCGCGGGAGGATCGGATCGGTCACACGTCACCTGGTCCCGGTGGGAGGCCAAGCGCCTGCCTCGGTCCAAACTCCACCGCGATGTGTTCTTCGAGCGCGCGCGCGAAGAGCGCGAGCTCGAGCGGCGTCAGCAAGCGGTCTTCGCCGAGCACGTCCTGAACGCGCTGGTGCCCGTACCGGCACACGAACGCGACCTCCATCCAGAAGTCGCGCACGCGCGCCCAGTACGTGGCGCTCAGCCCTCGGACAGCTTCACCGCTCCGGAAAAAATCGCGTCGACCTCCGCCTGCTTCACCGTGTGAAGGCGGTTGTAGAGACCGACGAGCGCGTCGTCGTCCTTCACGCTGAAGAGCTTGTCGTAGCGAAGCCGCTCGTCGATCTCGAGCTTCTCCGGCGTGATGGCGTCGTAGTCCTCGTCCTTCAGCGGCAGCTCGTCCTTGCTCTCGATGCCGCACCGCTTGGAGACGGCGACGAGCATCGCCTTGATGCCCTCGCGCGTCTGATGGAGCCCGAACGCGCGTGGATCGTCGTTGCCTTTGCAGAGCACTGCCGCCTTGAGGATCACTTCGTCGCGCTCCCCTGGTGCCAACGCGCGGTAGCGGATGCCGCGCCCGCAGAAGTTCGGAGCGGGAAGCAGAGCTGCATACGTCATCGATTTCACCCGAGCGCCGCGACCTTGGAGAAGTAGCGAGCGCGAAGCGGGATGGTGAGCATGACGGCGTCCGCTCGACCTCCCTGGTTAAACTCCCAAGCGCCGAGCGTCACTTCCTTCGCGACGAACGCGGCGCGGCTGCCGTCTTGAATCCGAATGTTGAGACCGACCGCCTTGTCGAGCGGCGCGGCGTCGGCGTCGTCGTTCGCTTGGTCTTCGAGGAGGGCGAGGAGGATGCTCGCGTCCTTCTGGTAGCAAGTGACCGACAGGTCGTAGAAGTTCGTCACCGAGTACGGCCGATCGCGGTCCTCGCCGTTGACGCCGTCGGCGCCGTCGGTCGTGTTGCGCTTGGCGCTCCACGTCTTGGCATTGAGAAGACGCTCGCGTCCGTCCATGAAGAGACGGAACACGGCGTCTTTGCCACGGAAGAAGGGGGTATCGGGCATGGATCAAGACCTTGGGCGCGAGAAGCACCGACCTCGCATCGCTTAACGAAGGTCGAGGACGGAAGCGCGCTCGTGCATTGACAGCGCCGGAGCGGCGGTGAGAGCATCCGCGCGAAATTGGAGGACGAACAAGATGCCTCAGCACCCTGGTCCGCCCGGTCCGGTCGGCTCGCCGCAACCGCACGCAGATTACGACTTGCATCGGCTGACCACGATGGTCGATCAGCTCGAAGTAGCGTCGAACCTCTACCGAACCACCATCCAGCACCTCACGACGCGGGTTGCGCACCTCGAAGACCTTCTCGCAGGGCGCGTTCTCGGGGATGTACGCATCGAAGGTACGGTAACCGCGAAGGACGTCTTGTTGCCGTAGTCCGGTAAGCAAGCTCGACGACGATGCCCGCACGCAACTACCGCGTCACGCTCTACAACAAGACCGATGTGCCGCTGAACCTTCGCGAGCAACATCTGTGCTTCGGCGATTGGACGCCAGGCGGTTGGACTCCGCCAGCCAAGATCGAGCCGGGATCATCGGGAGCCTGGCAGTCCGAATCTGGCGGGGCTTTCTCGGGAACGGAGGGATGGGTCAAGTACACGTCTGACGACGTCTTGCATCCCGAGAGAAACTCCCAAGTCTATGTACACTGGCAGGTTCCGTACATCGGCTCGCCCACGATTCCTGGGGTAGACCGTTCGTCGTCCCAAGTCAGCTTGGGGGACGTCCTCCCTCATTGCGATGCGGGGGAGACGAGCGGAGGCAGTACCTTCGGTTCCGGTGACGTCCCCTTCAACGTGCGCATCGCCTATGTCTCGCACGACGACAATTCGCAGCCGAGTCTCGGGGCCATACTCACGGCGTACTCGAACCCGATTTCGACGCTCGCGGCTTTCGGGCTTGGGATCGAGAGCCACCTGTTCGTGACTCTCGAGCTCATCGTGAAGAAAAGCGTTCGTTCCGCGTTGCCCCTCGGCTACGACGGCGCGCGGGGCCTGCATGCGCTGGCCGTCCTCGCAAAGACACCGAGCGTCCGAAAATTTCTCGGCATGTAGCGCTCGACTTGCCGCGAGTATTGGCGCAATCTCAGAAAACCCTCACTCTGGAGGTCGGAAGTGATCCGGTCCCGTAGCTCCGCTTTTTCCGTTTCGATTCTCGCCCTAGCCCTCTTGAGCGCGTGCGGTGCGAGCGTCGAACAGCAACCCAACGGCTACAACTGGGACTGCAAGAGTTCGAGCGATTGCGGTGCCCGCGGCGGACTCTCGTGCGAGCCGCTTGGCGACTTCACGAAGGCGCAGTGCTCCGTCTCCACCAGGATCTGCACGCTCCCGTGTTCGACCGCCGCCGACTGCGCTCCGCTTGGAAAGGCCTTTGAGTGCGTGAAGTCATGCGGCGGAAGCGCCGCGGGGATGTGCCTCGAGCGTTAGCGAAGACCGCGTGCGCCTGAATCGGCGCTCACGCCTCGTGCTTCACGGTGACGTTCTCGCCGAAGCGCACCGACAGGAAGACCTTCTCCTGCGCGGACGAAGTCTTCGCGTCGAGCGGGATGAAGAGAAGGCCCGCGTCGAGGTCTGCGTCCGAGTTCACCGACGAGAGCGGCGGGATGTTGTAGTCGAGGACGTGCGGCAGGTTGTTCGGGTCGGTCTTCGCGTTGCGCTTCACGCCGTCCATGAAGACCTCGAGCGCGAGCACGAGGCCGTCGTGGTTGAGCGGCACGCTCGGAGCGTCGACGCTCGATCGTACGGAGCGCTGGAACGATACGGCTATGTAGTCGCCGATCTGGGTGCGCGTGAGGTTACGTCGCGCAGGATCGAGGGGCGCGACGGTGAGTACGCCCGCCTCGATCGAGAAGCCGCCGTTCTCCTCGCGGATGAACGTCGCGACACCCTGGTCGGTGTTGTCGGCGGAGCCCGCGCCGCGCTCTACTTCGAGATCAACGATGCCCGAGAGCATCGCGATGACCTTCGGATCCTTCCACGCGATGCTCGTCGACGGCGAGAGCTGCGCCGCGACGGACGCCGCGAACGGCGCCGACGGAACGAGGCGTTTCGTTCCGTCGACGTCGTTGAGGATGAACACCCACGGATCGGTGTAGACCGCGCGGACGGAGCGGTAGTTCGAGACGTCACTCTTCACGTCCGCGAGCGACTGCCCCTGCGGACCGTTCAGGAACGCGACGCGGTCACCGAGACTCTCGGCGTGGCCGCGGAGCGCGCCGTTCACCGCGGCCCGCATGGCGCCCCCCGGATCGTCGGAGAAGACTTTGCGGATCGAGCCGTCGCTCTCGAAGAGTGCGAGGCCGCGATCGTTGGCGCCTTGCGTGCCGGTGTATGCGCCCGCGTTGACGGCGCCGTCGGTCGCGTTTGCGAACGCGTACGTGCCGTTCGGTGGCCGTCCGGCGGCCGTGCGCCGCACGCTTCCGGTGAGGAGCGCTTTCTTCGTATCGACGACGCTGTCGGCGCCGTTGCCGGAGAAGTTGATGCTCTTCATCGCGTCGGTCGTGATGCCCGACGTGCCCGCGACACTGACGGCGAGATCGAAGTGGTTCGGATCGCCATCGCTCGCGTTCGACACGGTCGCGAGGAGGGAGTTGCCCGCGGTGCCTTTGCACCTCGCCGTGACGACGGCGATGCCGGTGCCGAGCGCGCACGTCGCGGGTGCGGCCGTCGGTCCGAGCACGCGAACGAACTTGATCGTCGGCCACGCCTTGCGGATGAGCGAGAGGTAGCCCGACCACGTGCGGTCCATGCCGGCGGGCGCGATCGTGTCGTAGAGATCCTTGAGTCCCGACGGCGTCGCGAGCGCCTGGTCCGGTCCCCACGGACTTTGGAGCACCATGCCGCAGACGCCCGTGCCGATGGCGCGGATCGACGGCGGCGGCGTGCGCTCGATGGCGTAGACACCATGACGGCGCGCGGCCGACACGCTCGATACGTAGACGGGTCCGGGCATCGCTCTCTCGGGTCAGGGGTCGTCGTCGTGCAGCCGCTGGCGCAGCGTCGCGGCAACGAGGCGCGGGCTTTCGGCCCGCATCGTGAGGTCCATCCACGCATGGCCGCGGTAGGTCGCGCGGTACTCGCAACGCTGCGCGGCGTCGGGGGTGTCGAACGCGCCTGGTGCGTCGAAGAGGAAGTCGGCGAAGCCGTCCCATCCGTCCGCCACACGAAGGAGCACACCGTTGCGCGCGGGATCGGCGCGCACCGCGCCGATGGAGTCGCGTTCGCTTGCGTTGAGCACGCGATCGAGGCGCGCGACGAGATCGTCGCGTGCGAGGTCCGACTTCGCCCAGACGTCGAGCTGCATCGGCTGCTTGCACAGCCGCATGCGCCACGTGTACTCGGCGTGCGTCGGCGAGAGATCGCGGCGCCCGACGACGACGGGGTCGAGCTCCTCGTCGACGCGCGGACCGGCGAGCAGGACAGACACCGCCTTCGGCGGAAGCTTTACGTTCGGCTCGGGCCATCGCGCGAACACGGTCGCGTCGGGCAGCCGCGTGCGGATCCACGCGGCGAGCGCGTTGGCCGCCGCTTGCTGGAGCGAGACTTCGAGCGGCATTACCACTCGTTCTCGTCGTCGATCTCACGAGCGGCGTAGAGGCGCAGCATCTCGCGCGCCCACCCGAGCTTGTCTTCCACCCGCTGACCGGGCGGCTGACTGTGACTCCACAGCTCAAGGTTCTCGGGGCGGTTGTCCTGTCGGTCGCCGTTGCGATGATGGACGGTCTCGTGCGCGCGTAGTGGGCGCCCGAGCATCTCCGACATCACGAGCCGGTGCTCCTTGAGCATCCCGGCGCCGTTCGCGTTCGGATGCCGTGGCCGGTAGAGGACGCGATAGCCGTGGCGGTCGAGTGAGACCTTCCCTGGCGGTCGCAGATTCTCTCGAACGCCATTCTTCTGGCGCTGCCACCGCTCGTAGTGCAGCCGGCACAACCCGCGAGCCTCGTGCCGCCGCGCACATCCGTCGGCGGAACACTTCCGTCCCGGCTGCGGCGTCGGTCCCTTCCGGATCGACGGGTCACCGTGCGCCCACCAAGCGTAGTAGTGCCCCTTGCAGAGACCTCGGGCCTCGTGCTCACGCGCGCAGCCAGGCATCGAGCAGAGTCTGGGCAAGTAGGATGGTGGTGGTTGGCGATGGCGCTACGCATGGAGCGCCTGTTGAATGAACGAATGAAGAGCGCGGCGAATCTCCGGTAAGGAGCTGCGCGCAAACCAATGCGGCTTTGTTCCGCGCTTCGCGATTGCGGCCTGGATGGCGCGCGCGAGCTGAATCGGCGCTTCGACGTCGAGCGCGCCACCACGTTCGAGCGCACGCAGCCCTGCGGCGACACTCTCAGCGTGAGCGCGTGTTGTCGTTCCCGGAAGACGCGTTCGCTCACGACGCGAGAGAAGGCCGGCCGCGCCGCGGAGCTTCACCCATGCAACGAGAGGGGCCAACGGTACCCAGTGCGGTCGACTGCCGACTTCGACGGGCGCGGCATGCGGCGCGTCGATGACGATCTTCGTTCCGGTCGCGTGCACCGATTCGCGCAGCTCGCCGAATGCGACGGGAACCGCACGCTTAACGATCGAGACGCCCGCGCTCGCGGTCTTCATGATCGCGCCGCGAATGCGCTTCTCGCGCTCGGCCTGGTGTTGCGCGAAGAGGCGCGCGAACGCGCCGAGGCCGTTCACGGTGTAGGTCGCCATCTACGGCGTCGTCTCGCGCCGTCGCAGCACGAGCTCATACCCGAAGGGTCTCAGTGATCGAAGTTCGACGAGTTGGTACTCGCCGGCGTGTGCACCGATGAGCACGTAGAGCACCTCGATGCCATTCGCCGTCGGCGTCGGCTTCAGGTCGGCTTCGGTGAAACCGCCGATCGTCCCGTCCGTGCGTGTGAAGCGCGGCGTGATGGGACCGACCTTGACGTCACCCATCTCGTAGAGGCCGCCGCTCGACGCGATGTCGCGTGTCGCGAGCTGCTTCATCTCGTAGATGGGAGGCAGGTCGAGCACGACGTCGACATAGCGCGGCGTCGCCGGTGTCGGAGGATCCGCGTCGCGGCAACCGCCCGTCCAGGTGCGCGTGACGACTGCGAGGCGCGTCGTTCGGATGTCGAAGCGAGCCGGTCCCGCGAGCGCCCGAAGACGTTCGAAGACCGGAAGGACGCGCGTCCGCAGACTCACGACGTCACCGCCGGGGCGAGGATCACACGCGGCGTGGGCAGTCCGAGCGCGACGATGAGCGTCGAGCGGCACTGGGCGCATCGCGCGGGTCCGATGGCGACGCTCTCCCATCCGCACGACGCGCACGACAGCGGCGTGAGCGCGTTCTCCGCGAACCGCTCGGGTTCGAGTGGCGCCCGGACGTAGACGAAGCACCGTGCGCAAAACACCTCGCGTCCGCCGCCCGCCGCGTCGTCGACGTGCACCGGCGCGCGCTTCGCCGCATCGCCCAGCGGCGTGCGGCAGCTCACACATTCGATCGTCATGGAGTCACCACGGCTTGTCGCCGTTGTCGATGTCCGGGAAGGGCGAGCCATCAGGGGTGGGTGCGGCCTCGGAGAAGACGTCGTTGCGGGGAGACGTGCCGAGTGCGCGCGCGATGTTCCCGACGACGCGCCGGCCTTCCGAGCGCAGCATGACGAGCGCGCGGTACGGATCGACACCGAGGCTGTCGAGCTTCAGCGCCTCGGCTTCGTCCCAGAGTTCCTCGAAGCGCTTCTCGAGACGCGCGAGCTGCGCGAGCCAGCCGCGGATCAGACGCTCGGTCGAATCGTCTGGACGCACTCCGCCATCGGCCTTCGACTGCACCGACGTGATCGCCAGCTCAAGGCGCGGATCGGCTTGGAGGAAAAGCGCCGAGAAGCCGAGGTAGTGCCGCAGCGTCGCGCGATCAGATTCGGTCCAGGGCATTTCGACGTGACCCGCTTGGGACTCGGGTTCGCGAATCGCGCCATACCCGACCTCTACTCTCCGAGGTGAAACTCGACGCGTCGGTTCTTGTGTCGGTTCGTCTCAGTGTCGTTGGGAGCGATCGGTCGTGCGTCACCGACGCCAACGCTGATCAACCGAGAGGCCTCGACTCCATGAGCAACCAGCCACTTCACGACCGCTCCTGCGCGTCGCTGACTCAGTTCCTTGTTGAGCGCCGAGCCGCCAATGTTGTCCGTGTGGCCTTCGACACGGACCTTCTTCATCTCCGTGTGCTCGATGAGCGTTCTCGCCACCTCGAGAAGCACATCGTCGCTTTCCTTACCGATCGTTGCACTGCCACTGTCGAACTGGATCTCCTCGGTGATCTGAACCTGACCCGCGACGACAGCGACCGACGGCGGCACTGGAGGCCACAACTGAAAGCGGAAAGCCACGTTCTTGCTGCGGGCGATCATGTTGGGCGATGTGTAATCGGATCGTGCATCCGCAGAGTTCAAGAGGCCTTCGTCCTGCACATCGTGCCACCACGGGGCGACCTCGAGCTGCAACCCCGCATCCTGATACGCCCAAGCGGCGAGCTCGGAGCAAATCATCGTTCGCTTGCCGGACTCGGACTCAGAAACGCTTCTCGCCGCGTCGGCGAGTCCGGCCTTCAAGGGCGCGATCTCAGCGATCGCGACTGCCTCAACGACGCAGGACACGCCAAGTGTGAGTCCGCAGAAGAACCAGCCCGTCGGTGAGCGTGCGACCTTCAAGTCGAGGCCGAGCGCTCCAGCCCATCCGAACACTTTGATCTGGCCCCACGCGTATGGCGCCTGGCGATAGTTGAGAATGTTGCTTGCGACCCTCGACTGCTCGGCTGGCGCGATTCCGATTCTTCTGTATACGTCGAGCGTGGTGCAACCGTCGCGAGTGTCCTCCAGTTTGTGCTTCACGAGGCCATCGTCGAGCATCTCGGCTGTCTCGGTCTCACCGGACCCGAGATAAATTGCGACGTGCGAGTAAAATGGCCGACCGTTCGCGTTCGACGAACGACCGAGCTCCAAATATTCTCCAGCCTGGATGAAGCGACTGACGATCTTGTTTCCCTGGCAGAGGAGAAGGTCGCCCGGCTGAAGACGGGCGTCGCGGAACGGGTAATCCGGCCCACCAACCACGCGAACAACGGTCCCCTCGTATCCGGGCGCCGTTGCTGCCACGTAGACATCCGCGTTCGCCGCGACACGAAGCTTGAATCGAGCGAGACCGTCGGATCCGATCACGACGCGCTCGCTCTGCGCGGGCGCGAGATGCACGACGCTGTTCATACCGCTGAGCGTGACCTCAATTGGCGGAGCCTTCGACGACCCCGTGCCCGCGATGCCGATCACGACGTCAACATCGGCGCCAGGGCGCGCACGAACGACGGACCGCAGCGCCTTCAGCCGCGGTTTCACCTCGAACGTCACCGACTGCGACGCCTTCGGTTCGAGAGGCTCGATCGCGGACGGCACGGACTTACTAGGCGACGCTGGCCGTCCGTCGACATACCAAGCGTCGTAGATGCCGCGTGGAAGCTGAGGAACATCGAACGCAATCGCGCCGTCTTGTCCAGCGCGAGGCGGCTTCGGCGTGACGGTCAGCGGAGGAACATCGCTCGTTGTCGACTCGCCCGGACTAGGCCTTCGCTTGATGATGATGTTCGCAGGCCGCCGCGCGTCGGGGAGCGGAAACGTCACAAGGCTGCCGGGCGCGATCGACGCCACGATGATGGGTTTGCCGTTGCGGCCAGCAACGAACGGAACCTCCAGCTTTTCGCCGGGGACCGGGACCGGGCCGTCTTTGTAGATCGGCGCGAATTGAGGCGACGGAGCTTGCGTGGCTGCGACCGGGACGCGACCACCACCCACGCGACAACCGGAGATCGACGCGAGCGTCCAACAAGCCAGCGCACAAGCACGTGCCGCTCTCCCCCACATGACAGCGATACTACTGGGATCGTCCAGCGAGTGGGCGACTCACTTCGCGCACCTATCGCTTCGTCGGCGCCTTCGTCTGCGCGAGCACTTCGTCGGCGGCCTTCTTCGCGATGACGGTCTTCTCGGCTTCTTCGAGCGCGGCCTTCTTCGCCGCCTCCTCGGGATCGAGCGCGGGATGGAGCACGCCGTCGCTCACGGCCCGCTCGAGAAGCGGTGCGTAGCCGCCGACGATGACGCCGTCGCGCACGTCGTGGATGCCGCGATCGTACTCGCTCGGGATCTGCACCTCCTTGCCGGCAGGGACGACGAACCTCTTTCGGCGGCCCGGCGTTTCGTGGAGATCGATCTTGATGTCGTGGCGCGTGGGATTGCGCCAAGTGGTGAGGCGCTGCTCTTCGGGCGCGTCGTCGTAGCGGTTCATGTGCGGATCCTTCAGGCGCTCGTGAGCTCGACGAACGCGCCGGGGAGCGCGTTCTGGATGTGGGTCGCGAAGACGACACGGATCGTGTTCGCGAGGTCTTGCGCGGTCTGCTGGTCAGTCGCGTCGGGCGCCCCGATCGCGCTGGCCGCGTCGTTCGTGAGGTGAACGCCTTGTCGCGTGAGATGCGCATTCCACTTCGCCTTCGCGTCGTTCAGGAACGGGAGCGCCAGTGCGAGCGTCGTTGGCGCTGCGTTGGCGAGCCCGCTCGCGGCGTCCGCCGTGCGGTGCGCGAAAGCATCCCGGAAGTGAAGTCCGAGCCGACCGCGGATCTCCGTGCAGACACGGAGCAACGACGGGAGGTCGCTCGCCGGTGCCCCGACGAACGTCGCCGGCACGACCGTCGGCGTGGTGAAGTCGCCGCCGGTCGTCGACGTCACCTCCGCGTGCACGAACGCGCCCGCGGGTGCGAGCGCCGAGCGGAGCGCGTTGAACGCCGCGACCATCGCGTACTCGAATGCGCCCGATCCCTTTCGTACTTGGATCGGCATCGCTCACATCTCCGAGATGTCGGCGATGTAGCCGCAGGCGTTCGGGCGCTTGACGCACAACTGAATGGTCGTCTTGACGCTCGCCTTCACGTTGTCGCCGGTCTTCGCGAGCAGGACGATGCGCGCCGGGATGTCCGTCGCCATCGTGATCGCGTTGCCCGAGCTTCCGGCGAGCTTCGACTCGGCGTGCCCGAGCGCGTCGTTCGGGTTGATGTGCGGCAGGTACTTCATTCGCACGTAGTTCGTGTTCAGCATCGCGAGGCGCCCTCGCGTGCCGTTGCGGTCGCGGATGACCGGGATCCCCTTGTAGAAGAGGTTCGCGGCGCCCGCACCGAAGTCCATCGGCCCGCGGCCGTCCGAGACGACACGACGGATCGACTCGAAGAAGTTCTCGTACTTCCGGAGAACGCCCGACGACGCGAGGATCAGGTTCGGCGGTTCGCCGCAGGCGTCGAAGACGTTCTGCTCGAGCTGCGCCATCAGGTCGACGGTCAGCGGACGCGCGACGCCACCGTTGCCGAGGATGTTGCCGGCCCATTCGCCGAACTGCTGCCGACTGATGCCGGCGTAGATGCCGGTCGGCTCGATCGCGCCGCCGTACAGGCCGACGAGGTTCGGGACGCCGCTCGGGCTCACGCCAACGCCGTTGAAGATGTCGACGTTGATCGTGCTGATCAACTTGTGGTGCGCGTTGAGCACGCGCTCGCCGAACATGTCCATGAGGACGTCCGGCGTGCCAAGCGAGCTCGCTGCGGCGTCGATCTCCGTCTCGGAGATCTTGAACGACTGCCGGTACGTCGCCCACGAGAGGATCGCGGGCACGGGCTGGTCGGTCGTGAACTCCGACTCGGGGACGTCCGAGCCTTCGGCGACGGCGTCGGCCGTTGCGCCGGAGAACTCGACGTCCCACGCGCAGTTCCTTCCGCGTCCTCGCTCGGCGAGGATGAGCGCGGCGGCGACGGCGAGGCGGTTGTATTGGCGGATGAGATCCGCCTCGAACGTCTGGCTGAGCGCCGCGTTGACCGCGGCGAGGGTTTCGAGGGCCATATCGATTCCTGGTGAAGGTCAGTGCGGGTTACAGCTGGCCGAGCAACGCGCGACGGAGGCCGTCGGCGACGTCGCCGCGCGTGGGCGGCTCGGCGGGCGTGCGCGGCGTTCCCGCGCCGGGGCGATCCCCGGAGCCAGTCGCGCCACGCGGCGGGAGGTACAGCTTCGCGTCGTCGGTCTTGAGCCAGTGCTTCAGGCCCTCGCCGAGCTCGACGTCGTCGTCTTCCGCGCGGCGGAAGAGCACGGCATCGCCATCGTCCGACCAACGGACGCGCTTTTCTGCGTCGACCAGGAGACCCACCGCATGCCGCGCGCGCACGCCGTCGATGCCGGCCGTCGCGAGCGCGTCGCTGAGTCGCTGTCGAAGCGTCGTGTCCTTCGTCTTTGCGCGTTCCGAGTCACGCTCGGCGCGCGCGTCATCCGCCTGCTTCGTCAGCGCGGCGATCTGATCTTCGAACTTCTTGAAGTCGGGATGCGGCGCTGCGGCCGCGGTTCCATCCTTCTTCTTCTCGGGTTCCTTCGCCTCGGGCTTCGGGGGCAGGAGCGCGCTGAGCTCCTCTTTCAACTTTCCGCCGAACGCCGTGAACGATTCTCCAAAGGTCTTCTCGACCTTCTGCTCGAACCCTTTGAAGCGGGCGGTGATGGCCCGATTAAGCTGATCTTCGGTGACGTACTTCGGGGCGTCGTCCGTACCCTGCACGGCTTCGGGCGCCGTGTTGCCCTGCGGATCCTTCGGTTCCA
>JBBQXV010000150.1:0-22359 GCA_038209335.1 Polyangiales bacterium | reverse complement strand
GCACCCGGTGCCCGCGACCGGCCCCGTTTCGATCGGCCGCTCCAGCGACAACGACATCCGGATCAACCACCCCTCGGTCTCTCGCCACCACGCCCGCCTGCACCTTGGACAACCCCTCCGGATCGAGGATCTCGGCGGCACGAACGGCACGTACGTCCACGCATCGAGCGCGCACGACGAAATGGCGGAGACCGACTATGGGCATGCGATCGCGAATCAACTCGTCGAGCTACGCATCGACGACAGCATCACCTTCGGCTCGGTGATGACCGTGATCCGAATTGCTTCGCCCGGCGAACGCGCTCCGACGGGCGACGAGGTCGCGCTCTCGGAGCTGCCCGGAAGCGATGGCATCATCCTTCACGATCTCGTCATGCGGGCGCTGTACGAACAGATCGATCTCGCGGCGACGAGCCTCATCAGCGTGCTGCTCCTCGGGGAGACCGGCGTCGGAAAAGAGGTGCTGGCCGAGACGATCCACCGCAGCTCGCCGCGCGCGAGCGGACCGTTCGTCCGGCTCAACTGCGCGGCGCTCCCGGACAACCTCCTCGAGAGCGAGCTCTTCGGCTACGAGCGCGGCGCGTTCACCGGCGCGGTGCAGGCGAAGCCGGGGCTCCTCGAGTCGGCGCACGGCGGGACGGTGTTCCTCGACGAGGTCGGCGAGCTCCCGCTGACCACGCAGGCGAAGCTGCTTCGCGTGCTCGAGAGCGGCGAGGTGACGCGCATCGGCAGCTTGAAGCCGCGGATACTCGACGTTCGTTTTCTGTCGGCGACGAACCGCGACCTCGAGTCGCTCGCGTCGACCAACACGTTTCGACAGGATCTCTATTTTCGTTTGAATGGAATTTCGATCCAGATCCCGCCGCTCCGCGAGCGCGTGGGCGAGATCGGTCCGCTCGCGAAGGCGTTCGCGCACGAGGCGTCGAAGAAGGCGGCGCGCGCCGAGGTGACGATTCCGCGCGACGTGATCGCGATCCTCGAGCGCCACGACTGGCCTGGGAACGTGCGCGAGCTGAAGAACGTGATCGAGCGTGCGGTGCTCCTCTGCCAGACGAAATCGCTCGAGCCGGCGAGCATCACGCTCGGAAAGATGACGGCGCGCGCGGCGTTGGGCGCGGCCGCCGATTCGTCTCGCGCCACGGTGACGCCGACGGTCGCGACGAGCGCGCCGGGCGGAGCGGCGGAGCGGCAGCGGATCCTCGACGCGCTCGACAAGTGCGGCGGCAACCAGAAGGAGGCAGCGAAGGTGCTCGGCATCTCGCGGCGCACGCTCGTTTACCGACTCGACGCGTACGGCGTCCCACGCCCGCGCAAACGGACGTAGCCGACATTCGTCGTCCCCTCTTTGGTACGCTCGATCGCGTGACGCGCGACGAGAGCCCGACCGAACGATTCGTCGTCGAGCGACTCGCGGCGTCGGGAGGAATGGGGCGCGTCTTTCGCGCGCGCGACGCGCAGACAGGCGACGTCGTCGCGCTGAAAGTGCTCGACCGTCCGGAGCGCGGAAGCCTCGGCGGCGCGAGCGACGCGCGTGATCGCGCGCTCGAACGGTTCGCACGCGAGGCGCGTCTGCTCGCGCAGCTTCGGCATCCGGGGATCGTCCGCTTCGTCGCGTTCGGCGTGACCGCCGCGGGCGAGCCGTACCTCGCGATGGAGTGGCTCGAAGGCGAAACACTCGCGCGGCGATTGTCGCGCGGCGCGCTCGACGTACACGACGCGCTCGCGGTCGGACGACGCGTCGCGCAGGCGCTCGGATCGGCGCACCTCGCGGGCGTGGTTCATCGCGACGTGAAGCCGTCGAATCTGTTCCTCGTCGACGGCGACTGCGAGAAGGTCAAGGTCATCGACTTCGGGATCGCGCGCCTCGCACCGCTGCCGTCGGACGTCACGCGACCGGGCGGTGTTCTCGGAACTCCGGGGTACATGGCGCCGGAGCAGGCGCGCGCGCTCCGCGACGTGGGCGCGCGCGCGGACGTGTACGCGCTCGGGTGCGTGATGTTTCGGTGCCTCACGGGGCGATTGCCGTTCGAGGGAGATGATCCGCTGGCGGTGCTGGCGAAAATTCTTTTGGAACGATCGCCGCGCGTGAAGGAGCTCCTGCCTAGCGTGCCGTCGGCGCTCGACGATCTCGTCGCGCGGATGCTCGCGAAGGATCCGGCGAAGCGCCCCGCGGACGGCGCCGCGGTGGCGGCCGAGATCGACGCGCTCGATCGGCTCGCGGGGCCGGCGAGCGTGCGGAACCTCAGCGTGCGTCCACCCGCGCTCACGGAAGGCGAGCAGCGCTTCGTGAGCATCGTCGTCATCGGCGCGGGGACGGCGGCGCGATCCGATGCGGACGCGAAGACGGCGAGCGTCGACAGCGACGCGGTGCCGTCGCGGATCGGCGAAGCGGTGACGCGGCTCGGCGCGCAGCTCGAGTGGCTCGCGGACGGATCGCTCGTCGCCGTGTTGTCCGGCTATGCGAGCGCGACGGATCAGGCGGCGCAGGCGGCGCGGTGCGCGATCGCGTTGCGCGCGTCGCTCCCGCGCGAGCCGATGGCGCTCGCGACCGGGCGTGTCGAAGTCGCCGCCGGATCGCCAGTCGGCGAGGTGATCGATCGGGCCGCGCGCCTGCTTCATCACGCGCGCTCGTCGCGCACTTCGGCCGCGCGGCTTCCGGTCGCGCTCGACCGCGTGACCGCGGCGCTTCTCGACGCGCGCTTCGACGTCGCGGGCGATCCCGAGACGGACGAGATGCTCGAGCTGCGCGGCGAGCGCGAGCTCACCGAGGTGACGCGGCAGCTCCTCGGTCGGCCGAGCCCGTGCGTCGGTCGCGAGCGTGATCTCGCGACGCTGCTCGCGACGTTCGACGAATGCGTCGATGACTCGGTCGCGCGCGCCGTGCTCGTCACCGCGCCCGCCGGAGTCGGGAAATCGCGCCTCCGGCACGAGCTGCTCCGTGCGTTGCGCGCGAAGAGCGAGAAGGCGGAGATCTGGTTCGCGCGGGGCGATCCGATGAGCGCCGGCGCCCCGTTCGGGATGCTCGCGCAGGCGCTGCGACGCGGCCTCGGGATCCTCGAGGGCGAGCCGGCGCGCACCCGTCAGAAGAAGCTTCGCGCGCGGGTCGCGCGTCACGTCGCGCGGGAGCATCAGGCGCGCGTCGCAGAGTTCGTCGGAGAGCTCGTAGGCGCGCCCTTCACGGCGGAGAGCGTGCAGCTCCGCGCCGCGCGCAAAGATCCCCAGCTCATGGGCGATCAGATGCGACGCGCGTGGGAAGATCTCGTCGCTGCCGAGTGCGTCGCCCATCCGATCGTGCTCGTGCTCGAGGACATGCACTGGGGCGACGTGCCGACCGTTCGCTTCGTTGACGCCGCGCTCGCCGCGCTCGACCGCTCGCCCTTCTTTCTCGTCGCGCTCGCGCGTCCCGAGGTGCACGACGTCTTCCCGAAGCTCTGGGAGGGGCGCAACGTTCAAGAGCTTCGCCTCGCGCCTCTCACGCGACGCGCGAGTGAAAGGCTCGTACGGCAGATCCTCGGGGACACCGTCACGGCGGAGACCGTCGAGCGCCTCGTCGAGCGCGCGGGCGGAAACGCGTTCTTCCTCGAAGAGCTGATCCGCGCGACCGCGGGCGGCGACGTCGAGACGTTCCCGGAGACCGTGCTCGCGATGGTGCAGGCGCGTCTCGAAGGTCTCGACGCCGAGTCGCGGCGTGTGCTGCGCGGCGCGAGCGTCTTCGGGCAGACGTTCTGGCGCGGTGGTGCGGCCGCGCTCCTCGGCGCCGACACGACGGGCGACACGAGCGACGGATCGCGTCGTGCCGGCGATCCGCCCACCTTGCGCGTCGACGAGGCGCTCGAGCAGCTGATCGTTCGCGAGATGATCGTGCGTCGCGCGACGTCGAAGTTCCGCGGCGAGATCGAGCTGTCGTTTCGTCACGAGCTCGTTCGCGAAGGCGCGTACGCGATGCTCACCGATCGCGATCGCCGCGTCGGTCACGGGCTCGCCGCGCGATGGCTCGAGGAGAAAGGAGAAGCGAGTGCGCTCGTGCTCGCCGAGCACTTCGAGCGTGGCGGCGATACGACGCGCGCGGCGGGTCTCTACCAGCGCGCGGCGGCGCAGGCGCTCGAAGGAAACGATCTCGTCGCGGCGCTCGCGCGCGCGGAGCGTGGCGTCGCGTGCGGCGCGGAGGGCGAGACGCTCGGCGCGCTCCGCCTCTTGCAGACCGAGACGCTGCGATGGCGCGGAGAGCCGCGCGCCGCGCGCGATCGAGGGCTCGAAGCGATGGAGCTTCTGCCGCGCCACAGCGACCTCTGGTACGACGCCGCGGGGCAGACGATGCTGATGAGCTCGGCCATCGGCGACACGAAGCAGCTCGTCGTGCTCGCCGACGATCTCCTCGCGCGCGGCGCCGATCTCGAAGCGTCGCGCGAAGCCGCGAGCAACGCTTACTTCGTCTGCGCGTCGCGCGTCGCCGGTCACCTCGTCTACAACGGGCATCACGATCACGCCGACCGCCTCTTCGCGCGCATCGACGCGCTCCTCGCGATCTCCCCTCCTCCCGAGCCACGCACGCTCGGCGCGATCGCGTACGCGCGAGGCACGCGCGCGCTCGATCAAGCCGCGTTCGTCGACTGCTTCGAGGAGTACCGCGCGGCGCACGCCGCCTACCTCGGCGCGGGCGATCTCCGCGCGTCGTCGATCGCGCTGCAGTCGCTCGCGTACGCGCAAATGCGCGTCGGGCTTTACGCCGAGGCCGCAGGAGCGTTGCGCGACGCGGTCGCCGCATCCGAGCGCATGGGGCTCCGCCACGCGGCGCTCGGCGCGGCGCACAACCTCGGGCTCGCGCTCGCGCGTCTCGGGCAGCTCGACGAAGCGCGCGAGCTCGAAGAGAATGCGGCGACGGTGTTCGAAGCCGAGGGGAATCCACGCATCGCGGCGGGCGCGCGCGCGTACCTCGCAAACGCCCATCTCCTCGCCGGCGACGTCGCCGCCGCGGAGCGCGAGGCACGCAAGGCGATCGCGATTGGGACATCGGCGCCGAGCGTCCGCGCCCTCGCGTACGCGACACTCGCGGACGCGCTCCTCGCCGCGAAAGACATCGCGGGCGCCGTCGCTGCGGCACGCGAGGCCAAGCGCATCCTCGACGAGATCGGCGGCGTCGACGAGGGCGACACGTTGCTTCGCCTCGTCTACGCGCGAGCCCTCGACGCGAGCGGCGACGTCGCCGGTGCGCGCGACGCGATCGTGGACGCGCGCACACGCCTCCTCGATCGCGCCGCGAAGATCACCGATCCCGCGCTGCGATCGAGCTTCGTGGAGCGCGTCCCGGAGAACGCAGCGACGCTCGCGCTCGCGACACGCCTCGCGGGAGCGAGCGTGACGTGACCGCGACGTGCCTCAGAGCGCGTCGCCCGTCACCGTGATCGTCGTCGAGCCGCCGGGGATGCCGCCGACGGTCACGGTCGCGCTCTTCGCGCCGGCCGGTGCGAGCGGCGTGAGCTGCACCTGAATGACGCAGTTCCCGCCCGGTCCGAGCGACACGTTCGTGCACGGGTCACTCACGATCTTGAAGTTGGTTGGATCGGCGCCACCGAGCGTCACCGTCAGCGGCCCCGTCGACTGGAACATGTTGGGATTCTGAATCGAAAAGCGCGACGTCTGGCCCGTTTGACCGATCGGCGCACGCCCGAGGTACGACGACGACGGATTGGCGGTGAGGATCGAAGTCCCGTCGCCAGTCAGGCTCGACGTCGTGGTTCCGCCCGGCGCACCAGTAACCGTCAGCGATGCCGAGAGGAGGTTGCCGACGGGGCTCGCCTTCTGCGGCAAGAAGACGACGTCGATCGTGCAGTTGCCGCCGCCCGGAAGCGAACCCATGCAAGTGGTCGCGGTGATCTTGAAGTCGCCCGGATCGGTGCCGGTGAACGAGAGGCCGAGGGATCCCGACGACGTGCCGCCGTTGTTGAGCACCGTGAACGTCGTCGCCGCGGTCGCGATGCCGACGATGGTGCTTCCGAAGGCCTTCGACGCCGGGCGCAGGACGAGAATCGCCGGAACGGCGCCGGTGCCCGTGAGCGTCGCGACGGCGCTCCCGCCCGGCATGCCGGACGCCGTGAGCGTCGCGGTCTTCATGCCCGTCGTCGTCGGCGCGAACTTGATCGCGACCGAGCAGGTGAGCCCCGCGCCGAGTGCGCCCATGCAGGTGCCCGACGCGATCCCGAACTCGGATGCGTTCGTGCCGCCGAGCGCGAGCGCCACGTTGCCCGACGCGACGCCGCCGGTGTTCTTCACGGTGAAGGTGATCGGCGAGGTCGACGTGCCGGTGGCGGCGACGCCGAAGTCTTGCGGAGTCGGAGCGATCGTCAGGAGCGCGGGCGCGAGGCCCGTGCCGGTGAGCGTCGCGCTCGTCGTGCCGCCGGGGTTCCCGCTTGCCGTGAGCGTCGCCGATTTCCCGCCGGTCAACGTGGGCGCGAACGCGACACCGACCGTGCAGCTCGCGGCGGGCGCGAGCGGGTTGCCGCTGCATCCGTTCGCGCCGATCGCGAACTGCGATGCATCGGTTCCGCCGAGCGAGATCGTGACTGTGCCGGTCGCAGCGCCGCCGGTGTTCGTGACCGTGAAGACGAACGGCGCCGTCGACGAACCGGTCACCGTGCTCGCGTACGCGTTCGACGCCGGAGAGATCGAGAGCGTGCCGGGCGTGACGGCGGTGCCGCTCAACGTCGCGGTCGCGGTGCCGCCGGGTGCCGAGGCGATCGAGACCGAAGCGTTCTTCGCGCCCGCGCTCGCGGGGGCGAATTTCACTTGGACGGTGCACGACGATCCGGCGCCGATTGCGGCCGTACATCCGTTCGACGAGACCGCGAAGTCGCCCGGGTTCGCGCCGCCGAGCGACACGGTCGGTACGCCGGAGGCGACGCCGCCCGCGTTCGTGATGGTGAAGGTCGCCGCGCCACTGCTCGCGCCGACGACGATCGTTCCGTATGCGTTCGATGGCGGCGAGATGGTGAGCTGCGCTTGCGCGAGCGCGGTGCCGCTCAAGGTCGCGCTCGCGTTGCCGCCGGGCGACGCGGAGACGCCGAGCAGCGCGTTCTTTCCGCCGGGAGTCGTCGGCGCGAAGTGCACGAGCACGCTGCACGTCGCGCCCGCACCGAGCGGCGTCGTGCAACCATTCGAGGAGATCCCGAACTGACCGGCGTCCGCGCCACCGATCGACACCACGGGCGCGCCCGACGCGACGCCGCCGGTGTTCGTCACGGTGAACGTCGTGTCGCCGCTCACCGCGCCGACGACGAGCGTGCCGTAGCCTTGGTTGCTCGGCCCGATCGTGAGCTGCGCCGGCCCGAGCCCCGTACCCGAGAGCCCCGCGGACGCTGCGCCGCCCGGGCTCGCCGTGACCGTGAGCCCCGCCGACTTCGCCCCGGTGACGCTCGGATGGAAGCGCGCCGAGATGCTGCACGTTCCGCCGCCAGGAATCGCCGCCGTGCAGCCGTTCGTCACGATCTCGAACTGCGATGCATCGGTTCCGGTGATCGAGACCACGGGGACGCCCGTCGCCGCGCCGCCGCTGTTCGTCACCGTGAAACTGGTGGATGCGCTGACGTTGCCGATGAGGAGCGAGCCGAAACCCGCCGACGGCGGCGAAATCGAGAGCTGCCCCGGCGTGAGCGCGTTGCCGGAGAGCGTCGCGCTCGCAGCGCCACCGGGGGAGGCGCTGACGTCGAGCGTCGCGCTCTTCGCGCCCGCGCCCGTCGGAGTGAAGCGAACCTTGACCGTGCAGCTCGCGCCCGGCGCCACGGCCGCGGTGCAGCCGTTGGTCGTGATCGCGAGCTCGCTCGCATTCGCGCCGCCGAGTGAGACCGACGGAACGCCCGACGCGACGCCGCCGCTGTTCGTGACGGTGAACGCGACGTCCGCGCTCGAGCTGCCGAGGACGACCGTACCGAAGTCTTGCGGCGTCGGTGCGATCGCGAGGACCGCCGGTGCAAGGCCGGTCGCAGTGAGCGTCGCCGTCGCCATCCCACCGGGCGTCGCCGCCGCGCCGAGCAGCGCGTTCTTCGCGCCGGCCGTCGTGGGCGTGAAGTGAACCTTCACGTCGCACGTCGCGCCGCCCGCGAGCGCGGCGGTGCATCCGGTCGACGCGATCGCGAAGTGCGCGGCGTCGCCGCCCGCGAGCGCGATCGCCGGAACGCCCGTCGCGGCCGCGCCGGAGTTCGTGACTGTGAACGTGACGTCCGCGCTCGACGCGCCGACGACGACGCTGCCGAAATCGCGCGGCGAAGGCGTGATGACGAGCGCACCGGGAGCGATTGCGGTGCCGCCGAGCGACGACGCGGTGGTCCCGCCGGGCGAGCCCGTGACGTCGAGCGACGCGCTCTTCGCGCCGATCGCGTCGGGAGCAAATCGCGCGTGCACGACGCAGCTCGCGGCCGGCGCGAGCATCATGCCGGTGCACGCGTCCGACGTGAGCGTGAAGAGCGCGGCGTTCGCGCCAGAGAAATGCGCCGCGAGCGCGCCCGTCGGAGCGCCGCCCGTGTTCGTGATCGTGAACGTCGAATCGGCGGTCGCAGTGCCGACCGGCACGGCGCCGAAGTCGTGCGACGTCGGCGAGATGGCGAGCGCCCCCTTCGCGAGCGCCGTTCCCGAAGCGCTCGTCGTCGCGGTACCGCCCGGCGTCGCGCTCACCGCGAACGCCGCGCTCTTCGGCCCGGCCGTCGTCGGATGAAACGACATCGTGAAGACGCACGACGCACCCACGGCGATCGGCTGACCGCTGCATCCGTCCGACGCGACACCAAAGTCCGCCGCGTCCGGCCCGCTGATCGCGACCGCGACCGCGCCGCTCGGAGCCGACCCCGAGTTCGTGACGGTCACCTGCACCGGCATGCTCGTCGCGCCCGACACGACGCTGCCGAACTCGTGGGCGATCGCGTCGAGGCTGAGGAACGGCGCTCCGGAATCCGCGCCCGGCACGACCTCGCCGCTGTCGGGGATTCCGGGATCGTCTTTCGGGATGCAGCCGATCGCCGCCGAAGCGAGCACACCGACGATGACCATCCAGAAACACGCGATCGAAGTGCGTCGCGTCGCGACCATGGAAAGCTCCTCCCGAATCCCTGGGAGGCAACCTGATCGGTGGGAGATGGAGGCGCATGTCACCCAATTGGGGACTCTTGGGCGTTCCCTCGTGTTTTCAGCCTATTTGAAGGTCGCGCACGCGGCGTCGAACGACGAAAGGGTGATCCGTTCGGTGCACGTCCCCTCGGTTTGCCCCACCGCCTTGTCGCAAATGGCGGCGCCGCAGTCGGTGTCGCTGCTGCACGGCTCGCCCTTCCCCCCCTTCATCGTGCATCCCGATCCGAACGGTCCGCCGTTGCACGTGAGGCCCGGCGCGCACGGACGCAGCATCGCGTCGCACGTCTCGCCGACGACCGCCGTCGTCTTGCACGTGATCGATTTCGTGTCGCAGTAGAAGCCGCTCGGGCACGCGTCCGCTTCGCCGGGGCACGCGGCGCCGGCGGCGACCGCGTTTGGCTTCAAACATTTTCCGCTCGTCGCCCCGCGCGGCACGACGCAGGTGAGCTCGTCGGCGGAGCTGCAGTCGTACGCGACGGTGCACGGCGCGCGCGCGGCGCCCGGTCCGCTGAAGAGCGACGGACCGCACGCGTCGCCGATCGATCGCTCGTCGTCGACGTCGATCGCGCCGTCGGCGTAGGCGTCCGTCACCGCGCCGATGCACGCGGGCGCGCGCGACGCGAGGTACGTCGTCCCTTGCGGGACCTGCGACGCGCAGGTCGCTTTGCGCGCGTCGCTGCATTTCGTTTTGTCGGTGGCGCCGCAGCTCTTCACGACCGTCGCGTTGCACTCCGCGGCGGCGCGCGCTTCGCAGTATCCCGCGACGCTCGACAGATCCGATCCCGGCGCGGGCGGCGGCGGTGATCCATGCGCCGAGCACGCGGAGATCAACGAAGCGAACGCCAAGTGAACGAGGATGCGCATGGTCGTCTCCGTCACCGCACGACGATGTTCGTCAGCGTCTTGAGGTTTTGTCCTGCGGGATATCCGTACGAGACGTACCCGGTGAACTCGCGCGTCTCGGACGTCCCCCAGCCCCACACCGTGAGCCCGAACGGCTGCGCCGACGTCATTTCGTGGCGCCCGTTGTCGCACGCGCCCTGCCGCTGAAAATCGTGCCGCACGAGATCGATCCGCGTCATCTCGTAGTCGCCGCCACCGACCGGCGTCCATCCGCCGAGCACGCCCGCGCAATCGAGCGTCACGTCGGCGAAGCCCGCGTCACCGCGCTTACGAGTGATGACGAGGTTCGTCTCCGGGTATGTCGGATCGGTGAAGAAGACGTAACGCTCCATGTACTGCGGCACCGGCACGACGCGAACGAAGTCGGCGTCGCCGTACTCCGATCCGATCGTCTGCGCGCCCGTCATGTAGCCGACGAGCAAGAACGGGTGGTCCGCGTCCTGGCTCTTCACGGTGAACGACGTGCCGGTGCGAAACTCCGCGACGTCGCCGAGGTTCACCGTCGACGGCGCGCCCGCGACGGACGGCGAGAAGGCGAGCTTCGTCCCGTCGACCGCGCCGACGATTCGCCACGGTGGGTTCTCCGCGACCGACGTGCGCGGACGATGCGTCGCCGCCACGTACTCGTTTCCGAGCGATTGAATCGCCGGGATCTGCTGCTCGGCGTGATCGCAGTACGGCCCGATGACGTCGAGGCAGGGCTGGCCCGCGAAGAGCCCGATCGGTTTGTCCGAGTTGATCGGGCTCCCGGTGAGCTCGAACGTCTGCGTGATCTGCAGGTGCTGCCCGGCGTTCAGCTTGAACGTCGTCTCGCTCCCCGCGGACGCGCCGGGCACGGTCGATCCCGGGACGATGTCGACCTTCGGACGAATCGTGATCGTCGTGTCGTTCTCCGCGGCGACGAGGTTCATCGACGTCGCGTCGGTCCCTTGGCGCGATCCGGCGCTGTATGCGTCGACCGCGATGTAGTTGGTCCCGTACGCGGTCGTCGGAAGAAGGAGCGTCGCGCCCGTCACCGCCGCGCCGCCGCCGCCGAACGGAAGCATCTGGTACGCGACGACCGGGTAGTCGGTGCGAATCCGAAACGCGCGACCGATGCCGGTGCCGTGGATCTGCGTGAGCGACGAGAGCGCCGGCGCGACGGGGCACGGAACCGGCGCGGAGATCTCCGCGGGCTTCGGCGTCCCCGGATCGGGCAAGCCGGCGAGAAAGAGGATCGCGACCTGTCCCGGCGCGAGCCCCGCCTTCGCATCGAAGTCTTCGTACGAAATGCTGCGTCCGGTGCCGCGCGGGATCTTCGCAAACGCCGAGACGTCGAGCGGACGTCCGTCGAACGCGACGTCGATGTGAACCGGCACGTCGTACGTGTTCGACACGAACGACACGAAGCATCCGTTGTTCGCGGAGAACGTCCCGTCCATGTGAATCGCGTAGTACTCGCAGCCGACCGACGATTTCGTCTGGCTCGCTTGCTGGCACGCGTACATCGCGCCATCCGCGAAATCGATCGGCGGCGGCCCCGCGTCTTCGGGTCCGAAGTCGTTCTTCACGATGCGCCCGCACGACGCGCTCGCGAAGAGCGCCATCCCGAGAACGGAGGCGCCGAGAAGGAAGGAGAGCTTTCGCGTTCGATCGATCATCTGGTGGGCTCCGACCGGCGCCCTCCGCAAGAGCCGCGCCTGGTACGCGATGCGCGCGGCACGCTCGATTTTTCGGTGAGCCCGCCCATGCGACGTCCGTCGTGCGTACGCGCGGAGCGCAACGTTGCGCTCGGTGCGCAACCGGCGATCACGAAACGCCGCGCGATCGGGCGCCGTCACGTTCGGCGCGGAGCTTGCGATGCGCGGCGGCATGATCTCCACGACGAACGCCTCGGGGATTCTTTCGAGCATCGCGCTCGCCACCGCGCTCACCGCGCTCGTCGCGTGCGCCACGGGAACGAACGACGCCGGCGACACCAGCGCCTCCGACGCGGGTCGCGCGACCGATGCCGCGCACGACGCGCCGAGCTCCGTGTACGACGCCGCGTCGACGTACGACGCGTGGGTCTCGCCCGACGGCGGAACGGCATGGGACTCCGCGCCGCAACCCGACGCGGCGCCGACATGCAATGGAACGATCTGCAACGGCGTCTGCGTCGACACCGAGAACGACGCGACGAGCTGCGGCGCGTGCGGCCACTCCTGCCTCGGGCAAGCGTGCTCACAAGGCGCGTGCATGCCCGTCGTGATCTCGACACAGTTCGCTCCACCCGGACGACTGACCGTCGACGCGACGAACGTCTACTGGACGAACGGCGGCGGCGCGGTGAACGTGGCGCCGATCGCCGGCGGCGCGACGACGACGCTCGTGAGCGCGACCGGCTCCGCGATGGGGATCGCCGTCGACACGACGACCGTCTACTTCGCGAGCCAAGGCGACGGCACGATCTACAAATGGCCTCTCGCCGGAGGACCGCGTGTCGCGATCGCCACCGGACAGCCGCAACCGTACGCCGTCGTCGTCGACGCGACGAACGTCTACTGGACGACGATCGGAAGCGGCGCAGGGAACGGCACGCTGATGAAATGCGCGATCGCAGGATGCACGACGCCGACGACGCTCGCGACCGGACTCCAATACGCTTACGGCCTCGCGCTCGACGGAACGTACGCGTACTGGACGACGCTCAACGGCGGCGGCGAAGTGAGGCGCGTCCTCCTCGGCGGCGGCGGCGAGCTCACGATGGGAAATTCGTTCGTGTACCCGTACGCCGTGTCGGTGAACGCATCGTCGTTCGTCGTGCTCGAGTACGGGCAAGCCGGGATGGTGTGGGTCGAGCCGATCAACGGAGGGACGCCGCTGCAGATCGCGGGCGGTCAGTCGTTCCCGCAAGAGATGACGGCCGACTCGACGGCGGCGTACTGGACCGCGTGGCTGCCGGGTCCGGGCGGTCAGACCGTGATGAAGTGCGCGCTTGCAGGATGCAACCATCAGCCGCAGGTCATGGCGCGCGGCGTCCAGCCGACGGGATCGATCGTCACCGACGCGACGTGGATCTACTGGTTGTCGAACGACGGGACGGTGCTGAAGACCCCGAAGTGAATCGTGGGACCGGGCGCCCCGCCCCGTCCGCGAAAGCACCGTGATTTCCGCATCCATGCGCGCGGTACGGCGGTTGCTCTCTTCCGGGGCATGCTGCGTCTCCTCGCGCGCTCCGTCGTCGTCGCCTCGCTCGCTTGCGCGGTCGGCGCGTGTAGCAACTCGACCGATCCTGGACCTCCGAGCGGCGGAATCGCGGACGGCGCGATCAAGCTGCCGGACAACACGATCCCCGTGCCCATCGTCGCGCAGCAGCAAGACTTCACCGGCGGCGACGTCGCGACGCTCGCGGTCCTGCGATTCTGGAAGCACGACGACTACAAGGACGCCCCCGAGAGCTCACTCTACGACCCGCTTCACACGACGCGCGCCAACGGGACCGAGCCATACGACATCGCGACCTTCCTGAACGGCATCCCCGGCATGCACGCCGAGTACAAGACCGCGACGCAAGGCACCGTCCTCTCGGATATCGAGGCCGCGGTCGATCGCGGCGAGCCGCCGATCATCGACATCCAATCGTGGCGAACCGGCAACGATCCGTACGCCGCCGATTGGAACGACGGAAACTACGCCGTCCTCATCGGCTACGACGCGGCCAACTTGTTCTTCATGGATCCGAACACCGGCGGTCACTACGGCTACATCTCGCGCGCCGAGCTCACCGCGCGATGGCACGACGTCGTCGGGACCGACGGCGTCCCCACCGATCGCATGGCGATCTTCATCCACGGCGACGCGCCTCCTTACTTGGGCACGCCGATCCCGCCGCGCGCGTCGCCGATCCCCTGAGCTACAAAGTAGCGAAGAGCTCAAGGCTTGGCGACGCGCATGACCATGCCGTCGGCTTGCCCCGTTCCGAACACGGTGAAGAAGAGCGTCGTCGCGTCGGACGTCAAGAACGACGGATGGAGGAGGTTCGAGAGCACGACCTCGGGCGTGCCCAATCCATCCTTCGTCACGCGCATCAACGTGCCCGCGCCGTAGTTCGTGAAGTAAACGTACGCGCCCGTATCGTCGGTCGTGATCCCGAGAGGGCCGTCTTGGCTCTTGGCGAGGAGAAGCGGCGCTGTGTTCGGTCCCGCGTTCTTCGGGAGCGAGTAGACGCGACCGCTGGGTTGGTAATCGGTAAAGACGACGTTGGCGAAGTCGCTCGCGATCGCGTACGGCGCCGCAGTGAGCACGGTGCTGCTCCCGGAGGGAGCGTGCGACGGCCCGAGGGCGTCGTTGAGCTGGGCGAGCCCGTAGATGAAGAGCTGATTGCCCGCGCCGACGAAGACGAGGTCGCTGGTCAGCCCAACGGCGAAGGGCGAGATCTGCTGCGCGCCGCCGTCGGCTCCGATCGAGTAGGTGACCTTGCCCGAGATCGTGCCGTTGAGCTCGCGGCGAAAGAGCCCGTTCTGCTCCGGCGGATTGCTGCATCCCGGAGTCGCCTGATTCGCCCAGACGACGGTGAGATCGTTTACAGCGACCTCCGCCTGAGCGCAGATTTCGTAATAGGGAACGACGACGCCTCCCTGCGCGGTCGGCAGACGGAAGATCTTCGTGAACCCCGGCGAGGCGAGCCCGCCGACGTCACTCCAAAAGATGTCGTGGTCATTGGCGGTGATCGCGAACGGCTTCGCGAGGTACGTCGGAGAGTTCACGAGCTGTGCGAGCTGCGCTTCGGTCGCGAGGACCGTCGGCGTCTGGTTCATGCCGCTCTTGTCGAGACGAAGCACGCGGCCGTGCGCGACGAGCTCGGTGACGTACAGCGCGCTGCCGCGGAGCGCGATGCCGTACGGTCCGTTGAGCCCGCGCGCGAGGACGACGGGCTGACACACGCCCGCGACGCACGCGCCCCCTTGGCAGTCGCGCGCGCATGTCGCGCCGTCGGTCCCGACGACCGCGTCGCCCGTCGCATCGACCGCGCCGTCGCCCGTCGCGTCGCCGCCGCCGTCCGCCGCCGAGTCGGCCGCGGTGAATTGGCCGGAGCAGCCGAAGAAGACTGCGGGGAGAATCGATGCCGCGAGGAGGAGCTTCGTCCGTCGGTCCATGATGGAGAGTATACGCGCGCGGCGCGTCGGCGGACCGGTTCGGCCGGCGCGTGTCGCGTGTCAGTGCATCCACCTCTTCATTCGCCAGACGTGCGTGGTTCATCGCGACATCAAGCCGGAGAACCTCTTCGTGATTCGCGAAGACGGCGAAGCCGACGTGCTCAAGGTCCTCGATTGCCGAGTCGGTCGTCGTGCACGTCGACGCGCATTCGCCAGCGACGCTCGAGCGGCGCGGGTGGCGAGGGCAGTGCGGGACGCTCTGCACGTCGCCGTGCGATCTCGATGTGCCGCGCGACGGCGAGTACCGCGTCGTCACGGCGATGAAGTCGTCGTCGCCGTTTCGATTGCGATCGGGCGGCGCGCGCGTCGTCTTGCGCGTCGACGACGGCACCGACCGTCGCGTCGCGGGTGGGATCCTCATTGGCTTCGGCG
This sequence comes from Polyangiales bacterium, assembly GCA_038209335.1. Taxonomy (GTDB): domain Bacteria; phylum Myxococcota_A; class Polyangia; order Polyangiales; family Polyangiaceae; genus JBBQXV01. Next base: position 6,793 of record JBBQXV010000150.1, on the reverse strand, counting down.
TCGTCTCGACTGTCGTCGGCTTGGGCTCGCTCCTCGTCGGTGCCGCCGCCGGCAGCGGGGGCTTTTCGTTTTGGCCGAGCGAGAATCGCGGACTCTTTGAGTTCGAATGCGCGAGCCACTGCTCGCGCCCGTGAAAGCGTGGGCGTACTCTCCGGCTCGCGTCCCACGATTGGGGGAAACGATGAGAATACGGGTGGGGTTCGCGGCGATTGCGGCATGGTGCGGCCTGGCGAGCGTCGGCTCCTGTGGCGGCGATGACGCGAATGCGCCGTCGCAGGATGCCGGGCTGGACACGACGCAAGACGGCGCCGACGCGTTCTCCGATGGATCTGAAGAGACCGACGCAGCGAGCGACGTGGCGACCCATGCAGATGCCTCGAGCGACGCCGCGCGCGACGCACGCGTGGATGCAGACGCTGGCCGTGGCTGCACGGTCTCTACGGACGGCGGCCTCGATGCCGGGAGCAACGCTTGGACTCTCACGAAGGTCGGTTCGCCCACGTGGCGGCCAGCGGGCCTTCAACGCATGGCAGGCCAATTCGGAATCCAGGGTTGCCCGGCGCCGTTCGTGTCGTTCTTGGATGGGATCGGCCAACCGAACCATCCCTACAGCAAAACGTATGGGGCGATCGGAGCGAGCAGCGCGCACTCCGGGCCGTACGATGATGAATGGCGAACGACTTTGGCCACGAAGGGCATCTCGGATCGCTCGGTCTTCGACATCCGCGAGTTCACCGCACCGAGCGGCGTCTACATTCTCTTCGTGCTCGTTCCCGCGGACTGCTCTTTGATCGGCACTTCCGCCGATGGCGTCGACGCGATCCTGCAGAACTCGCTTTTCCCGATCGCGAACAACGCGGTCCTTTACCGAAACGGCGTGTCGTGGGACCCGAACAACACCGGAAACTACCCGCCTCAAACCGTTTTCTATCCGCAAGCCCAGGGTGCCAGCCACGTCATGTTGGCATTCGAGGACAACGATACCTACGGTGCACAGACGCCGGTCGAAGGCAGCTACGAGTGGCACATAACGCTGCGTGATTCGACTTCCAACGGTTGGGACGTCGTCGTGCCGTACGAGGTCGTCGTTTCAGGGACAGATGCGGGCGTCGGCGATGGCGGATGTGGCGATACGACGAGCGATCCGTACAACTGCGGATCATGCGGCCACAGCTGCAACGGTGCTCACTGCCTCCAGAGCATCTGCGAGCCGACCGTGCTTACACCGAACGGCATTTCCAATTTTGGAGTGGCGCTGGCGCTCGACGCTCCCGCAGCGACCCTCTTCTTCGACGACGGGATGAACTTGTCCAGCCTGCCAACGGCGGGTGGAGCACCAACGGTGCTTTTCCCCAACGTCATCCGCTATGACCCGCTCCCGCTCGCGATGGATGGAACGAACCTCTACTGGTTCGGTGGAGGCGGCGTCGGCGGTCTGCAGAAGACGGCGAAAGCGAGCGGAACGACGACGAACCTCCTGAGCCTCGTCTGGGGGACCGCTCTCGCTGTCGACGCGACGAGCATCTATTGGGCAGACGTGAGCTTCGGCAATCACATCGTACGCGTCACGCCGATCTCGGGCGGAGCCACGACAGACCTGCTGCAGAATACAACCGCGAACGGAATGGCTGTTGACGCGACGAATCTCTTCTACTCGTCAGGCACGACGCTCTACAAGGTGCCCAAGACCGGCGGGTCGCCGAGCGCGATGTTCACCGTGACTGGGACGCTGACGCAGATCCTGTTCGATGGAACTTGGATTTACGCGCTCGAAACACAATCCTCGGGAGGCCGTCGGGTCCTGAGAGTTCCTCCGGCGGGAGGAAGCTACACCGCGATTGTCACGGCGACCGGGACCGATGGGCGTCCCAGTGGTGGCTTCACTATCGACGCAACGAACGTGTACTTCAGCGTGGCCGATGAGACGGTCATCGGTGGCGTTTCATTTTCATGCAGCACGCTCTTCAGCGCGCCACTCGGTGGCGGCACGAAGAAGACCCTGGCGACCGACTACCCGTCGCCAGCGACTTGGGCCCAGATCGCGGTCGACGCCAGCTACGTGTACTTCAGCTCTAGCGACTTTCGCCGAGGCGTGTTGCGCGTCCCGCGGTAGTCGCTTCTTGTTTCGGTGCGTGGCCGCGTACACGACGGCCATCCCGCCGACGTCGAGCACCGAGTCGAATCGGTACTTCCCGCGAAGCACGTGCCCCAAGCGCGCGCTCGCGACGCGCATTTCGCGATCAGGCCGCGCTGGATCTGGCGAGAACGCAGTTGTAGGAGAGGACACGCACGAAGCGCGGTGCGACGCGCTCAATCGACGTAAAGTTCGTTATGCGATTTCACGGTGGGGCGGAATCGCCGACTCTTTGGCGATCGCGCCCGCGCGACGTCGATCTCCTCGCGCCAAACGTGCTCAATGTCCGGCACTGGAACCGTCTCTTCGGTGGACGGCTCTTCGCGACCGCCGCGCGCATCGCCTGTCGTTGAACGCCGTGACCATCCCTTAGAAGAGTGTCGCGACGCGACGAAGCGAATGCCGACGTCGACCAGGCCCATGTTCACGTTTGCGGCCTCAGAGAAACGATCCCAAGCGCGGCGGCAACGACGGCGGGGTCTTTGCGCGAAATCGCAGCGCGATCGGCTGTCCAAAGGGTGAAAAATACACGTACTGGCCGTCGAACGCGCCGCCGCAGAACACGGCCGCTCCTCCGTCGCCGAGGAGTCCGGCGTCGACCGCGTCGAAGAGCGACCAAGCACCGCCAGCGTCCATCGCCATCGTCGTGTCGAGGCGCGCGAACGGCGAGCTCAAAGGTGCAAAGTACAAGTATCGGCCGTCGAACTCGGACCCGCAGTACGACACGGCCCCGCCACCGACCAGCGACGAAATGGCGAACCGCTCATAGGGGCCGCCATCGATCGGCTGCGTGGTGTCGTAACGAACGGCCGTGCCGGTCGTATCGTTGGAAGGCACGAACGTGATGCGGCGCCCATCGAAGGACGAGCTCTGGAACCCCGTCGCGTGGACGTCCTGAGCGGCCATGTCGACGCTCACCCAAGAGCTGGCGGTGAGGAACGCCGCCTGCGTGTCGTAGCGCACGAGCTTCGAGCCTGCTTGCAGCGGCGTGAAGTAGACGTACTTGCCGTCGAAGGACGGCGTGCTGAATCCGAGCGGAGCACGAACGTACGAGAGGTCGTAGTAGGTCCAGCCCGCGGACAACGCCATCGTCGTATCGAAGCGAGCGACGATGTTCGTGTTGTAAGGCGCGGCATAGATGTAGCGACCGTCGAACGCGGCGCCCGCGAACTGCCCCGCGCCATTCGTGACGTCGTAGCTCTCCCATGACGCCGCAGCGGTGAACGAGGCCTGCGTGTCGTAACGCAAGACGCGCGTCATCGTGCCGTTGTTGTTCGTCGGCAGGTACATCACGTAACGCCCGTCGTAGATGGCGCCGGTGTACCCGCGCGCACCGAGCTGGGCGAACAGATCGAACTCTTCCCACGAGCTCGCGCTGGTGAACGCTCCGTGGGTGTCGTAGCGAACCGTGAGGCCGCTCGGAGTGGTGGAGCCGCCGCCGTAGGGAACGTAGTAGACATAGCGCCCATCGAAGAGAGCGCCCTCGAGCCCCGATGGTGTAGTGGCGAGTCCGCGCAGATCGAAGGCTTCCCAGTTGCTCACGCTGGTGAGCGGCGCGTACACCGGCGCGTCGACCGCCGCGTCGGAGCCACCGTCGACGGTCGTGTCCGCCGGAGCGTCGACCGCTACGTCGGCGACGCTGGCGTCCTTCGCAGCGTCGATGCCGGTGTCCGAAAGGGTCGTGTCGCCGAGGTGGCTGGCGTCCATCGAAGGTTGGTTGACGTCGGGCGCGCCAGCATCAGCGGCAAACTCGTCACTCCCCCCGCAGTGAATGCCGACGAAGGCGCCGAGGACGGGCAGCGCGCACGCGAGCAAGTGGGTCTTCCGCATGAGGGAATCGTATTCCGAATTCCGCCGGAGAGGGGAGCGAGAAGGCAGTTGTAGGAGAGGACACGCACGAAGCGTAATGCGACGCGCTCAATCGACGTAAAGTACGTCGATGCGATTTCACGGTGGGCGGAATCGCCGACTCTTTGGCACGACGTCCGCAATTTCGAGAGTGGTCGAGTCTCGACGCGAACGTCGCGCCGCGCTCGATTCGGATTGCGACCTCGAGTCGTCGGACCGCGCTGTCGACTGGCCGGTTCGCGTTCGGTCAGCGTTGAGAAGTACATGGTTTGCGTCGCGAAGCGCGCAGTCCGTGTCGCGAAGCTCCCGGTTCGCGCTCGACCAGATCGCCGTTCGTGCTTCAATGCTCGTTAGACCTGTTACCAATGCTCCCGGTCTAAAGTGTCACCGGAGTGCCCGGTCGCTCAAGGGCCGATGACGGGCGGAGCGAGTCGGCGACTCGCTCGAGTGAGTCGGCGTCAACCACATGCGAGTCGGCCACTCGCTGCCAGCGTGTCGGCGACTCGCTCGAGTGAGTCGGCGTCAACCACGTGCGAGTCGCTGACTCGCTCGAGTGAGTCAGCGTCAACCACGTGCGAGTCGGTCACTCGCTGCAAGCGAGTCGGCGACTCGCTCGAGTGAGTCGGCGTCAACCACGTGCGAGTCGGCGGCTCGCTCGAGTGAGTCGGCGTCAACCACGTGCGAGTCGGCGAGCCGCGAAGCCTGGCAAGACGCTACCTGAAGATACTCGGAAAAAGGCTGCCTCGACCGCGGAGTTGCGCCGCTGGCGTCCGCGTTAAAGCGACCTACGCCGCGCGCTGTCCGCGCCCCTGTTCGAACCTGTCCGGGACACGGCCTCTACGATTCCGCGCCGATGGTCTCGATGAGCCCGAACGTCGGCTGCAGGACTTGCCTGCGAAAGCGCGTGAAGTCCTTCGGCTCGAGCGGGACGGGCTCCGGCCGCGCGGCGTGTCGCCAGAACGCGAACGCGCGCCATGCGCGTCGAAAGGACGCCGACGCGCGCCGCTCACCCGCGGCGCATGATGAGCTCCTGGTCGCGCGTCTCACCGACGAGGAACGTGTACTCGCCGACGGTGGCGAAGCCGCGCCGCGCGTAGAAGCGCTGCGCGCGATCGTTTCCGGACCATACGCCGAGCCAGATGCGGCGCGTGCCGCTCGATTCGAGCCACGCCGTCGCCGCATCGAACAGCGTCTTCCCCGCGCCGACGCCCTGCCCCGCGCGATCGACGTAGAGGCGCTTCAGTTCGCCGTCGCCGGGGCGCGCCTCGGCGTGCGGCAGGCGGTTTGGACCGGCGAGCGCGTATCCCACCGAGCGCCCGTCGTGCTCCGCGAGAAAGTGGCGGTAGGCCGGGTCGTCGAAGAACCCTCCGCTTCATGTCCGCGTGGCGCAGTCGGAGCGAAGAGCTGCTGCGCCGGCGCGTCGAAAAGATGCTCACGCGCGGGGAGCTCGCGAAAATCACCGGCTACGACGTGCGCACGATCGACCGCGGCGAAGCTCACGAACGGGAAGCCCGCGGACCGCGTCCGCATCGCCGATCTCCGCGCCATCCAGGCCACGCTCCCCGATCCCGCGCCGCTCGTCGTCGACGGCGTGAGCATTCCGATGCTCGTGACCGCCTTCACGTGGGACGCCGCGACGACGATCGCGATGCAGAACGCGGCAGAGAAGACGGTCCGCTGCATCGTTCGGCTGGTGGCCCTGAAAGATCTCGCGCTGGGCGCGGGGCTTCCCTTCTTCATGCGCGAGCGGCCGAGTCCGTGGGGGCTCGTCGTCGAGCGCGTGATCGCGGTGACCGAGCCGGAGCGGCGCGCGGCGAAGCAGCGCGAGCCTCGGAAGCGTTCCCCGCGCTGAACCCGGCCCACCCCGTCGCGGGCGTCGCCGATCCCCTGAGCTACAATGGCCGGATGCGCTCGCGTGTCCTCGTTTCCGTTTTGACCGCGTGGGCGACGATGGCGTGCTCGTCCGAGAGCGCGAAGTCGGGAGACGACGCAGCTGCGCCGGATGCGAGCGGCGACGTCGTGCAGCCGGCGGTCGACGCCTCCATCGGCGACGTCGTCACGTCGACCGACGTGGCGCTCGATCCATTCGACGATCGATCGAGCTTCAACGACTGCAGCCCGTTCGACTTCACGATGAACGATCACACCGCCGCGGGCGACGCGCGCATCATCACGTTCTCGTACGATCAGACGCCGGTGCAGTACGCGCCGCGCTGCATGAAGATCAAAGTCGGTCAGACGGTGACCTGGAAGGGCGATCAGCATTTTCATCCGCTGTCGCCCGCGGGCGGCGACATTCCGACCCCGATCACCGACGACCCGAATCCGATGGGAACGCAGCGCGCGATCGCGTTTCCGAACGCGGGGTTCTTCGGGTTCGAGTGCTTCACCCACGAAGCGCCGGCGGAGTACGGAGCGATTCTCGTCGTTCCGTGAGCTCGAGAGGCACGGATTGCGGCGCCGACGCCGCGCTCTGACCGCCGCATTCTGCCTCGCGTGTGGCGTCGACGAAGGTCGGCCGGGCGCGCGTGTCGAGTTTTTCGGTTGGGACGCATCTTGCTCTCCGGGTCGGCATGAGGTTCGACGAAGGAGACCAGGCCAACGGATCCCAAATCGAAGATCGTCGCGGAGGCGGCGGCTTTCCAGGCGGAGGGCTCGGCGCGGGCGCGGGTGGCCTCGGGATCGTCGGCGTCATCGTCTTCGTCCTCGTGAAGCTCCTTGGCGGCGACGTCGCGGTGCACGACCAACCATCTTCACCTCAAGCGCCGCAAGCGCCGCAACCGCCGCAAGCGCCGCAAGCGTCACAGCCAC
>JBBQXV010000149.1:0-22490 GCA_038209335.1 Polyangiales bacterium | reverse complement strand
CCGACCAGCTCTCGCAGCGCTTGTTCTGTACCCACTCGTAGTAGCTGACCGTGACGCCGCCCGAGTTCGCGAGCACGTCCGGAAGAATGACGATCCCCTTGTCGAGCAGGATCTTCTCGCCGGCCGGGTTGAGCGGACCGTTCGCGCCTTCGGCGATGACCTTGCAGTCGATCGATCGGGCCTCGGCCTCGCCGACCTGATTCTCGAGCGCCGACGGCGCGAAGATGTCGCATTTGGTCGCGAAGAACTCCTCGCGCGTGATCGCCTTGCCGCCCGGATACCCGGCGATGCTGCCGTGCGCCTCGACCCAGTCCTGCAGCTTGTGCGCGTTGAAGCCTTCGGGGTTGAACGCGTATCCCGTGTGATCGCCGACGGCGACCGTCGACACGCCGAGCTTCGACAAGATGACCGCGGTGTTCGATCCGACGTTGCCGAACCCTTGCACCGCCATCGTCGAGCCTTCGAGGCTGAAGCCCGTCTCGCGCGCCCACTCGAGGATGCAATAGACGACGCCTTGCCCGGTGGCCTTCGCGCGTCCGAGCGTTCCGCCGCTCGCGACGGGTTTCCCGGTGACGACGCCCTTCACGCCTTGCTTGTTCCCGGCGCCGACCATGTTCGAATACGTGTCCATCATCCACGCCATCGTCTGGCTGTTCGTGCCGACGTCGGGCGCGGGGATGTCGTACTCCGGCCCGATGTTCTCGCCGAGCGCGTGCGTGAAGCGGCGCGTGATCTTCTGGAGCTCGTGCTTCGACACGCTCTGCGGATCGAACTTGATCCCGCCTTTGCCGCCGCCGAACGGCAAGCGCATGAGCGCGCTCTTCCACGTCATCATCGCGGCGAGCGCCTTCACGTCGTCGAGCGAGACCTGCGGGTGGTAGCGCATCCCGCCCTTGAACGGCCCGAGCAGGTTGTTGTGCTGAACGCGGTAGCCCTTGAAGAGGCGAATCTCACCGGTGTCCATCTTCACCGGGAAGTTCACGATGATCTCGTTCTTCGGCTGGCTCAGGATCGTCGCCACGTACGGCTCGAGCTTGCAGACCTTCGAGGCTCGCTCGAGGTACTCCTGCACGACCTTGTAGAAGTCGTACTCCTTGTGAGGGGTCAGGCTGCTTCTGGACGGGGGCGGGGTCGGGATCGATTGAGCGCTCATGAGAGTGGCCCTTTTTTGACCGGAGGAGCGCTCGGGTGCAAGCACTTCGGAGCGCAAAAAGACGACGCGGCGCGTTGCCTTACGGATGCGGCGGTAACCAGCGTACGTAGAGGTAGACGACGGCGCTCGTGAGAATGAGCGCGTCCACGCGATCGAGGATACCCCCGTGGCCCGGGACGATGCTTCCGGAGTCTTTGATCCCTGTCGATCGCTTGAGGAGCGACTCGCCGAGATCGCCCGCTTGGCCGACGGCGGCGGCGAAGATCGCGAGCGGAACCGCGTGCGCGAGCGGGAGCGAAGGCGAAAACCAGTAGTGTCCGAGGATCGCCCAAGCGACCGCGGCGACGAGGCCGCCGATCGATCCTTCGACCGTCTTCTTCGGCGAGACCGCTTCGTACAGCTTGTGTTTGCCGAAGAGGCGTCCGGCAAAATATCCGCCGGTGTCGCTGAGCCATGCGAAGCCTATCGCGAGGAGAACGTACCCGCCGCCCGCGGCGCCAAGCTCGACGCGAAGTAGCGCCAGCATCGTGAGCGGCGCGGCGACGAAGAGCGGCCCGAAGCCCATCGCGCACGCGCGAAGCGCCGCCGACGCGATGTCGCCGAGGCGCACGAGCGTGAGCAGCGGTCCGAGCAGCGGCACCGCGACGAGCAGCGTGATCAGCGCGCGCGTGTCGTCGTGAAAGAAGAAGACGACCGCCGACGCGACGCCCGAGAGCATCACGCCGACCACTTGCGAGACGCGATCTCCGGGATGCGTCATCGCGAAGAGCTCGGAGCTTCCGACGAGCGCCGCGCCGAGCACGAGGAGATAGAAGCCCCACGCGGGCGCGATGAAGATGAGCGCGAGGATCGCCGGCACGCCGACCGCGGCCGTGGCGAGGCGGATGGCGAGATTCGACGATTGCTTCTCCGCCATCCGAGGATCGTACCGTAACGTCAGATGGCGATGCGGGTAACGGTCGCGAGCGCGCCTTTGATCGCGGCGGCGATCGGTCCGGACGCGGAGGCTGCGGGTTGCTCGGCGGACGTCGCGGCCTCGGGAGCCGCGGGCGCGCCCACTTGACCGAAGCGACGCTCGCGCTGCTGGTAGCTGCCGACCGCCGCGTAGAGATCTGCCTCGCCGAAGTCGGGCCAGAGCACGTCGGCGAAGTAGAGCTCGGCGTACGCGAGACCGTAGAGCAAGAAGTTCGAGATGCGGCGTTCGCCGCCCGTCCGAATCACGAGATCCGGATCGCCGACCGCGAGGCTCGGCATGAGGCTGCGGAGCGCGTCGGGCGTCACGTCGTCGGCGCTCATTTTTCCAGCGGCGACTTGCTTCGCGAGCTCCTTCGCGGCGTGGGCGATCTCTTCGCGTCCGCCGTAGCTGAGCGCGAGCGTGAGCGTCATCTGATCGTTCTTCGACGTGTCGGTGCGCACCGGATCGAGCACCGCGCGGACGATGCCCGGGAGGCGCCCGATGTTGCCGATCGCGTTGAGGCGAATCCCGTTCTCGAGGAGCTCGCTGCGTTCTGTGAGGAGGTACTCGCGGAGCAGCTCCATGAGCGCGTCGACTTCTTCTTCGGGGCGCGCCCAGTTCTGCTCGCTGAAGGCGTAGAGAGTGAGTGCGCGAAGCCCGAGTCGGCGTGCCGCACGAACCGTGCGACGTACCGCCGCCGCCCCTTCGCGGTGCCCGACCGATCGCGGCTGCCCACGGAGCTGAGCCCAGCGCCCGTTGCCGTCCATGATGATCCCGACATGCGACGGGAGGTTCTTGGCTTCGACGAAGTTCATCCGTGCTTTATCTGGCTTGATTTGGGGGCGGGAGAATAGAGACGCGAGGAGGTAACACGCCGCATCCACGTGAGCAATCAACGGTCCGGAACACCGGAGCGTATCGCGTGGAGTACGCTCGCGCTCGGATGCTTTGCCCTCCCCGCACGGCGAGTCTGGCTGCGCTGGCTGCGCTCGTCGCCGCGATCCTGGCGGCGATCGTCGGGTGCGGAGCGCCGCCGCAGCGTGCAGACGCCGAGGTCGTGTCGATCGCGAAATGGACGCTCGAGATCCGCGGGCGTCCGATCGAAGTGGTCACGCTCCCGGCGCACTTCGAGGACAAGCTCGTCGAACGCTCGGGGGTGCGCGCGGCGGAGTACACGCTGCACGCGTCGGTGGGCGTCCCGCGCGAGATGCGCGGACGCGATCTGACGTTCGCGATCCCGATGCTCGCGTCACGCGCGCGAATGGTCGTCGACGACCATCGGATCTACGCGCTCGACGCGCAGACGCTCGACGGTTACCGCGAGGCCGGTCCGCAGCGCTTTCGGATCCCCGCGGAGCGTAGCGACACCGAGGCGCTCGATCTCGAGATCGTCGTGACCAACTCGTGGTCGGCGAGTGGGTGGATCGATTCGGTGCCGCGACTCAGCGCGACGCTCGACGGCGATGAAGCGTTCAACCTGGTGCGCGTCGTCAATCGCGTGAGCGCCGCGACGGGCTTCGCCACGACGACGATGCTCGCGTTCGCGTACGCCGCGCTCTTCCTCGCCGACCGCAAGCGCTTCGCGCACGGGTGGCAGTGCGTGCAGGCCGCGGCGACCGCGTTTTACCCGGCGTTCATGCTCGGCCTCACGCAGTCGATCTTCGGCACGCGCGATCTCGCCGTCGCCGCGACGATGCTGTCGGTCGCCATGTTCGCGAACTTCCGCTACGTGCACGTTCACTTCGGTCTCGGTAAAGCGCGGCGCGTGTGGGGCCTCGCGCTCGCACTCACGATCGTGACGGCGATCGTCGCCGGCGGTCCGTTCATGGTCACGCGCACCGTCGTGCCGCTCGTGCTCCCCCAGCTCCTCGTCGCCACGATCTTCAACTGCTTCCTCTTCGTGCGCGCGATCCGCGCCCGCCCCCGGACGATCACGCTAGCGCTCTCCACGTTCGGTTGGCCTGTCGCGCTCCTCCTCAGCAGCGGCGACAGCGGATGGTTCCTCGGCATGGGCGAGCTCACGGGCGGCCTTCATCTCGCGTCGGCGGGAATGACCGTCATCTCCATCCTGCAGGCGACGGCGCTGATGCAGGATCACGTGATGTCCCTGCGGCGCGCCGACAATCTCAACGTCGAGCTCGCGTCGCGTGTCCGCGCGGTGGAGGCGAGCAACGTGGAGGTGCAGTCGCTGAACGACGAGCTGCGCCGTCAGATCGCCGCGCGATCGCAGCAGCTCGCGGAGTCGCTCGGTCGGATGCCCGACGTCACGGCGCCGCGGTTGACGCTCGCGGCCGGAGATCTCGTCGAGGATCGCTACCGCGTCGTCGGCGAGCTGGGAGCCGGCGGGATGGGCGCGGTGTACCTCGTCGAGCGCGTGAAGGACGCGCGCCGCTTCGCGCTCAAAGTGCATCAAGCGGGCGGGACGGGCACGTCGCTCGCGCGGCTCGCGCGCGAGGCGCAGCTCGCGTCGCAGATCTCCCACCCGAACATCGTGACGATCGTCGACGTCGACGTGTCGCAGTCGGGGGTCCTCTACATCGTGATGGAGTACGTCGAAGGGCACTCGCTCGCCGACTTGCACGATCGATTCGGCGACGTTGCGTGGGCTCTCCCGATCCTCCAACAGATCGCCGAAGGGCTCGCGGCGATTCACGAAGCCTCGGTCGTTCATCGCGATCTCAAGCCGGCCAACGTCTTGATCGCGGGCGGCGTCGCGAAGATCGCCGACTTCGGCATTTCGGCGCGAATGGATGGCGCGCTCGACACGCCCGGTCCGCTCGATGTGACCGTCGACGTGGCGAGTCTGCCGCCGGAGCCGCCGAACGTGAGCTCACTCACGGCGACGGGCGCGATCATGGGCACGCCTCTCTACATGGCGCCCGAGGCGGCGCGCGGCGCGCGAAAGGCGCAGCCCGCGTCGGACGTCTTCAGCTTCGGTGTCATCGCGTTCGAGCTGCTCACGGGCAAGCTCCCGTTCGATGCGTCGTCCGTCGTCGCGCGCTTGCGAGGTCGCTCGTCGCCTCCGCCGCCTTCCGTCGGCGCGACGCGGCCCGAGATCGACGCGACGCTCGCCGACCTCGTCGACCGCTGCCTCAGCGCCGATCCGGCCGCGCGCCCGACCGCCAAGGACCTCGGGCGAGCGCTCGGTCGCTCGTGATCGCGCCACCTTTCGCGATTTTTTTGATAGCCTCGCTCCATGCGTTTCCGATTCGTCGATGTCGTGGTGGCGTGTGCTTTCGTCGTCGTCAGCGTGGCCGGTTGCGCTGCGGTCCCCGCCAAAGGGGCGGGCGACGACGACAAGTGCCCGAAGGGGACAACCTGGAAAGGCGACGCCTGCGTCGCGTCGAAGGTCGTCTGTCCGGACGGCACGGAGTGGAACGGCTCCGCGTGCCTCGCGAGCGGAGCGACCGCCGTGAAGGGTGGCGGTGACGGGCCCGAGATGCCGGCACCGAAGTCGCCGAAGATCACTCCGTCCGCTCCGCCGAAGACCGGCGGCTTCTTCTGCTTCCACAGCGTCTACGATCAGATGGGCGAGGACGAGTGCCGCCCGTCGAAGGCGTCGTGCGAAGCGAAGCGCACGCAAGAGCGCGGCTTCGACAAGACGACGTTCCTCGGCCCTTGCTACACGCAAGCGACCGCGTCGTGCCACAGCTTCAAGAAGGCCGGCAGCCGCTTCTGGGAGTGCAACAAGATCAAGAGCGAGTGCGACGTCGCGCGCGGCACACCGTCGAAGCGCGCGGCCGACGCGAGCGAGTGCGACGAGTACCCGGAGTATCCCGGCCCCGCCGACGACTGAGTGTCGACCGCGCGCGGCGGCGTGTTATCCCATCGGCATGATCGGCACGAAGGTCACGCTGCGGCTGCGGATGTCGGCTCACGACGCTCACTACGCGGGCGAGCTCGTCGATGGTGCGCGCATGCTCGCGCTGTTCGGCGATCTCGCGACGGAGCTCTTGATTCGCCTCGACGGTGACGAGGGGCTCTTCCGCGCGTACGAGTCGGTCGACTTCCTCGCGCCGGTGTTCACGGGCGACTACATCGAAGCGAGCGCGGAGATCGTTCGCGTCGGGAACACGAGCCGGCAGATTGCGTTCGAAGCGCGCAAAGTCGTGTCGAACGTGCGCGGCGCCGGGCTCCCCGCGAGCGCGGCGGACGTCTTGCGCGAGCCGGTCGTCGTGTGCCGCGCCATCGGCACGTGCGTCACGCCCAAGGAGCTGCAGCGTCGACCGAAGGAGCTCTACATGCCGGCGCTCCCCGCCGGTCCCGCGCCGGGCATCGATCCGATCGTCACGCCCGAGGCCGCGGGCGACGTGATCTTGAGCGCGGCGATCGTCGGCGCCGAGCTCACGCGCGCGCAGACGCCGCACCTTCCGATCACGCCGCGCGAGATCGCCGACGAGGCCGCGCGCTGCCGCGAAGCCGGCGCCTCCGTCATTCACCTTCACGTCCGCAACGACGACGGATCGAACACGCAGTCCGCCGATCGCTTCGGCGAGACCATCGCAGCGATCCGCGCAAAGACCGATTGCATCATACAACCATCGACCGGCGGCGCCGTCGGCATGTCGATGAGCGAGCGCGCCGGACCGCTCGCGTGCAAGCCCGAGATGGCGACGCTCAACTGCGGCTCGCTCAACTTCGGCAACGACGTCTTCGTCAACACGCGCCCCGAGATCCGCGACATGGCCAAGCGCATCCGCGACTCCGGCGCGATCCCGGAGCTCGAGTGTTACGAGGTCGGCCACGTCGACGAAGCGATCGCGCTCGCCGGCGAAGGCGTGCTCGTCGCGCCGTTGCACTTTCAGTTCGTGCTCGGCGTGCCGGGCGGGATCGGCGCGCGCGAAGAGGTCGTCCGCTTCATGCAGACGCTCGTGCCGAAGGGCGCGACGTGGGCGGTCGCGGCGGTCGGGCGATTTCAGCAGCCGATGACGGAGCTCGCGATGCGCCTCGGCGGTCACGCGCGCGTCGGCCTCGAGGACAACATCTACGTGTCGAAGGGCGTCCTCTCCGAAGGGAGCGCCCCCCTCGTCGCGCGCGCCGCGACGTACGCACGCTCGATCGGTCGTACGCCAGCTGATCCCGCACGCGCGCGCGAGCTGCTCGGATTGGCGGCGACTGCATCGCGATGATCCACACGCTGACGCTCGTCGCCGACACGATGACGCCGGTGCGCGCGTACGCCGCGCTCCGACGCGCGGGCGGCTCAGTCAACGCTGGCGCGTCGTTTCTCCTGGAGAGCGTCGTCGCAGGCGAGCGTTGGGGTCGCTATTCGATCCTCGGGTACCGGCCTCGCTACGAATCGATCCTCACCACGTCGGGTTGGATCACGACCGGCGATCCGCACGGCGCGGCGCAGACAGTCGACGGCGCGATCGATCCGCTGCAAGCCGCCGAGTCGCTCTTCCGCGTCGCACCGGACGGTGGCGGCGCGACGCCGGCCGAGCGCTTCGCGCGCGCGCAAGTCGGGTACATGGCGTGGGATCTGATCCACGCGATCGAGAAGGTGCCCGGGTGGGGCGATCGGATCACGGCGCCGCTCGCGCGCTTCGTCGGCGGCGCGACGATTCTCCTCTTCGACAATCTGCAGCAGACGGTGACGATCGCTGCCGAGAGCCAGGCCGACGTCGAGCGCGCGCGCCATGATCTCGCGCACGCCCCCGAGCTCGTCGCGTTGCCGATCCCGGATCGCACGCGAATGCCGCGCGGCGTCGAGGTCGACGTCGACGACGCGCGCTACGAGTCGAACGTGCGGCGCGCGCAGGAGTACATCGCCGCGGGCGACGCGTTTCAAATCGTGCTGGCGCGCACGTTTCGCGTCCCACGCGAAGGGCGCGATCCGCTCGACGCGTACCGCGCGATGCGCGTGCTCAATCCGTCGCCGTACATGTACTTCTTGGATCTGCCGCCCGCGCCGGGCGAGACGACGCGCACGCAGATCGCCGGCGCGAGCCCCGAGACGATGGTGCGCCTCGAAGGGGGCATGATGACGCTCCGTCCGATCGCCGGCACGATGCCGCGCGGCGCGACCGAAGCCGAGGACGTCGCGAACGAGAAGAAGCTCCTCGCCGATCCGAAAGAGCGCGCCGAGCACGTCATGCTCATCGATCTGGGTCGCAACGACGTCGGTCGCGTCGCCGAAATCGGCAGCGTCGATCTCGTAAAGCGCATGGAGATCGAGCGCTACTCGCACGTCATGCACATCGTCAGCGAAGTGCGCGGCAAGGTCCCCGCGTCGACGCCGCCGCTCGAGGTCGTACGCGCCGCGTTCCCCGCGGGCACGCTCTCCGGCGCGCCCAAAGTCCGCGCGATGCAAATCATCCGCGAGCTCGAAGCGCAGCCGCGCGGAATCTACGGCGGCGCCATCGGCTACGTCGCCGCGACGGGCGATCTCGATTTCGCCATCTCGATCCGCACCGCGATCTGTCGCGGCGACACCTTCGAAATCACCGCGGGCGCCGGCATCGTCGAGGCGAGCGTCCCGAAGAGCGAAGCCGACGAGACGCGCACGAAGGCACGCGGAGTCCTCTGCGCGATCGAAGCGGCGCCGCGCGGTAGTTGAGCGCTACGCCGCCGCGGCCGCGCGCTTTTCGAGCTTCGCGAAGTAGTCGCGCGCGAGGTGGTAGTTGTCCTTCTGCGACGGGTGGAACCCGGGCTTCAGGTACTCGAGGAACGCCTTTCGGATGTCGTTGCCGCCGACCATCCCCTTGTTCTTCGCTTCGCGGCGTTGTCGAAGGAGCTCGCGCCACGACACGTTCTTCTCTTGTCGCAGAAGCATCCCCACGCCGATCGTCCAGAACGCCATGAGTAGCGTCGTCGCGACCGCGGCGCCCGCGATGCGCAGCGGGTAGCTCGGATCGACGCGCTGCAAGACGTCGAACGCGACCGCCTTGTGCTCGATCTCTTCGGCCGCGTGCCAGAGGAGCAAATCGCGCATCGTCGGATCGAAATACTGATCGACCGCGCCCTTCTCGAACGCCGCGTCGGCGAACGTCGCCGTCAGGTGCTCGGCCGCCACCGTCACCGACAGCGCCAGCTTCTTCGGCGCGATCGGCTCGATGATCTCGAACGCGAGCTTTTCGTAGAACTTCAGAAACTTGTCGATTTCGAAACCCTGCGCGCGCATCACGTCGAAGAAGCGCTCGTGCTCGATGCCGTGGCGAACCTCTTGGCCGATGAAGCCGCGCACGTCGGCCATCAGCTTCGGATCGTCCGCGCATCGGTCCGAGAACGCGCGGACGCTGCGCACGAAGAAGCGCTCGCCGAGCGGGAAAACGAGGTGAAGCCCGTTCGCCATCGCCGTCGCGAACACGCTCCCGGCGACCCAGTGCCGCGGAACCTCGTCGAACGGGAACTCCATTTTTCGCGCCTTGATGGGGGGGCGCTCGGCCTGCACCGATTGCGAATGGGTCTGCGTCTGCATGTTCATCCTCACCTCCGAATGAGCGTCATTGAAACGTAATCGTTTTTATGTGAACGGCAAGGGGTGCCGCGCGGAATGTGCTCGCCGCATCCGACCTTGGCCTACTTGAACGCGCGTACGACCAGCTCGACGAGCATCGGCGTCGCCTCGATGGCGCGCTGCTCTTCGCGACGCGCGACGTAGCGCATCGCCACCGCTTCCATCGCCGACACGAGCGCGAAGATCGTCAGCTCGTCGGGCGGGCGCTTCGCTTCGCCTTTCGCGTAGGCATCCGCGACCCCTTCGAAGAAGAGACCGACGAAGCGCGAGAGCATCGCGTCGTGCAGCGCTTCGTTCTTCGGATCCGCCGAGCGCATCTCGCGAAACAGGACACGTGCGAGCGCGCCTTGCCCCGCGATGACCATGAAAAACGCCTCGATACCCGCGCGGAGACGCCCGATCGGATCCGACGTCTCGCGGACGCGCGCCTCGATGAAACGGAACGCGAGGTTCGCCGCGCGCTCGTGGACTTGGAGGAGCACGTCGCGAAGATCGTCGAAGTGCTCGTAGAATGTTCGCCGGCTCATGCCCGCTTCGGTGACGATGTCGGCCACCGAAGCGTTGGCGTACCCCTTCGCGCCGAAGATCTCCGCCGCCGCGCCGAGGAGTCGCAGGCGCTGCTCTTCGTGACGCTCCGCCGAGCTCTGCGCGCGATCGTACTTGCCGCGTCCCTGCGCGCGCGCCGCCTTGCGCGCACGCGATCCCTTCGCTCGCTGCCGTTTCTCCGGTGACATAGAAACAAGTATGTTTCCCTTGGAGCCGCCCGACAAGAGCTCGCCGTCGCGCGCGACACGGAAGTTTGAAATTTCTTGGGGCGGTCGATCGAATGGACGGCTGGAGGGATCCCCATGTCGTCACAAATGATCGTCCGAAACGCTCGCGAGCTCCCCAACCCGAACGTGTCGGGCGCACTCTCGTTCTTCATCCCCGGGCTCGGCCAGCTCTACAACGGCAAGTTTCTCCGCGGGATCTTCTGGCTGATCGTCACGCCGGGGCTGTGGATCGGCACGGGCGGAACGCTCGGCTGGATCTGCCACATCGCAGCGGCGTACACCGCGTACCACTGGGCGCGATCGACGCGGTGAGTGCCGTGGGCGTCGCGCAGACGCGGTGTCACCCGTTTGGGGACCCCTCGTTGCCTGGCGCACGCGTTGCGATATACCGCCGGCATGACGAGACGAGCTCTGGCGTTCGGCGTCGCGAGTGTGGTCGCGGTGCTCACGGTTGGCTGTGGTGCAGCACCGGGTGGATCGGAGCAAGAGGGGACGTCGGAGAACGCGGTGAGCACGACGCCCCTTGCGACGTGCACGCTGATTGCGGGCGTCGACACGCTTCATTTGTCGGGGCACTCGGCGAGCCTTCACGTCGGCGCTGGTTACACGGGCACGAGCTCGACCATCTTGCAGTTTCAGTCCGCGGTCACGGCGCTCGGACCGGGGGGCCGCTACGACCTCAAGAACATCACCGATACGCCCTCGCAGGTCCATTTCAACCACTGGTACGCCGTGGACGTCAGCGGCGACTCGCCGAGCGCGGTGAGCTCGCTCGTCGGTCAGTACGCGAGCATCGGCGCGGGCTACTTCAGCTGTGTCTACGACTGGTCGTACTTTCCGGCGGGACAAGCGCACCCGTACGTCCCGACGAGCGTCGCCCTGTACTCGCCGGGGTACGGCGCGGCCAACAAGCCTCCCACGGGTTGCAACGGCTGCAACAGGCCGCCGGACATCTAGTCTACGGACAGCGCATCGTTCCTTCGAGTCGCTTCGATCGATGATCGAAGCGAAGGCCGGACTCGCGTGGCTCCGACGCGCGGCCATCTCGATCGATCCCGAAGCAATAGACGGCGAAGTCGGAGGGGATGTCGCCGGCGGCGTGATCGAAATCGAGCTGCGTTCCTGCGCCGGACAAGCGGAGCGTCTTGCCCTGTCGGAGAATTTCGTACGCTTCGAAGATGTGCGACGGGCCGACGCCGATCCGTTCGCCTTCGCCGCCAAGGCGACGCATTGCTTCGGCCAAGTCCGCGCCCGTGACGTGCGCTTTCTTCGTGGCGGCAGCCGCGTAGGCCGCGACGTAGAAGACATCGAAGATCGTGCCGGGCGCCGTTCCAGGCGTGATCTTCGGCTCGAAGAGCTCGTTGTAGTGCAGCACGAACCTGAAGTTCTCGTCGGTGTTTGCGGGGAGCTCGGTCGAGAGGAAACGGCGGCGCCGCTCGGCGTTGGCGCCGACGAACGTGCGTAGGCCGGCGTTCGCGAGCACGCCCTGCGACACGTAGATCGGGCGGCTCGGCGTTTTCCAATCGCGCTCGATGGCCTCCACGAACGGGTCCTCGAAGAACGGCCCGTCGGCGTAGATGATGACGTTGGGCGAGAACGCGACGATGTCCGCGACGATGTTGCGTCTCGCGCTCGGCGACAGATCGTTGCGGCGGAAGGTCTGCTGCTGAAACTGCGCGGTGTTCTCGACGAGTGGCTTTCCGTTCATTCGGAGCGTCGACGCGAACGCGTCGAGGATGCTGGCCGGCGTCGCCGACTCCGATCGGACGATGACGAGCTTCATCGGCTTTCCGTCGGCGAGCGGGCCGCCGCGTCGTCGCAACAACGGCTCGACGTAGTCGGAGACCACGTGGGCGAGCGCCTCGCCGCCTTGCTCGGCGCTCGCGGTCAGGCGCCAGACGAGGCGCGGTACGCCCTCGGGTTGCGGGATCTGCGTGACGAGCGGGCTCTCGTCGAACAGATCGAGGACGAGCATGCGCTTGGGAACGAACACGTTCGTCGTCACGTCGATCGTGTCCTTCAATCCAACGGCGGGACCGAGCACGACCGCGACGTCGAGGTCGGCGAGGTGCGCGGCCGGGCGGCGCGCGTTCGTGGTCGCGTCGCATACGACGAGCGCGAGACGGCGCATTCGCCCTTCGGTCGGACCGGGGACGCCGCCGACGTTCGCGAAGTCGCGACGCGCGAGATCGAGGGCGTTGGCGGCTTGCTTTCCGTAGGCGTCGGCGCGCGGCCCGCTGAGCGGGAGCATCGCGCCGATCCAGAGAGTGTCATCCGCGGCGAGATCTTCCGGCTCGAAGCGCGCGGCGCAGTCCTCCGATCCGATCGCGACGCACGTGCGGTCCGTCGCGCGGCACATCCACGGCTCGCCGCCGTGCGCTTCGACGCATGCGCGGTTTCCCGTGCAGCCGAGCGCGCTCGCGTCGTTGGGCGCGCCAGACGCAGCTCCGGTGGAGCCCGTCGCGCGCGAACGCATCGCAACCACGGCGACGCCCGTGGCGCTCGCGATTACGGTGATAGCCACGGCGGCAAGGCCTACGCGTGAGCGCGTGGACGTCCCGGATCGCCCACCGCGCATGGACGGACCTCCAGCGGTCATCGCGGCAGACTTTTTCGTCGAAGCGCTCTGATGAATCGCTTCGGCAGCGCGGCGATCGGTCGCGGAGTATCCGCCGTCGACGCTGCTCTCGGAGGCACGTTCCAGTGGCGTGGCGAGTGCGTCGGGAAGCGTGCTCTCGAGATCCGCGAGCAGCTTGCGAGCGTCTGCTTGCCGTTCGTTCGGGCGCACCGCGAGCGCGCGCGCCAGAACCGCTTCCCACGCCCCACAGTCCACGCCGAGCGCCCGCGGTGTGGGCCGCTCGCCGTCGAACACCTTGCGGTAATGATCGTTCGGATCGACCACGCCCATCGGCGCGCGATCGGTGAGGACCTCGGTGACGAGGAGCGCGAGCGCGTAGACGTCGGTCCATGGACCCGTGCGCGATCCCGAGAGCTGCTCCGGCGCCGCCGACGCGACGGTGAACGACGACGTACGTGACTGCGTCGCGGTGTGGCCGCTCGATGGGTCGCCCGTCGGCTCGTGCTTCATCATCTTCGCGATGCCGAAATCGAGGACGCGCGCGTCGACGCCGCGCCGGTCGGGCACCAGCATGATGTTGCTCGGCTTGAGATCGCGGTGAACGATCCCCGCGTCGTGCGCGTCGGCGATCGCCTCGAACACCGGGCGCAAGAGATCCATGCACTCTGCAGGCGTGCGGCCGCCGCGTCCTCGGCGCGCCAACAACGAGTCGCGGAGCGTCTCGCCTTCGAGCCACTCGAGCACCATCCACGGGACGTCCGCGTCGAAGCCATCGATCGGCGCGAAGCCCGCGTCGAGGACCGCGACGACGTTCGGATGGCGGAGCTTCGCGAGCGTCTTCGCCTCTTGGAGGAATTGATCGAGCAGCTCGCCCCACACTTCGAAGTCGACGTCGCCTGCGGGCTTGAGCAGCTTGACCGCGATCGGAACGTCGAGCTCGATGTGGCGGCCCGCGTAGACGACGCCGAAGCCGCCGTGCGCGACGACGCGGTCCACGCGGTATTTCCGCGCGAGCAGGGTGCCTACGATGCGGAACGGATCCGAAGGCAGCGAGGGCGAATCGCCCGACATCGGCCATCCCATAGCACGCGAACGCGCACGGTCGCGTGGTTGAAGCGTGAAGCGGGCGACTCACCGGCGCGGCGACTCACGACGCTCTTGCACCGCGTGCCGCTCGTGGATCGTGGTTGTAGCCACGGCGGCGTTCACCGCGGCGACTCTTTCGGAACGAGCTTCAGGAAGCGTCCCGTCGTACGCTCGTCGCCGGAGGATCGCGCTGATGGATTCCGACCGTGACTCGCGCCGCCAGTGAGAGTCCCCTTCGCGGCGACGATCGCGCTCGCCGCATGTGCCTCCGCGCCGGCGCCCCCGTCGCCGGCGACCGTGGTGGTGAGCCCACCCGTGAAGTCGCCGCATCGCCCTCCACTCGAGCTCGGCCTCGAACAGGACCGCCGCCCCGTCATCGCAACCAACCATCGCGCGAGGCTCGCGCGCCGGCCCTTCACGCTGGTTCTGCGCACGAGCCACCGTCTCGACGTGTCATTCGGCGCAACGGTCTCCTCGCATTGGACCGACCTCGCTCGCAACGGCGCGCCGACGTCTGGGTTCGACGGGCTCTTCGGCGTCGGGCGTGGACTGGCCTTTGGCACGTTCGGCGGAGCGACACTCTTTCTGAGTGGCATTCAGGACGCGACCGCGGGCGTGAACGACCAGCTCTGTTCGAGCGCTGACGATACTGGCCGTGACCGCATCGAGCGCGAGGGGACGGGTTGGATTTGCCGACGCGATGTCACCGCGTTCTTCGTCGACGGAGAGCCTGGGAGCGCGCGGACTCGCGTCGAATTGGCAGGGCATGTCCTCCCATCGTTTCACGTGATGGCGATGTCGCTCGATTGGAGCAACGTCCGTGGTGGCGCTGCACCCACTGGAGAGGTGGTCGAGAATGCGAGAGACTGGCTCGACGTCGACTGGAATTGATCGCCAGACGGAGCACACGGTGCGGAGGCGCTGGCGCGTCGGTCTTGCGGCGCTCGTCGTCGCGCTCGCCGCTTGTCGTCCCGACCAAACACGCGCCCAGCCCGAATGCCCCGACGGATCGTCGCGCGACGGCGACCGATGCGTCGCGACCATCCCGATCGCGTCGACAGGCGGGGCCACCCCACCCTCCGCGACTCCGCCGATCGCCTCGGTCGGCCCACTCACCTTCGACGCCGGCGACGGGCTTCACTTCGCAACGGGCGCGCCGCTCGGTGTCGTCCTCGAGTACTGTCGCGGGCTGTTCGTTCTCGTACGCCCGGCCCGCGCCGATGCCGCGACCCCCGAGAACGGCGAAGCCGCCCACGCCGAGCTCCGTCGGGCGATCGCGGCGGGCGATCCCGCGGTGCATCGTTGTGTCGGCGAAGTCCGCGGCTTCATCCCGCTCGCACGCGGGAAGTACGTCGTCATCATTGGGTACGACGACGAGCTGCCCAGCAACCACGGCAAAGGGAAGACATTTCCCTATGCTGCGTTCGGCAGGCTCGTCGATATCGACAAGCTGCCGGTGACCGTCATGGTGACTGGCTACTCGTTTGGCGGCTCGAGCCACTGTCCATTCGCCGAATTCCTCGGCCAAGCGCCCGACGCGCCGCTCGTGCTGCTCGAGCATCGAGCTGGCCTCCATCTCGCAGGGACCGATCGAGTGCGCTTCGCGAACGTCCGTGTGCGCGGCGGTCGCGTCGCGCTCCGCATCTTCGAAGTCGAAGACGAGATCGCGCACCTCGATCGCCTCGCGCTCGAGATCGACGGACGGCCGCTCCTCCAGGAGAGCCGCGGGTCGCTCCGCCCGCTCGACCGAATCGATGGCGTCTCTCTCGACGTCCCGAACGGACGAGAGCTCGTGCTGTGGTTTCGCGCGCCGTGGCTCGCCGACGCGACGGCAGACATCGACGTCGTGGCAAGCGGCTTCTACGTACCGCTCGCCGCGCCACAGCCATAATCGACCCCTTGCGCACGTCAGCGGCGACGTACTGCCGACGCGACTCACGCCATCTCCGGCGGCAACCCCGGCACCGTCGTCAAATCCGGCATCGACTGCTTCCCGGTCCGCTCCGTCGGCAGCCACACGTGAAACACGGTTCCGCCGCCTTCGGTGGTGTCGACGTCGATCGTCCCACCGTGCAGCTCGATGATCGATCGCGCGAGCGACGGTCCGAGACCGAGGCTCCCGTGTCGTCGCGCGCGATCGGCGTACTTGAACGCCTCGAAGATCTTCTCGCGCTCCGCCGACGGCAACCCGCGTCCCGTCGACTCGACGTCGATGCGAAGGCGCTCGCCCGCTGCGGGCAACGTCGCGCATACGCGCACGATCCCGTGGTCGGCGAATCGCACGGCGACGAGCGCGACCGCCGTGAGCGCCTGCGTGACGCGCGCGGGATCGATGAGGACACGCGGAACGCCCGGCTGAATCTCGCCGACGATCTGCACGTCGAGCCCCGCGGTGAGCTCGCGCGCGTCGAGCACCGCGGGCATCACGATGTCGCCGATGCGCGTCCACTCCGGCGACATCACGAGCTCGCCTGCCTCCGCGCGCGCCGCGTCGAGGATCGTGTCGATGAGGTGCAAGAGCTCGCGCCCGCGCTGCTCGACGATCGTCACGCTCTCGCGCTGGCCGTCGGTGAGCTTCGCGCGCGACACGAGCTCCGCGAAGCCGAGGATCGCGTTGAGCGGCGCCTTGAGATCGTGGCTCATCGACGCGAGGAACAACCCGCGCATGCGTTCGGTCGCCGATCGCGCGTCGATCGCGCGCTCCTGCGCGGCCGCGAACTCGCGGAAGACGTTGGCGAGCTCGTCGATGGCGTTCGTGAGCTCGGCGACGGAGTCGAAGCGCGCGTCGGTGGGCAAACGCGTTCCACGAATGACGTCGAGCGCGCCGGTCGCGCGCACCTCGCGCGTCGCGAGCGCGACGTCCTTCGCGAAAGCTCCTCCGATCCGCGCGCCGAGCATCCCCGCGAGCGCGATCGCGGCGACCGCGAGGAGCATGTACACGCCCGTGGTCGGGCTGAGGCGCGCGGTGTCGAAGCGGATCGTCGCGTGACCGTCGTCGAGTGGAGCGGTGAGGAACGTCTCGCCACGATCGTCGTGAAGCACGCCGAAACCTGCCGACGTGGGCGAGAGCTCCGCGAAGAAGCCGTGGATCTGCGCCGCTTCGATCGCTTCGGGTCGTCCGCGCGTCGATTTGTTCACCGGCTCGAAGACGCCGCGCGCGAGCTCGGCGGCGTCGACTTCGCGCGACTGCGTGTCGAACGCGCGAATGTGCGCGTGCACGAGGAGAGACGCCGCCAGCGCGACGAACGCGACCGGCGCGACGACCGCCGCGAAGAGGCGCATGCGCACGCGCTTCACGCTCGCCTGCCGCGCCTCGAGGAGCTCGATCGCTTCGCGAGCGACGTTCACCGGCGCGAGCTCGATGACGCGCGCGACCGACGCGCGCACCGTGACGTAAAAGGGGAGCGCCGCCATGCTGACCATCGTCATCGCGAGCGTCACCAGCTCGACCTGCGTATAGAGATCGTTCGTGTCGGGACGAAGCGGCGAGGGGAGGCTCGCCGCGCAGACCACGAACGTCACGACGACGTCGACCGTCACGAGGCGCGCGGGGATCGCGTAGAGATTCAGGATCCCCTCGGCCTCGACCGCCGTCGAGCCCACGGCGAGCGCGCGAAGCGTCGGGCGCGCCGAGCGAGTGACGACGAGCGTCGCCAGGATCACGAACGCGAACAGCGACGTCGTACCCCACGTGATGAGCGACACGCTTCCATCGACGATCGACGGATCGAGCAAGAGCAAGCGCGGCGCGAACGCGACGACGACGAGCGCGGTGAGGGCGCCTGTCACTATCTGCAACACGATGAGGCGCGCGATCAGTCGGACGGCGGCGTTGTTCATCGGGAGCCTCGCCATGGCGCAGATCGCGGCGAATGCTCGT
Source organism: Polyangiales bacterium (assembly GCA_038209335.1). GTDB lineage: Bacteria > Myxococcota_A > Polyangia > Polyangiales > Polyangiaceae > JBBQXV01. Next base: position 4,606 of record JBBQXV010000149.1, on the reverse strand, counting down.
GCCACGCGGGCAAGAGGCATCGGAAGGTCGAGCCGCGCCCGATCTCGCTCTCGACGTGAATCGTTCCGCCGTGCATCAAGACGAGCCTTCGCGCGATCGCGAGGCCGAGCCCGGTGCCGCGCTTGCGTCGGCGTTCATCGCCGGCTTGCTTGTACTCCTCGAAGATCATTGCGCGCTCGGCGGGACTGATGCCCGGGCCGGTGTCGCGGACGGTGAGCCGCGCGTAGCGACCTTCGCGCGTCACGTCGACGACGACCTCTCCACGCTGCGTGAACTTCACCGCGTTCGCGACGAGGTTCGTCACGATTTGGCGCGTGCGCCGCGCGTCGGCCTCCGCCATCACCGGCTCGGTCGCGACGAGGCGCACGACGACCGGACGATCGCCGACGAGCCCCGACGCCTCGCGAACGATCTCCGCCGCGAGCTGCGTCATGTCGACGCGCGTTCGCGTCAGCTTCAGCTGCCCGCTCTCGAGCGCCGAGAACTCGAGGATGTCGTTGATGAGATCGAGGAGGTGCTGGCCCGAGCCGCGGATCTGATCGACCTCTTCGCGCGTCGAATCGGTGAGCGGTCCGTCGACCTCGGTCGTGAGGATGTCGGCGAAGCCGAGGATCGCGTTGAGCGGGCTGCGTAGCTCGTGGCTGACGGCGGCGAGGAAGGCGGATCGATCGCGATCGGCGGCGCGGACGCGATCGAGATCCTGCCGGTACGATTGCTCGGCGGCGGCGAAGCGTCCGACGAGATCGTTGAACGCGGCGGTGAGCGCGCCGACCTCGTCGATCGTGCGCACGGGGACCGGCTCGCCCGTCGGCTCGGATCGCACTTGCACCATGCCGCGCACGCGCCGCGCGACGAAGTCGACGTCTTTGTTGGCGTCACGCGCGACGGCGTACGCGACGATCGCCGCGATGCCGATGAGCAACGTCGTCAACGCGAGCAGCGCACGCACCATCGCCGGTGCACCTTCCGGTGCGCTCGGCTCGCGCACGAACGCGATGAGAAAATTCGTCGCCGGTGCGACCTCGAGCGGGCGCACCGAGAAGCGCGTTCGCCCGAGCCCGGTCACCGCCTCGCCCTGCTTCGCCTTCACGACCGCCTTCAGCGCCTCCCTCTCCGTGCCGCCGAGGCTCGCGTCCATCACGACATCGCCCTCGCGCGTCACCACGAGGAGCTCCGCGCCCGTGCGCCGCGCCGCGAGCTGCATCACTTCGAGCCGTTCGCTCACCGGTGACTCGGCGAGGCGCGCACCGATCGTCGCCGCGAGAAGATCCGCACGCGCCGCCGCGTGCTCGTCGCTCGCGCGCGACAAGTGATCGAGCCCGAAGAGACCGATCGCCGTCGCGACCGCGATCCCGACGAGAACGACGACCGCCGGCGCGAGCGGCAACAGCGGCCACGCGCGACGAAGCGGAGGCAACGGCGCCATGCGCGTCGTGCCCGTCGCGCCCCCGAAATTCGCAGGGCCGAGCGCGCTCGGAGGCGCGGGCGTGCGCGGGTCCACGACGTGCATGGTACACGCGCAATGCCTGTCGAAGAAACGTCGCGACGACGTTGCAAACGGGAGCATCGGCCTTACGTATGCTCTCGTTCTCTTCAGCTTGGGCAGCAGCCTCCGGTCCGCGGCATCCGATCGACGTCGCCGCGTTTCGCCGGAATGTGGACGGAACCCGATCCGTTAGGTAGCCAAGCGAGGCGCATATGCGAGCTCTGAGAAAAGACAAATCGTCACCCGCGAAGGCGCTCGGGCTCCCCGTGACGCTCATCGTGTACGGATGGCGCGAGAACGCGCCGGGCACGCTCGCGTGGGTGTTCCCCAGCTTCTCGGCGGCACGCACTGCCGTTCGCGCGCTGCGCAACGCGGCGCGATGGCTCATCGTGGCAGGACGCCGCGCCGACGAAGAGGTCGACGTGGACCGCGTTCGTCGCGACGCGCTCGTGCTCATGGAGTGCTACGCGTAGGACCGCTTCGTTCTCAGTACATCAAGGGCACGTGCGCGTGCCCGCGGCGGGAGCGGCCGGCGGCGCGAGCTGCGGCGCGCAGTCGAAATCGAACATGTCGAGCAGCGCGTCGGCGTTCGCGTCGCGCGCGGTGAGCGCGGGAAGATCGTGGAGCGTCTCGATGAGCCGAAGCGTCGACGTGTGATCGTGGACCGCGTGCGAAACGAAATGCCGCCGCGCGTACGGCGAGATGACGATCGCCGGAATGCGCACGCCGTAGCGATTGAACGTCGCGAGGCTCGCGCTCGGCGCGCACGCTTTCGGCGGCGGGACGTGATCGAAGAGGCCACCCGACTCGTCGTACGTGAAGACGATCGCGAGCCGACTCCACAGCGGGCTCGCGAGCGCCGCCTGGTAGATGCTGCGCGTCCACTTCTCGCCGCCGTTGATCGCGTTCGTCGGGTGCTCGTCTTGCGAACCAGACGGATCCACGAACGACACCGGTGGGAGCGTGCCATCGGCGAGCTGCGACAAGAGAGTGCTGAACGTGTGCACGCCCGCGTGCGCGGTCGTCCAACCGAGCGCGTCCTGCCGCGGAGTGCCGTCGGAGTAGACGCCCCACGCGACGTGCGCGGTGTCGAGCGCGTCGAAGATCGTCGGCACGGTGATCGTGCGTTCGCCGGTGTTGAGCACGCCGTCGGAGGTCGCCGCGTACAAGAAATCGCGATTGGCCCACGTGCCGCCGAGCGCCGATCCAAAGTACCGATCGGCGATCGCGTACGTCGACGCGAGCCAATAGTAGAAAGGCAAATCGGTCCCGTCGTAGTAGCCGACGGCGAAGTGACCGTCGTTCGTCGACGACGACGCGGATTTCACGAAGCCGTTCATCGCGCCGTTGTTCCACCCCGCGACCATCGCCGCGGCCTGGTGCGGAGGATCGACGGGGAGACACGCCGACGCGAGGTGCTGCGGCGCGACCGCGATGTTCTGCGTGTCGGCGTTCGTGTAGCCGGCGGGCCATCCCTCCGCTTCGATCTGCGCGCCTTGCGAGAGACGACCGAAGTAGTGATCGAACGAGCGGTTCTCTTGGACCACGACGATGACGTGCGTGATCGGGAGCTTCGCGCGCTCGGCGGCGGTGAAGGCGAGCGTGTCGGCGACACGCGCACCCGCGGCGAACGTGCACGCGGTGCGATCGACAGCGCGCGTATCGACGCGGATCGCGCTGGAGCACGCGGCGTCGAATGGCGGCGCGTCGGTCTTCGTGTCGGGCGTCGCGTCGACGGCGGCGCCAGCGTCGATGGCGATTGCAGCGTCGATCCCGCCGTGATCGTCGAGCGGCGCGGCCACGAGCTCGTCGCCGCCGCACGCCGCCGCGAGCGACGCGTAGAAGAGCGCGGCCGATCGACGGAGCACGCATGGACGGTAGCCGGGTCGATGATCAGCGCAAGTGTCGAGGGGGTGAGCTTGCCTGGGCGCGTTCGGGTGGTAATCCTTTGGGATGGAATATCCGAGCCCCACCAAGAAGCTTTTCCACGTCGTCGTCGTCGTCGGCATGGGCGCAGCTGCCGCCACGGCAGGTTGCTCGAGTGACAGCACGACGAGCGGCGGAGGCGACGCCTCGACGTTGGCCGACGCGAGCCACGACTCGTCGAGCGCGAGCGACTCGATGACGTCTGGCGACACGGCGCCTGGATCGGATTCCGCCGCCAGTGACGCATCGACCGCGCACGACGCCACCGGAGACGCTGATGCGTGCGCCGGCTGGGCGCCTTGCTGCTGAAGCGATCTCCTCGCCGGAGCGGTACCAAAGGACGTTGGTGGGCGAAGGCTGCCCCCGACGCGCGCTCGTTCGAAGAGGTCGTCGATCCGGAGATCGAAGCGTTGCCCGCGGAGGCGCGCGCGAAGCTCGCTGCCATTTGGGAAAAGCGCGGCGGCCTCGAGCTGCGCGTGGCCGCGGGATTTTCTGCGCTCGCGGTGGAGCTCTTCGAGCACGGCGCCGCGCCCGCCGTCTACGAGATCCTCGGCCAAGCGGTGCGCGACGAGATTCATCACGCCGAGATCAGCGTCGAGATGGCGGCGAAGTACCGCGGCGCAGCGCCCGCGTGGCCCGTGCCGGCGCCGCTGCACATTCCGCCGTTCGCGCCGACGACGGGCGCGATGCACGCGACGCTCTACATCATCGCGATGTGCTGCATCAACGAGACGGTCGCGTGCGGAGTCCTCGAGGCGTCGCTCGCGCAAGCGAAGAGCCCGCTCGTTCGCGCCGCGCTCAGCACGATCCTCGCCGACGAGATCGATCACGCTCGCGCGGGATGGGCACACCTCGTCTCGGAGTACGTCACGCCCGAGATGAAGCGCGCGCTCCCGAAGTGGCTCCTTCGGCTTCACTCGGCGAAGCTCCGCGAGCTCGTCGAAGACGACGCGCCGCTCCCCGGCGAAGCGTTCGCCGATCACGGCATGCTCACGCGCGCGCGCTCGCGCAAGGTGGTGCGCGAGACGCTCGACGACGTGATCTTTCCCGGCTTTCGTCGCGCGGGGATCGATCCGTCGCTCGCCGAGAAGTGGGCGAAGGAAGCGTTCGCCGAGCGCCGCGGCCGATCCAACGTGGGGTGACACCGGCGCGCGTCGCGGCCACGTCACCGATCCAGTGGATGTTGGATTTGCG
>JBBQXV010000148.1:0-22695 GCA_038209335.1 Polyangiales bacterium | reverse complement strand
GGCGTCGACTTCGCTTCCTTCAGGTCACGCGTGGCCGCTCGCGCAGCCTGCACTCGGCTCGGGCTCGTCATGCCTCCTGCAACAACCCTCCGATCTGAGAAATTCCCAGGCGCTTACACGTCACGGTCGGATCTCCACCCTAACGACTCCGTATCGAGACGAGGGCGGTCGCGATTGACCGGACGGGACTTCGGATTGACACCTGGGCGTTCGCGACCGACAGGGCGAGACTCGGCGCCGACATCACGGCATTCGACGCGCCGTGATGTCGATGGCGCGTCCCCTTCACGGCGTTCGCTTCGCCGTGTTGGGGATCGCGCGCCTACCCGCGTCGAGGCGCGACGCTCGGCCCTCGATCGCGCACCTTCACGTAGGCGTTCATCGCCTCGACCCATCGACATTGCGCCTCCCACTTGAGAGACGCGACGCCTCGAAGACCGTCGCGAACGATGCGCTCGTCGAGCCACTCGGTGACCGTTCGAGCGCACGTCATGCGATGGGCGCGCGTTTCGTCGAACGCGGCGTGCGCGGTCGACAGTCGTACGGCGATTCCCGCCAGCTGACCGAACGTCTTCCTCACTCGTTCGGAGAACGCGCGCTCCTCGTACGCCGCCATCAACGTCTCGACGTGCGTCCGCGGCATCTGCCGAATCCAACCGCGGATTCGTCGCGACGCGCCCGCCGCGTCGATGCGCGCGATCATCGCGTCCTCGTCGTCGATCGGCCCGACGCGCGCGCCGTCCGACAGATGCTCGACGAGGAGCGGGATGTAGCTCGACCACCTACCGAGATCGCTCTCGGCGCACGTGAAGAGCCAGTCGAGCTCGTCCTCCGCGGCACCGAGCGCGCGGATGTCGCGAGCGCGCTCGGCGCTCGCATGACTCGGGGATGACGGCTTCATGCCGCCCTCCCTTCCGCGCGCAGCGCCGCTCGAACCATCGGGATGACGCGACGGCGCGTCTCGAGCATCCGCGCATACGTCTCGCTGCGCTCGTCGTCGGAGAGATCGGCGTGCACTCGTTCGACGTACGCCTTCAACGACTCTCCACTCCCTTTCGTCGTCGCGAGGAGCATCGCCAACGTCGCCTCACCGTCGTTCTCGGCGCGTACGATCTTCGCCATGAGCTCCACGCAGCGCTCTGCGTCGAGGCGATCGGCTTCCGCGATCGCGAGGGCGCCCCACTCGGCGTCATCGTCGAGCGGCACCGTGGGCGGACCCTTGTGGTCCTTGCGAAGCGTGCGGAAGAGCGTGCTCTCCGTGGCGACGCGGAAGTGACCCGCGATGTTCTGCGAAGGACACGCCGTCGACAGCTTCGCGACGATCTCGAGGAACGCGAGGAGAGCGCGCTGCTCCGCCTCGTCGACGTCGACGCTCTTCACGCGACGCGCGAGCCTACGAAGCATCGGCTCGAACGTCACCGCGAGCAGCGTGGACCAGTACGGCGTGACCGACTCGGCGTGCTGCCGGAGAAGGACCGCGAGGATCGCGTCGCGCTCCTCGTGGGACAGCGCCGACGACGCGGCGAGCGCATCGAGGATCGCGCTCGACGTCGGGTAAGGCGCGAGCGCGGGGAAACGCTCGCGGGCCCAGGCGAGCTGGGCGGGGGACTGCGGGATGCTCTTCTTCAGACTCTGGAAAACAATCGACGACACCATGACTTGCCTCCTTTCGACGGGCCGTGATTGGCGCCGGCGACATAGAGACATTGGCAATCGGCGAGCGACAGCGAGCGACGGGCGAGCGACCGGTGAGCGACGGGCGAGCGATCGGCGAGCGACAGCGAGCGACGGGCAAGCGCTCGCCCGAACTCCGGGTAAAAATCTGCGGAGATTGACGCGGCACGTGCGCGAGACGTCGCGACGCTCGACGGCTATCCTTTGACGATGCTCTTTCGCTTTCTTCGCGCCTCGCCCGCTCTCCTCGTTCTTGCGCTACCGCTCGCGTGTGGTGGCTCCACGATCTCCGCAAACGGCGCCGACGCATCGACGGACGGTGGAGGCAGCTTCGACGACGCGTCGCTCGATGTTTCGCCGACGTGCTCGCGGTCGACGCAGCTTTGCAAGGGCATCTGCGTCGACACCATGAACGACTCCGCGAACTGCGGGGCCTGCGGGCACTCGTGCGGCGCGAGCCCGTGTGTAATGAGCAACTGCCAGCCGACCGGACTGCCGCCGGATCCCGGCGGGCCACCGGGCGATGGCGCGGGATCGACGGTATTCGCGTTCAGCAAGATATACGTCGGCGACACTGATCGACTCGGAACGCCCTCGCAGACCGCGTGGAAGAACTACGGCCTCGACCTCGACGGGCTGGCCACCGACAAGACGTCGACGAACGTGTGCACGCTCGCGGCGGGCGCATCGAAGTCGACGCAGACCGACGGCCCCGGTGGCATCGACAACTCGTGGGGTCTGAACATCCTCCCCATTTGGCTCACGACCGCGGGCCAGGACTTCGGCACGAAGATCAACCTTGCCATCAACGCGGGCACGTTCACGAACCTGATGAGGATCGATCGCCTCGGCCCACAGGCGAGCTACTCGCCGCTCGGCGGCGCGTTCTTCGGCGGCACGTCGCTCGGCTCGACGCCGACGTGGAACGGCAGCGACATGTGGCCCGTCGACGCGCGCACGGTGAACGGCACGATCGCGATGCCGAAGGCGGTCTTCTCGGGCGGCTACATGAACAACCGCGTCTGGGTAAGCGGAACGGCATCGGCGCGCATCACGTTGCCGATCGCGTTCTCGGACATCGAGATCGATCTGCCACTCGATCACGCCGTCCTCACGATGCTCGTCGATCCGAACAACCAGTCGGCGACCAACGGCGTGCTCGCGGCGGTGGTGCCGACCGAAGAGTTCATCGTCGTCTTCAAGAACGTCGCCGGCCGAATCTCTTCGTCGCTCTGTCAGGGGTCGGCGTTCGACTCGATCGCGCAACAGATTCGTCAAGCGAGCGACATTCTGTTGGACGGCACGAACCGCGCTGGCACACCTTGCAGCGCCATCTCGCTCGGCGTCGGCTTCGACGCGAAGCGCGTGCAACTCGGGAGCGTCGTCACGCCGGCGACGACGCCCAATCCGTGTCCGTAGCGGATCGTCCACGCGCGCGTACGGAGCGAGGGCCCTTGTTCGAAGCCGTCACGGCGTGGCGCGAATCCATCCGGGAACCACGCGAACGCGGAGAGTCCGATCGTGAACCTGCCAGAGACGCATCACCTACCCCGACGCGACATAGTTGGTCCAGTAGACGAAGCCTCCGTCCACCAGAACGCTCGCCGGCGACGCCTGACCGGACGCCAGCTCGATGTCGGCGCCACCGCCGATCGCCACTTTGTGAATCTTCCCGTCGCCGCTCGTCGCGAAGTAGACGGTCGTCGCGTCGACCGCGATGCCGCTGGGCTGCGAGAGCCCCATGCTCAGGTGGCTCGCGCCGCGCACGCCGATCGCCGCCGTCATCACCGCGCCCGCCCCCGGCGCGTCCGCGCCGATGTCTGCGCCGATGTCGCGGCGTCGTGACGACGCAGCCGGCGTCGACGGACGGAGCGGCGTCGCGTGCGTCGATCGCTCCCGCGTCCACGACGGCCGCGCCATCCGTCGCCCGCTCGCTGGTCACATCGATCGTGCCGTCGTCGATCGTGTCGGTCGTGCCCGCTTTGTTGATGCTCGCGTCGCCTCCGCCGTCAGGGATGGCGACGCAGAAGCCGATGAGGCACGAGAGCCCCTCGTTGCACGTCGCGTTCGCGTAACAGGCCTGGCGTTCGGCGCCCTGTCCGTCGGGTGCCGTGTTGCCGCCGCACGCGACCGGGACCGTCGCGGCTTCAAGCGCGCTCAAGGTGCACGCGACTCGCACGGTCGGTTTCCACATCGCCACCTCCTGCGAAGCGCAAGCCCTGCACGCACAATAGCACTACGCTCGTTCCATGGGAGCGCGCCCCGACGCGAAGGACGACACCCCGCGCCCGCGCTCGCGCACGTTCTTTCGCATTCGTGTCGCGATCCTCCTCACCATTCTCGTCGGCGTTCTCCTCTGGGCATGGCGCGACGTCCACAGTCGCCGCGCGCGCCGGGACTGGGATCACACGCTCGACGTCGCCGTCGTCCTGCTGCGCACGACTCCCATGGACGCCGCCCCCGTGCACGCGCTCGAAGTACGCCTTGCCACGCTCGACGCGCAGCTCTCCGCCGAGATGAAACGCTACCGGCCGGATGCGCCCAAGCCGTTCGCTTTCGCTTTCTTCGGTCCCGTCGACGTCGCCACGGCGCCACCCGAGCCGGACGGCGACGGCGTCATCGATCTCGCGAAGCACAGCTGGTCGATGTCGCGCTACATGAGCACCGTCGACGCCGCTGCGGCGTTCGACCCGAGCGCATTCGACGTGCGCATCTATGTGCTCGTGCGCCCGCCCACGAGCGCGCTGCGCCAGATGGTCGAAGGCTTCAGCGAGCAAGACGGGCGCATCGGAACCGTAAGCGTCGAGCTCGACGTGGACTCGGCGGACTTCGCGCTCCTCGTCGTCGCGCACGAGCTCTTTCACACGCTCGGCGCGACGGACAAGTACGACGCGCAGGGCCACTCGCTCGTTCCGCTCGGCCTCGCGGAGCCGGAGCGCTCGCCGCTCTTTCCGCAGAGCTTCGTCGAGATCATGGCGCGGAATCGCCCGGTGTCCGCGAGCGAAGAGCGCGTGCCGGAGCGGCTGGCGGAGCTTCGCGTCGGACCGACGACGGCGCGGGAAATCGGTTGGGCGCGTTGACGCCCCACTCCAAGCCGGTCGGGCGCGACTACTTCGCGAGCTTCGCGGCCAGGACGTCGACCTTCTCGATCGTCGGTGGCTCCGAGAGAAGATCGGCGGCGTTCGCCATGAGCGCGGCTGCGATCGGGCCGCCGAGATGCGCTTCCCGGCCACGGTCCTCCGCAAAGGCATCGACGATGTAGAACGTCGACTTGCCGGAACGCAGCGCGAACCACGTGACCGTCAATGCTTCCGCCTCAGCGAGCGGGAGCGCGCCGGCGAGGAACGTCGATACCGCCTCCTCCTTGCCTGCTTTGGCCACCAAGCGAACCACCAATCCAACCTTGACCATGAGCGTGTCTCCTTGTTCGTCGACCCGACGGCCAGGTCGACAGCGACGAACAATGGGCTAGCGAAGGCCTCGGCGGCAGTGGCGGAAACGACAATGATGGTATCATTTCCGCCATGCGCGTTTCCGTGCTCGTCCTCGATGGAGTCTTCGACACTGGGCTCGCCACCGTGCTCGATACGCTCGACACGGCGAACGCGCTCGCGTTGGCGGCGCGACGGCAGAGCGCGCGGTTCGTCGTGACGAAGATCGGGTTCCGACGTCGCGTGCGAACCGCGCAGGGCTTCGTGGTGAGCCTCGAGTCGGCGCGCACCGCTCCGCGTCCCGACGTCGTCATCGTGCCCGCGGTCGGCGCGAAGACGCCGGAAACACTCGCCCCGCGGCTCGAACAGCGCGACGTCGCCGAGGCGGGCGCGCTGCTTCGTGCGTGGAGAGCGGGCGGCACGCGCATCACCGCCGCGTGCACCGGGACGTTCGTGCTCGCGAAGAGCGGCATCCTCGACGGACAGCGCGCGACGACGACGTGGTGGCTCGCGCCGATGATGCGCGCGCGATTCCCTTTGGTGGAGCTCGACGACTCGCGCATGATCGTCGAATCGAAGGGCATCGCGACCGCGGGCGCCGCGCTCGCGCACGTCGATCTCGCGTTGTGGTTGGTCCGCCGTCAGAGCCCGTCGATCGCGCGAGCCACGGCGCGCCACTTGGTCTTCGACGAACGACCGTCGCAAGCGTCGTACGTCCTGCCGGACTTCGTCGCTCACGCCGATCCGCTCGTCGAGAAATTCGAGCAATGGTCACGACGTCACCTGGCGGAGTTCTCGCTCCTCGAGGCCGCGCGCGCGATCGGCGCGAGCACGCGCACACTCGAACGACGCCTTCAGAGCGTGCTCGGCAAGTCACCGCTCTTGTACGTGCAAGATCTCCGCGTCGAGCAGGCGGTGCATCGGCTCGAGACGACGGACGCGAGCGTGGACGAAGTCGCGACGCTCGTCGGCTACGGTGACGGCGTCACGCTGCGCACGCTTCTCCGAAAGAAGACCGGTCGCGGCGTGCGCGAGCTGCGCGCACGTGGGTGACGTCTAGCGAGCGCCCGCACCTCGTGAGCAACGTCGTAGCATCGCCGCAACGGAGAGGGTGACCCGATGGCTTTGATTACGTGTCCCGATTGCGGGCGTCAGGTCTCCGACGCCGCCGCAGCATGTCCTCAATGCGCGCGTCCGTTGATGCGCCCGCTCGCGCCGATGGCACGGCCCACGCCGTCCGGTGGAGGGTTCCCGATCTGGCTGATCGTCATCCTCGTGGCGGTAGGTGGCATCGTACTCATCATCGGAACGCTTGCCGTGCTCGGCATCGCAGGGATGCGTAAGTACATCGCCGCGGCGAAGACCGCGGAGGCACGCAACTCGTTGGGGCAGATCGGGAAGGACGCCGCGACCGCGTACGAGCTCGAACCCGTCGTGGGGCGACGCTCTCTTTGCGCCACAGCGTCCACGTCGGTGCCCGCGACGCTGTCCAGCGTAAGCGGGAAGAAGTACCAGTCGGCCCCGTCGGAGTGGACGGTGGACGCTACGGCGAACGCGGGGTTCGCCTGCCTGAAGTACGAGATGGATGCGCCCCAATACTATATGTACTCGTACAAGCTCGCAGGGTCGGGCTCGGCCGATGGTGACCAGTTTGTAGGGACGGCAAACGGCGATCTGAACGGCGACGGCGTTGCGTCGACCTTCTCCGTGAACGGTCGGATTCAGGCGGGCGGCGTTCTCTACATTGCGCCCGCGTTGACGGAGCTCAATCCGGACGAGTGATCTCGGTCACGGATCGACGAGCGCCGCTCGCGCTGGCCTCAGAGCGTCTGCGCAAACACGCGCTGGTCGCTCGCAATGGCAAACGCGTTCCCGCGACCATCGGCCGACAAGCGCACAGCCCCGCCGGGCAGAAGCGTCCAACCCACGCCGTTCCACTTGAAGATCTGATTCCCGCCTCCCGCGAAACCCGTACCGATCGCGAAGACGGAACCATCTCCGCCGCATGCGATGTCGACCGCGGCGCCGGGCTTCGGGACGAAGTGGCCGCCCTCGAAGTGCCAGATCGTTCCGTCGCTCGCAACAGCCCACGGGTTGCCGTCCGGTCCGACGTCGATGCGGGTCGCCGCGGCGTACGGCTGTCGCACCCACGGGTTGCCAATCGTTCCGCCGGTCCACTTGAAGACGCCATACCCGGTGCCTTCCCACTCGCTGCCGAGCGCCCAGACCGTGCCGTCGGCGCCGACGGCGACCTGCTTGGCGAGACCGGGAATCATCCGCCATGCGCCCGCGGCGAGCGTCCATATGCTGTGGTCGGCCGCGACCACCCACGGCCCGCTCGGGCCGACGTCGATCTGATCGGCGTCGCCGGGGACGTACTCCCAACGGCCCCTGTTCCAGTGGCGGATCTCGTGGCTCGCGCCGGAGGGCGTAGTGCTGATCATCCACGTGTCCGTCATGGGATCATTGCCGACGCCGATATCGAGCGCGGTATCCGGCATGACGGACCACTCGCCGCTCCTCACGCGGAACGTGCCGGTGCTCCACTCGGCGCAGCTCGTGCTCCAAAAGCCGTGCGTGCAAGCGTGGCCTTGCACGGTGTAGTCGGTCAGCGGAATGGCGTTCTTGATCGTGTACTCGTTGAAATACAAATCGAACTGCGACGCGTCCCAGGCGAACCTCGAGTAACGAACCTGGAAGAAGTCGCCTCGATCCTGGGGCGAGCCCCAGTGGACGGCGATGCTGTTCGCTCCCGCGGCGTCCTGGGAAATGTTGGCGTGCGCGGCCTCTTCGGCGCCGACGACGCCTCCGGCGACGGTGAGCGCAAACGTGGCGATTCGAAACGCAGTCTTGGCGTGCATGATGTCCTCTTCGTTGCGGGCCGCCGTTCGGTCCAGCGACAAGACACGCGCTCGGCCGGCGGGTCCCACAGAAAGAGCTCGGCTCGACGCGGTTCGTGAATCGCGCTGCCTCGACGGCTTGACTGTCGGCGCGGGACAGGGCAAAGACGCGCGCTTTCCCATCCATTCCCCTTTAAGGAGGAACTCTTGCGCCTGATTCCGATTGTATCCACCGCCGCGCTCGCCGCGCTCGCCGCGTTTGCCGCGTTCACAAGCCTCACCGGCTGCGCCGCCTCCACCGCCACATCCGACGAGTCGGCCTCCGCGAGCGAAGCCGACGTTCGCGCCAGCTCCGGCGGCTTTCGCCTGACGCTCGCGTCGTCCGGGCCGAGCGCGGGGCGCTACGGATTTACCGGCAACGCGAACCAATCGCTCGACGGCGCGTTCGCGTTCGTGCCCGACGACGAAGTCGGCACGACGACGTTCGCGGCTCAGCACTTCACGACGACGTTCGCCGCGACGGAGCTTCACGCATTCGCGAAGGGACAGCCGATCTTCTTCTCCGTCGATCCGGCGGGCCCCGCGTCGTTCGCTGCGCGCGCCGACGTGCGCGTCGCCCCCGTGCCCTCGCACGGCACCGGCTTCCAACTCGATCCGACGTTCCAAGTGTTCATCGTGGGCGGCGCCGAGATGGTGCGCGTCAGCGGATCGTTCACGTCGCGACTCGTCGGCGCCACCGCCGCGTTCATCGGTCCGGACCCGAAGCCGTCGTGGACGGGCGTCGTGCACGGGTCGACGTTTCATGTCGACGTGCCGCTCGATCGCGTCGCGGTCGCGGTGGTCGGCGCGGCGAAGCTCGGCATCGTCGTGGGCACGCGCTACGACGACTTCTCGTTCGCGTTCACGCCCACGATGAAGGTCACGCGGCTCGCGCTCACGACGGGCGACGCGTACCAGGTCTGGCCGAGCCCGACGTGCGATGCGGCGATCCTCGCGTGCCTGCGCGCGCCGGCAAACGCGGTCGACACGTCGGCCTGCGGCGACGCCTTTCACGTGCAGGGCTGCCTCACGCATCCCTGACGCGACGCTACGTCACGCGAGACGGAGCGCGCACGCGCACGCCGGACCTAACACCCTTCCGGCGTTGCGATCCGCGCCTCCACCGCCGCGCGCACGAGGGTCAACATCGCGCGCGCGTGCGGCGCGTCCGGCATCCCCGCGGTGAGCTGGATCGCGGGGTGAATCGGCTGCGCGACCTCGGCCGCGAGCGCACGCCACGCGCGATCCATCGCGACGACGACGCGCCTGCGCTCGCGCGGAGTGAGGCGCGGCCACGTCCAACCGAGGACGCGCACGCTCAGCTCCGCGTGTCGCCCTTCATCCTTCGCGAGCCCGCGCGCCGTTCGCCGTGCGACCGCGTCGCCGGCCGTGAGCGCGCGGTGGTGCGCAAGCGCGGCGCCGAACGTCTCGCGCACGCAGCCTTCGACCGCGTTCTCGAGCGCGATCGCGAAGAGCGGGCGCGGCGAGGACGGCGCCACCGCGCGCGGCCGCCGAGATCGCGCGCCGAAGCGGAGCGCGAGCGCCGACGTGCGCTCGGCGTGGCGGACCTCGTCGAGGCGCGCACGCTCCGCGCCCGTGCGCAGGGCTCGCGGCGCGCCGTGCGCGGTCAGCTCGTCGCGCAGTCGACGGAACGCTTCGACGCTCGCCGCTTCGAGGTACGCGCACCGCGCGAAGTAGTCACCGACCGGACCGGCGCTCGAGCGGCGCGGCCGCGCGATGCCCGCCGTGAGGCGACCCTCGCAGAACACGCCGCACGTCACGACCACCGGCTTGGTGACCGCGGGGCAGCGCGGAGGCGCGGAGGCGTCGCGCGCGATCGCGCCAGCGTCGATCGCGCCAGCGTCGGCGATCGCGGCGTCGCCGCCGTCGTTATCGGCGTCCATGTCCGCGTCCATGTCGCTTGCGTCGGGCGCGGACGCGTCCGGGTTCGCGCCTTCGAAGGCGGCGTAGTAGTCGGGTGGCAGGTTGCAGATGCCGTACGGGGGCCCGCACGTCTGCGCGCACGCTGTCCCGCCGAACCCGATGCCGAGCGTCCCGGGTCCGCCCGACGCGATCTGGCAAGCGACGTCCGCGGTGACCGTGACTGCTTTGTCAGGGGGATTATCGCCGCACGAGCTCTTGCCACGGAGGTCGCAGCCCGCGGAGATCGCGGAAGCCGCGACGGACGCGGCGATCGAAGCGAGAACGAACGAGAGCGAGCGGCGCATCCCGACATCCTAGAGCAAGGCGGGGACCGCTCGTGTCTTCCCCTCGCTCTTGAACCGGCACGATGCTCGCAAAGGAATGCTGACACGAGGAAGCCATGGAACGCGTTCGTTCATTTCCAGAACAAGGTTCGCCGGATGAGATCCTCCGCCAGCGCGAAGTGAGCGCGCAACCCGAGGAGGCAATCTCGCCCCACGAAGACAAAAATGACTCTCGCGATCCCGAATCCCGTGGCGAGCGGCCGTGCGTGCTCGTCGTCGACGATCACGGCGACACGCGCCGGGCGTATTCCGAAGAGCTCCGCGAGTCCGGCTTTCGCACTGCCGAGGCGGAGAACGGCGTCATGGCGCTCAAGCTGGCGCACGAGCTCCAACCCGATGCGATCTTGCTCGACTACGCGATGCCCATGATGGACGGGGTCCAGGCGGCGCTCTGCTTGAAGCGCGATCCTCGCACGGCGCGGATTCCGGTCGTGATGATCACCGCGTTTCGCGATCACGTCGGCGAGCGCCAACGATTCGACGAGGTCCTCGATAAACCGTGCGATCCGCGCGACGTCGTCGCGAAGATATCGGACGTGCTCCGCCGGAGCGTCGGGTGAGCACGCCGTCGCCGACGCCCTCGGCGTTCGAGTTCCACGAAGCGCCGACGCAGCCGGGCTTGCTTCGGCCGCCCGCACCAACGCTTCTGTCGCCGCTCGTGCTGGTCGTCGAGGACGACGAGGACGCGGCCGCGATGTACACAGCCAGCTTGGAGCAGATGGGCTACCGCACTGCGCGCGAAAGCAGCGGCGAGCGCGGGCTCGACGCCGCGCTTCTTCTTCGGCCGTTCGCGATCCTCATGGACGTCGCCATGCCGGGAATCGGAGGAATCGAAGCGACGCGTCTCATCAAGGCCGACCCGCGCACGGGCGCGACCTTCGTCATCGTCGTGACGGCGCACGGCGCGAAGATGTTCGGCGCGGCGCGCGACGCCGGGTGCGACGCGTACTTCTGCAAACCGTTCAATCCGTTCGCGTTGGACCGCATCCTTCGCGCGCAGCAGGCTCCCGTTGAAGAGCGCGCGCGTGAGCTCGCGTCGGTCTACAAGAATTGCGCGTGCGGGCGCGCGTACACGTTCGAGCAGTGGCTCGCGCTCCCGCTTTGCGGACGGATGCACTTGCCGGACGCGACCATCGAGCTTCGCAACTGCACGTGCGAATCGTCGCTGGCGATGTCCATCGATGACGACGACGACGACGACGCCTGAACAAACTCCCAACCAACGCCGCTGCGCTTCGTCCGATCGCCCGAGACTTCACCGCGCCGGCAACGCGTAGGATCCGACGGCGTGCGCGATCGGTTTGCCGGACGCGGTTGCGATGTCGACCGCGCCGACCGCGAGCATCTTCCCCGCACGCACGATGCGCGCGTCCGCGACGAGCGCTTCGTCGCGCGCCTTGCTGAGGAAGTGGATCGTCATGTCGGTCGTGACGGTGAGCGCCTCGGGACCGATGAGGGTCATCGTCGCGGCGTAGAGCGCGAGATCGGCGAGCGCGAAGATGGTCGGCCCCGCGATGCTCCCCCCTGCGCGCACCGTGCGCGGATCGTACGGAATGCGGATCTTCGCGCTCCCGCGTCCCAGCTCCTCGACCGCGACGTGGAGCTCGCTCGTCGAGGGCATGTTCGCGCGGACGATCGCGAGGAACTCGTCGGCAGTGATCGCAGGGGCGGTCGTTTCGGGCATGGTCGAGTGCGTAGCACATGGTCCGCGATCGTCTCGCGAGCGCTGCCAAGCGCTGGAGATCGTCATCGCCGAGCGCGAGCTGCGACGTGGTCGACGACCGCTGCTCAGCGCGCGAACACGAACATGAGCACGCGCAAGAGCACATACGCTCCGACGAGCGAGAGGATCACGCGATGCCTCGTCGCGAAGCGCGCCACGCGCTCGGTGATGCTCTCGCGATGCGCGCGTACGGGCTCGACGTCGAGGTAGCGGCCGACGTCCTCGGCGAGATCCGCGGCGCTCGCGTAGCGATCGTCGGCGCGCTCCGCGGTCGCGCGACGCACGATCGACGCGAGCGGCTTCGGCGCGTCGCGCCCGACGAGAAAGGAGAGCACCGCGCCGAGGCTGTAGACATCGGCGCGCGCATCCACGTCGCCGCGCGCTTGCTCGGGCGCCATGTACGCGGGGGTTCCGGCGACCGCGACCGCGACCGCGGGATCGGGCCGCGACGCATCCGCGGCGATTCCCCAGTCCATGACGAGGGCCTCGCCGAACGCGCCGACCATGACGTTCTCCGGTTTGAGATCGCGATGAACGACGCCGTGCGCATGTGCGAACGACACCGCTTCGCAGATGCGTCGAAAGGATCGGAGCACCACACGTACGTCGCGCCCGCGCGCCCACTCGTCGAGACGCTCGCCGCGAACGAGCTTCATCACGTAGTAGACGCGCCCGTCCGGGAGCACGCCGACGTCGTGAACCGGGACGATTCCCGGATGCTCGAGGCGTGCGATGACGCGCGCTTCGGCGCGGAGGCGCTCGCAGAGATCTCCCGACGCGCGCGCGCCGGTGGAGACTTTGATCGCGACCTCGCGATCGAGCTCGGCGTCGTGCGCGGCGAAGACGGCGCCCATCCCGCCGCGCCCGAGCGCGCGAACGATCCGGTACTTCGTCGCGGAGAGGTCCGGCTCGTCGGTCACTTCGCGAACGTGATCCAGTACCGCGTCGGGGATCCACATCAGCGCGCACCGAGGAGATGCTTCGTCTCGTCCGCGAGCTCGTCGTCGTTCGCGGTCACCTCCTCGAGCTTCGACACGACGATCCGACGGAGCGCGCGGCGCGCGTACGAAAGGTGGTTCGTCACCGTGCTCACGGGGAGACCGAGATCGCGCGCGAGCTCTTCGTACGTCGGGCGCGCGCCCTCGCAGAGATCGTAGCGCTCGAAGATGGTGAAAACGACTTCGCGCCCGTCGGCGCACTCGGCGCGAAGCGCGTCGATCGCGATCGCGAAGACGTTGCGGCGCCACTCGCGATCGAAGCACTCCTCCGGCGACTCCCACGCCGCCGCGCCGGCGCGCGCCAGCTCGTCGTCCGCGGAGTCGAAGTCGAGCGAGAGTGTCGCGACGGCGCCGCCGCGCTTCTCGCGCCCGCGCGCCTTCACCGCGTCCGCGACGTGGCGGTCGAGGCAGACGCGAAAGAACGTCCGAAACCGCGCGCGCGCCGGATCGAAATCGGCGAAGAAGCTCTTCTCCATCGCGCGCAAAAAGAACGATTGGATCGCGTCCTCCGCGTCTTCGCGCGACGCGCTCCATCGAACGCGAACGTGCTTGTACGCCGGCTTCCAGTACCCGGCGACGAGCACGCTCCACGATCGCTCGCGCTCCACCGCGTCTCCGCTGCGCGCACCGCGCACGGCCGAACCGCGCGTCGTCGGGAATCGGGCGTCGTTCGAGCCGGTCACGTCGCGCACCGGGCGATCGTAGCGGCGATGTCGATATTATTAAAGGAACGGACGCGGACGTCGAAAGGAAGGGTGAGGCCGCGCTCGCGGCGTCTATTCTTCCACGGAGGTCGTCATGCTGAATCGTCCCCTCACGGGGCTCCTCGTCGGCGCCGTCCTCGGCGTGCTCGACGGTCTGTCTGCGCTCGTGTCATCGCCGGAGATGTCCGCTGAGATCGGCGGCATCGTCGTCGGCTCGTGCTTCAAAGGACTCGTCGCCGGCATCATCATCGGCTTCATCGCGCGAAAGCTCGAGTCGACGCGCGTCGGCGTGGCGGTCGGCGTGGTGGTCGCGTCGCTCGTGACGCTGCCGATCGCGCACTTGAACGCGTCGCACTACGGGCGGCCGGACTACTACTGGAAGATCATGCTGCCGGGCGCGCTCGTCGGGGCGATCGTCGGGTACATCGTGATGCGCCATGGGCGCCCGCCGGCGGCGACCCGCGCAGCGTGAGACGCTGACGGAGAACTGCTCACGGCATCCGATACCCCTCGCAACCCGCGAGCTCCCAATCGGTGTCCGCCGAGACGAACAGCGTCACGAACGTCGGCGGCGACGTCGCCTCGTAGATGACGTCGATCGTCCCGGTCGGCGCGTGGGTGATCGTGTCCGTGAGGATCGTGTCGGTGTCGCCGAGCGGCTTCGCGTAGTACGCATCGACGAGCACGCGGTACTTGCGATTCGGGGTCACGTCGCACGAGAACGCATAGTTCTGCGTCGGAGACTCCGGCACGAGGTTCAGCATCATCAGGCCTTCCATGCCGGTGCCGCTCTTGTTCGCAGGCATCTGCTCGTACGATCCGCCACTGCTGCCCATGTAGAGCTCACCGCCGTGCGCGTTGAGCGTCACCATGATTCCGGGGAGCGCGAACGCCGCGGCGCCCGGCGCGAGCTTGAAGACCTGCGCGAGCGAGCCCGGTACTTTGTGCGTCGTCGGATGCGGCGCCTTCAGCTTCATCGCCTCCGCGTGCGCCGGGGTGAGGCTCGGCTTCGCGACGACGCCCTGCGGCCGTGGACGGTTGCCGCCGGCGCGAACGATCGGCGCGGTCGGATGGCCGGTGCCCACGGTGAGCACCGGCGTCCGTCGTGCGATTCGCTCAGTCCTGCGCGAGCTTGTGCGCGCCGTTGCAACACGCCGCGCCCGGAACGCAGCACGCTGCTCCCGGTGTGCAGCAATCGTCGCTCAGGTACTTGTGCGCAATCGTCGATCCTACGGCGCCAACGACGACGGTCGCGAGGGCGTAGGGCAACGCTTTCTTCCAGAGACGACGAACCTGTTCGGTAGTCATGGTCGAACTCCTTTTTTGGAAACGTGGATGGTCATCACGACGGAGGACGCGCGAATCACGCGCGCCTGCTCAGGTGTGAAAGACCATCAACTGCGCGCGGCGTTCGCCGGCGGTCGGCGGCGGCGGACCCGCGCGAACGAATGGCGCGAGACCAAAGGGGGGTTTTGATGAAGCGATCGAGACGTCGAGGAGCCGGGCGGGGAGGAGCGCGGTCAGCGCGGCGCGCGCGATGCTCGGCTGCACGACGTTCGGCTCGGACGACGGCGGCGCCATCGCACGCCACTTCTGCTCGCAGCAGTCGGCGTTCCGCACCGTCGCGCGATCGGAGTCGTCCGCCTCGTCGTGCGCGGCTGAGCACGGCGACGCGTCGAACGACTGCTGCGTCATCGGACAATAGAAGAAGCGTGTGCCGCCGCGCGCGACGGCAAACAGCATCGTCACCGCTGCGAACAGGAGCACGGCTCGCGACGCCACGACGCCCGAGCTCGAGCGAAAGAGCTTACGAGCGCGCGGTGACATCGCTTCTAAGTGTAGCGCGTTTCTCCTCCCTGACGCAAAGCGCGGACCTCGAAATCACGCGCCGAGCCCAATCACACCGCGCCGACAATCCCCCGCGCGACCAGCTCGTCGACGAACTGCAGCACCGCGATCCGATCCATCATGCTCCGCTCGATCACGGTCGCGATCGTCGCTCGCCCGTCGATGAGCGACAGCACGAACCGCGACGGCGGATCGAGGCCGAGCTGATCGACGTCGCTCACCCGCACGCGCAGCACCTGGCTCTTCGAACCGATGCGCGTGATGCACGCGCTCTCGATCAACCGGCGACACTCGCGCTTGCACATGAGCGCGACCGCGAGATCCGGCTTCACGCGAAGCGCGTCCTCCGCGGCATGAAGCGCCCGCGCGTGATCGCGCGCGTCGAGCGCGGTGTGCATCTCTGCGAGGAGCGCGGCGAGTCGTTGCTCGCTCGACAGCGGCGGCTGCGAAGGCGAGGTCGCTGGATGGTCTCCTCTCGAAGGCGTGACCGCGTCGGCGAGCGATTGCAGCGCCGACGCGAGCGAGTCGGGCGACGGCGTGACCGCCTGGTCGATGCGGTCGAGCGTCGTCGTCGCCTGCGTGCCGAACGGCGTATCGAGCTTCCTGCGCGTCACGGTGCTCTCGCCATATCCATCGCACCGTCCGATCGCGCTCTCTGGCGCACCGACGGTCCCCCCAACCCTTCTTTCTATCACATCGCCATTGTGAGATCCGCGCGCTCAACGATGCGAGGTCGGTTCGTCGACGAGCGTATCGGTCGCGTCGTCGACGACCGCCACGTACCGCTTGCCGTGCTGCCTCGCCGATGCGGCGAGCGCGAGCGCTTCGTCGAGCGTCAAGTGCTCGCCGACGGCGTCGTCCCCTTCGGCGATGACGTGGTATCCGCCGCGCGGCGGCGATGAAGACGTCGTCGCCGGCGTCGTCGGCGCTTCGTCGTCGGCGTACGCGTCTCCGATGTCGTCGACGTCGACCTCGATCTCACCGACCTCGATCGCCGACGGAACACTCGTGAAGCTCGACGCGACGCGCGCGGCTTCGAGCTCGACGGGATCCGTGATCGTCGCCAACGTCTCGCGGCTTTCGGACGAGAGGAGCGAGCTCGCGTCGTCCGCTTCCGTGCTCGGACGCGGTACACGAGCGCGCTTCCTGGCGTCGGGATTCCCCACGAGGATCATTGTAGGCCAAAGCGCTCACGGTTGGGGGGACAGGCAAAGATCGGCACGCGCGTGGGCGGTTCGCGCACACCCGCTCCGCGCTCCCCGCACGATGAAATAACTACTTCGCGACGCGCTTCACTTGCCCCGAATCGTCGATCCAGTAGACGGCGACGTTGTCATTGGCGACCGCGCGCGCGACGCCGACGCCGCTCGCGATGACGGTCGCGCTAAAAGCTCCCAACGCCACGCGGTTGATGTTGCTGCCTCCCGCGAAGTAGACGTAGCTCGCGTCCGACGTCGCGCCGAACGCAAACCCGTAGGTCGGCCCGGTCGCGTTCCCCGTCACCGTACCGCCGCCGACGGGCGTGCTCAAAAGACCGCCGTCGTTGTACGCGGGTGGAGTGCCGAGTCGGGTCCAATAGACGCTTCCACCCGCGACGGTGACTTGCGTGGCGTACGGCTGGCTGATGGCGAGGTTCGTCCATGCCCCGCCGCAGCCCGTCGTGCTCGGAGTGTTGCACCGGATCACTTGGCCGCTCGCGGCGTAGTCCGCGGCGAAGAGCGCTCCGGTGTTCGGATCGAATGCGAGGCCGTACACGAAGCCGAGCCCGGTCGCGACGGTCGTAAGGCCGCTGCCGTCGAACTTGTTCGCGCGTGCGATCTGGTTGTTGGCGCCCCAATAGACGAAGTTGCCGTCCGCCGCGAGGCCACGAGGCTGGGATTGCGCGGTGATCGTGAACAGACGCGCCCCGCCGTTCGGGTTGATCTTCGCGACCGCGCCGCCGTTCTGGTCGGTAACGAAGACGAAGCCGCTCGGGACGTCCGCCAACACCGTCCCTGCGGTCGTGAAACCCGTCGCCACAGCGAACGGATTGCCGGCGCAGCCGGTGGCGTTGCACTTGTACGCGTTCGCGCCGGATGCCGCGAAGAAGACGGCACCCTGTTCGACCCCGATTCCGGTCCCCATCCCCGTTATCGATCCGAGGAGGATCGGCTGGCACATGCCGGCCGAGCACGTCCCGCCGAGGCAGCCGTGCCCGCACGTGCCGCAGTTCGCGCCGTCTGTTTGGAGGTTGGTGCAGGCACCTCCGCAAAGATCCGGCGTACCGCCACCGCACACGCACGATGCCCCCGAGCAGATCCGTCCACCCATGCACGGGTTTCCGCAGCCGCCGCAATTGGCACTGTCCGTGTTGATGTTGATCTCGCAGCCGTCGCCCGGCGTCACGTTGCAGTCCTTGAAACCGGAGTTGCACGATCCGATTCGGCAGTTGCCGCCGCTGCAGTTGGGCGTCGCATTGGCCGGCGCGCACGGAGTCGCGCACGAACCGCAGTGTGCGTTGTCGCTGCTCGTGTCGGATTCGCATCCGTCCACGGCGCTCATGTTGCAATCCTTGAACGCTCCGGTGCACATCCCGATCGCGCACACGCTGTTCGTGCATGCAGGCGTGCCGTTCATGATCGAGCACTGACCCGCGCAGCCGTTGCAGTGGTTCGGATCGTTCGTCGTGTTGACTTCGCAACCGTCGCCAGGCTGACCGTTGCAGTTCTCGAAGCGCGACATGCACGTAAAGCCGCACGTGCCGCCCGTGCAGTTCGCCGTCGCGTTCGCCGCAGGCGGGCACGAGTGTCCGCAGGTCTGGCAGTTGGCGGGATCGGACATCGTGTCGACGCACACGCCGTTGCAGGCGGTCGGCATGTTGCCAGGGCACGACATGACGATGTTCGACGAGAGCCGAGTGTTGACCGAATCGTTCGTCCCTTCGGACACGGTCAGCGTGCCGACCTTCATCCCGATGGCGCTCGTGATCGCGTCGACGCTGACGGTGCAACTCGCGTTCGGTGAGAGCGTGACGGCGCCGCCCGGGCCTTTGCACGTGCCGCCGCTGATCGCGAATGCCGGTCCGACGATCTGGAGATCGAGCATCGTGGTCGACGCGGTGCCGTCGTTCGTCACGGTGAGCGTCACCGATTGCATCGCGCCCGACGTGAGCGTTCCGAAGTCATGAGCGGCCTTGTCGATCTTGAGGTGCGCGCCGCCGGTCGTGCCGTCGCCGCCCTCGGTCGATACGGTTCCGTCGCCGCTGACTTGGCCGTCGCCGCTGACTTGGCCGTCGCCACTTCCGCCATCGCCGCTGGACGCATCGTCGGCAGCTCCACCGACCGAGAAGTCACCGAGGAGCGTGGTGCAGCCGCCGAGCGCAGCAGCAAGCGAGACCACCGATGCGATCGCAGCACGTCGTAGGAATGTCATGGGGACCCCGGAGAGGTGGCGGGTAAGCAGAGCGCAACATTCATCGTACGCCGATTCGGCGAGGGCGGAAAAGTCGATGTCAGGGCGTCAGCCCACCCACGTCCGATCGGCCATCATGGCGACCGAGCACCCCGAGGCGCCCGCCGATCTCTTCGTACGGATCTTCGCGGCCATCATGCAAAGCTACGGTGCGGTGTTCCGCGCGCTCGCCGACTACGATGCCGCGGGGCGCTGAATCGCGGCGACTTGCGTGACGTGAACCGGCGCGGCCGCAATACGCGCTTTCCCATGAAGGTCCGCCCCGCCAACGGCGGAGTGCCTTTGCGTGGGCAGAGGTGGTGGTCCGGACTCCGCTCTTCGAGAGGCGATTCAACGCCGTGACGGTCTTTCGAACGACAGGGGGTTAGACTCGTGAACCCGTCATGCGGTCCCCTTTGCTTCGCCTTCTCCGCCGATCGCTCTCCCCTTGCGCGGCGCTCGGCGCGTGCGTCCTGGCGGCCAACATCGCCTCCGCAGATCCGAGCTGCGTCGTGACGTTGCGCGGCCCGCACGCAGCCGACGACTGGGCGAGCGAGATCGCGCACGTCGAGCGCGCGGTCGCCGAGCGCGAGGGTCGCGCGGGGGACTGCCGCGAGATCGACGTCGTCGTGGATGCGGCCGGCGCGACCGTGACCTTCACGACGCGAGACGGCCGTATGGCCGTACGTCACATCGCGCAACCGAGCGAGCTCGCGCCGCTCGTCGACGCGCTCGTCATCACCGGACCGGTGCAAGACGAGCCCCCCGCGCCGCACGTCGCTCCGCCACCACTCTCGCCCACGCTCCCCGTGCAAACGCCTTACGCGCGCGAGGCCCCGGTGAGCGACGCTCCGCGAACGCTCGCGGATCGCGGCCGCGTCCTCCTCTCGGTCGGCGCGGGTCTTCGTCACGCGCCCGGCTTCGAAGGGTCCGGCGTCGCCGGGGTCGAGATCGCCGCGTTGCTCGGGCGCTGGGAGCTCGGGCTGATGGGACGATGGGAGGCCGATCAAGAGCCGGACGACGATCGCCCCAGCGGACACGTGCACCTCAGCGCGATCGGCGGCGGCCTCGTCCTCGGGCATCGCGCGCCGGTCGGTCCGTTCGTGCTCGTCGTCGGCGCGACCGCGGGGGCGTTCGCCGCGCGCGAGTCGCTCGTCAAGCGAACACTCGCGACCGACGGACGGCATGAATCGCGTACGAGCGATTCGTTCGTCGATCCGCGCCTCGGCGCGTACGCGGGGCTCGTCTTTCCGTTGCTCGGACGCTTCCGACTTCGCTCGCAGATCGACGCCGCGTTCGGTGTCGGATCGCACGTGGCGTCGAGCGCGGAGCTCCCCGCACTGCCGAAGTGGAGCTTCACGCTCGCGATCGGCGTCGAGACGTCGGTGCTTCCGTGAAGCCGGCGAACGCGAACGCAGGGATCACGCGGAGCGCACCGCGCACCGACGCGGAGCTCGTCGCGTCGATCGCGGCCGGCGACATCAGCGGGCTCGGCGCACTGTTCGATCGCCACGGCGCCGACGTGCGTCGTCTCCTCGCGCGGCTCGGCATGCCGGAGAGCGATCTCGACGATCTCGTTCAAGAAACGTTCCTCGATCTCGTCGACGCCGCCGCGCGGTTTCGCACCGACGCGACGGTGAAACCCTGGCTCTTCGGTTTGGCGGCGATGATCGCGCGTCGTCACCGACGGTTCGTCGCGCGTCTCCTCGTTCGCGTGCAGAGGTGGGCGCAAGAGCCACCGCCCGCGCGCGTCGCGACGCCTGAAGAGCACGTGGTGCGCAGCGCCGAAGCGAAGCGCGCGTGGAACGCGCTCGGCCGGCTGTCTGTGAAGAAGCGCGAGGCGTTCGTGCTCGTCACGCTCGAAGGGATGTCGGGCGACGAAGCCGCCCACGCGCTCCAGGTTCCCGTGGCGACGATCTGGACGCGACTTCATCACGCGCGGATCGAGCTCCGCGGCGCGCTCGCGGAGGAAACATGAGCCGCGCCGAATGCACGCGAAGCTGGGAGGCCGAGGCGCTCGTCGACCGCCGCCTCGACGGCGCCGACCGGGCGTCGTTCGAGCGCCACATCGGCGCGTGCGCTGCGTGCAAAGGCGAGCTCGCCGCGATCCGCGCGGTCGACCTGACGATGGACGCCGCGTCCGTGGACGATGCAGCGCCGCTCGAACGACAGAGATTGCGCGCGTCGCTCTTGCGCGAAGCCAACGCGCGCATCGTGTCGACACAACGCACGCGCGCGACGCGGTGGCTCCCCTTCGCAGCGGCGCTCGTCGTCGCGCTCGTCGGGGCGGCCGTTTGGATCGCGCGCGCACGCGTCGCCGTGCCGGTGGCAACGAACGTCGCGACGCCGCCCAAGTTCGACGTCGCGAGCATCAGCGGCGCCGTCTGGCGAAGCCGCACCGACGGCGCGACCGCGACGATCGATCTCGTCGACGGCGCCGCGTCGTTCGCCGTTCCGCATCTCGAAGGGGCTCAGCGCTTCGTCGTCTCGTTGCCGGACGGAGAGATCGAAGTGCGCGGCACGCGCTTCGACGTCACGGTCGAGGACGGCGTGACGCGGGACGTGACCGTCGCAGAGGGGCGCGTCGTGCTTCGTCGTCGAGGCGACGCCGAGCTCGCCCTGCGCGCGGGGGATCACTGGTCGAAGATCGCGCCCGTGCTCCCGCCCGACGTCGTCGCGCCGTCCGCACCGACGTCGAGCCACGCGCATTCGCTGCCGCGAGCGACGCCGAGCGCGGCGCCGTCCGCGTCCTCGGCGCCGTCCGCCGCGTCGCGATTCGCCGAGGCGATGGCCGCGTTTCGTGGCGCGGACTACGCGAACGCCGAGCCGCTGCTCGCGCGCTTCGTCGTCGACTTCCCGAACGACTCGCGCCGCGAGGACGCCGCGTACCTTCGCGTCGTCGCGCGGTGGCGTCTCGGCGATCGCCCCGGAGCCGCGGCGTTGGCGCGGGCGTACATCGACGCGTACCCCCAAGGCCTGCGCCGCGTCGAAGCGCAGCGGATGATCGACGCGCCTTGACGTAGACTCGGTGACCCCATGGTCGACGTATCGAACGCGGACCGCGTCGTCTTCCCCGACGTCCGTCGCACGAAGGGCGACGTCGCCCGGTACTACGAACGCATCGCCGCGCGCGCGCTCGTGCACATCGTCGACCGCCCGCTCTCGATCCGCCGCTACCCCAAGGGGCTCGCCGCGCCCGGCTTCTTCCAAAAGAACGTCCCCGCGCACTACCCGCCGTCGATCGCGCGCTTCGAAGTCCCGCGCAGTAGCGGAGCGACGAAGAAGCATCCGCGCAAAGGCGCCGCGGATCCCGACGTCACGGTCTACCCGCTCGTCCGCGATCCCGAGCACCTCGCGTACCTCGCGAACCAGGGAGCCATCGAGCTCCACGTGCCGACCGCGCGCGTCTCGGATCTGCATCGACCGGACCGCGTCGTCTTCGATCTCGATCCGCCGAGCGGCGCCGTCGCGCTCGTTCAACGCGCCGCGCACATCACGAGAGACGCGCTCGCCGAGCTCGGGATCGCCACGGTGCCGATCGCGACGGGATCGAAGGGCTACCACGTCGTCGCGGCGATCCGACCGTCGGTGTCCGGCGACGTGCTGGCCTCGACGACGCAGAAGCTCGCCGCGCTTCTCGCCGCGAAGCACCCCGACGAGCTCACGATCGCGTACCGCATCGCGCTACGCGGCGAGCGCGTCTTCGTCGACTGGCTCAGGAACCTCCCGCACGCGACGGTCG
>JBBQXV010000147.1:0-22823 GCA_038209335.1 Polyangiales bacterium | reverse complement strand
GCGACGACGCGATCGATCAAGACGTGACGAGCGCGGTAGACGACGCCCATCCCGCCTTCGCCCGCGCGCGCCTCGAGGCGATATCGCCCTGCGATCACCCGGCCGAGCATCGGATCCGTCGGCTTCACAGGTTGAGGGACTCGCTGGGGGGACTGTTGCATTCGTTGTGCTCGCTCCGCTGGAGAGAACTAGAGACACAGCTCCGCACTACGCCCAAAGGTAACTCTGGGAAGCGTACCAGTGCCGGGCAGCGCAATGGAACCCTATAGGAGGAGCGGCCTCAGAACGTGACGCGCACGACGGGGAGACGCATCTCCGTCCCCTGCTGCAATCCGTACTGCTTGAGCTCACCTTGCGACCACATCTGCTTCACCACCGGCACAGGGACGCCGACGCGGAAGCTGGAACGGCGCGCGGGCTCGACGTTCAGGTGAAGGAGCGCGTCCGGGATCGGCGGTGCGGCTTGCGGCGGGGGCGGTGTGGGCGCGGGTGTCGGAGCCGGGGTCGGTGCCGGCGGAGCGGCAGGCGCGATGCCCGGCGTTCCGGGCGCGACGGCGCTGCCGCCGACCTTTCCCGGATCGGCCGGCGGAACATCCGCGGGGACGCCTTTGTCCTCGGTCGCGGTCTCGTCGGGCATGTAGCGGGTCGCGTTCAGCGTGAGGACGATCGCCGGAATGATGAGCGCGAGACCGCCCGCGAGCATGTAGACGGGGACGCGCCCGTCCGTCGAGCTCTGCTCGATGAAGTAACCACCGACGCCGCCGCCGATCGCGCCGGCCGCAGCGCCGACGCCGTAGGCCCAGCCTTGCCGCACGCCGATGAACGACTCGACGATCGTCACGACTTCCGCGCCGAGGAGCGCGCCGCCGACGATGCCTTTGCCCTTGGGCGAGACTTCTTCCGCGGCTGCGGGGTTCGCGCCGACGGCCAGGGCCGAGAACAGGGCGCCGCCGGTCAACACGGCAAGGAGGGTGCGGCGGAGCTGCTTGGAGTCTCGGTTCGTCGTGCGCATCAATCGCCTCATTTTCCGTTTCGAGAATGGTCCTCGATATGGGTGGCGAGAAAGTACCATGCCGTTCAGCTGTCGAGTAGGAGCCAGATCTTGCGGTCGCCGTTCGCCCCTTTCCCCTTCCTCTCCCTCGCCCGCAGCCCGGCGAACCCGCTGGCGCTTCCGGCGCTTCAGGCGGCGGTCCTCGCGTCGGGCGCGCTCGCGATCGCGGCGCTCGCGGCGGGGACCGTGCGGCTCTTGCCGTGGCTCTTCGATCCGGCGGTTCCGTGGCGCGTTGCGGCGCCGTTCGCGCGCGGGCTCGCGTCGATCGCGCTCGAAGCCGCGCTCCTCGTGGGTTGGCCGGTCGGATGGGCGCTGGCGAGCGTGCGCCTGGTCGAGAGCGGCGAAGCGCGCGCGCTTCAAGCGCTCGGGCAGCGTCCGGCGCGGACGGTCGCGGCGCTCGCACCGCAGGCCGCGCTCTTTGCGGTGCTCCTCGCGACGGTCGCGCTCGCGTGGGGTCGCGACGCCAACGAGCCGGGACGCGTCGCGACGGAGCTCATCGCGCAGTCGCGCGTGTCGTGCGCGAAGGCGAAAGCGCCGATCACCTACGCGATCCCGTTCACCGAGCTCACGTGGGTGTGCGCGCCGTCGATCGCGCCGCGCCTCGTCGGAAACGCGCCCGCGGGACTGACCGGCACGCTCTTCACGGCGACCGACGCGCGCATCGCCGGCGACTTTCGCGCGATCGATCTCGACGACGTTCGCCTCAGCTTGCCGACCTCGCCGCCGACGAGCTTGCGCGTCGACGCCGTGATGTTGCGCGGGCTCGCGCCATGGTCCCGCGCGTCGACGTTGCCACCGGCGATGCGCGCGCTCTTGTCGGCGGCATCGGGCGTCGCGGCGGCGGCGCTCGTGGCGATCGCGGCGCTTCTCGGCATCGTGCGCGGACGCATCGCGGCGATCGTCGTCGGCGCCGCCGGCCCGCTCACGGCGCTCGGCGTGCTGCGCGTTCTCGAGCGCCTCGACGTGCGCCCGCTCTATTACATGGCCATGCCGATCGCCGGCGCGGGTGCCGTTGTCGCCGTCGCGTTTCTTTTGTGGCGCTTGCCCCTTCTGATGCGCGCTGCTAGCACTAGAAAAAGGCCATGGGGAACATCGGCGTCACCGAAATCTTGATCATCGCGCTCGTCGCGCTCCTCCTCTTTGGAGCGGGCCGCATCGCCGACATCGGCAAGGGGCTCGGCCAGGGGATCAAGAATTTCAAGCAGGGGATCAAAGAGGCCGACGAGCTCGACAAGCCGTCGACGAAGGGCTCCGACGAAAAAAAGGACGACGTGCCCGTCGAGAAGAAAGAAGTGAAGGCCAAAGAGGCCTGATCCTTCGTCGCCCCCGCGTCGTCTCCACGTCGCCCCCCGTTGTTGCCGCTTCCGCATCGCCTTCTGTTTCGCCTAGGTTTCATTTCTTGGGGGCACCACTGCCGCATCGACGCGGCGGACCAAGATGGTAAACCTCCGCGCGAAGGAGACGCCCGTGCCTCGAAGCCTCGCTCAACGCCTGAACGCCGTCGCGCCGAGCGCCACGCTCGCCATGAGCGCGCGCGCTCAAGAGATGCGCGCCCGCGGGATCGACGTATTCGGTTTCGGAGTCGGCGAGCCCGACTTCGAGCCGCCGAAGCACGTCCTCGACGCGGCCAAGCGCGCGATCGACGCCGGCTGCTCGAAGTACACCGCGGTCACCGGCCTCCCCGCGCTGAAGAAGGCGATCTGCGATCACACGACGCGCATGCGCGGCTACACGCCGACGCCCGCGGAGATTTGCGTGACGGTCGGCGCGAAGCACGCGCTCTTCAACATCGCGCTCGCACTCTACGAGCCGGGCGACGAGGTCGTCATCCCGGCGCCGTATTGGGTCAGCTACCCGGAGCAAGTGCGGATCGTCGGCGCCAAGCCGGTCATCGTCGAGACGCGCGAAGAGGACGGCTGGCGCATGTCGCCCGCGCAGCTCGAAAAAGCGATCACGTCGAAGACGAAGGCCGTCGTCCTCTGCACGCCGTCGAACCCGACGGGCGCCGCGTACGACGAAGCGCAGATGCTCGCGCTCCTCGACGTGCTGCGCCGCCACGACTGCTGGCTCATCGTCGACGAGATCTACGGCGAGCTCGTCTACGACGGCTTCAAGTTCGTGTCGTCGGCCAAGCTCGCGCCGGATCTTCGCGATCGGATGATCATCGTCGACGGCGTCTCGAAGACGTACGCGATGACCGGCTGGCGCATCGGCTGGAGCATCGCGCCGCCCGCGTTGTCCAAGGCGTTCGACACCGTGCAAGGGCAGAGCACGACGAACGCCACCGCGGTCGCGCAGCACGCAGCGCTCGCGGCGCTCGAAGGACCACTCGACGATTTGCGGACGATGCGCGCGACGTTTCAAAAGCGACGCGACGTGATGGTCGGCGGTCTCAACGGGATCCCCGGCGTGTCGTGCCGCACGCCGGAGGGGGCGTTCTATGCGTTCGCGGACTGTCGCAGCTTGTATGGGATCCCATGGGATGGGCGTGTGCTCGCGAGCGACGAGGACGTCGCGTTCTGGCTTCTCGATCGCGCGCACGTCGCCGCGGTCCCAGGCGGCGCGTTCGGTGCGCCGGGGTACGTGCGATTCAGCTACGCGACGAGCGAAGAACGGATCCGCGCGGGGCTCGCGGCGTTTCGGCGCGCGGTCGACGAGGGGTGGGGCGAGGATCGCACCGCGGAGATGTCCGCGAGCGGGCGTTGAGCCTCACGCTGTGACACTTCGGTAACGCCGCCCGCGAGGCAATTCCGCACAGCTACCGCGGGATTCGCCTCCGCGCGCGCCGTGAGGTACGGTTCCTTCGGATAGGATTGGATGGATCTCGTGGGGAGTTCGTCGATCCCATGTCGAGGCTCGTGCGAACGGGCACCGCCGAAACCGAAGGAGCTTCTAATGAAGAACAAAAGTGGCTTGAAGTTCATGTCCGCGGCGGTCGTCGCCGGTGCGATTGGGATCATGGGGTTGTCGAACGGCTGCAGCTCAGCGAGCAATCCGTTGGGTGGCTGCGGCAGCCTCGACGTCAAGGCGCAAGCGACCGCGACGGTCCTGGCGTTCAGCGACGCTGCGGCCGCTCTCCAATTGGCGGCCGAGAAGGTCGAAGCAAAGTGGATGACGGTCTGCAACGCGATGAACACGGACCTCGGTCTCGACGCGACGAAGACCACGGCGGCTGACGCGTGCGGCGTCCTCAACGTCCGCATCAAGGCGGCGCTCGCGGCCGGAGTCACCGTCTCGCTGACGGTCGACTTCAACTGCAAGGCGGACATCAAGGCGCAAGGCACCTGCGAAGGCAAGTGCAGCGGCGGATGCGACGTGTCGGCGCATTGCACCGGCGGTGAAGTCACTGTCGAATGCGCGGGGACGTGCGACGCGAAGTGCGACGTCACGGCGCCGTCGGTCGCGTGCATGGGCAGCTGTCAGGGTGATTGCACCGCGACGGCGGCGGTCGCGTGCTCCGGTGCGTGCACCGGCTCGTGCGACGCGCCGATGTGGAACGGCACGTGCGATGTCGGCTGCAGCGCCACCTTCAGCGGAAGCTGCGGCGGTAACTGCAACGGCACGTGCGACGGCATGAACACGACGGCCGCTTGCAACGGCAAGTGCGTCGGTACTTGCGACGCGAAGGCCACCGGCACGTGCGCTGCGAAGTGCATGGGCAAGTTCTCGGGCGGAACGTGCAGCGGCATGTGTACGGGATCGTGCGACGTCCAAGCCGGCGCGATGTGCAACGGTACGTGCAACGGCACGTGCTCGTACACGCCGGGCATGGCGATGTGCTCGGGTACCTGCCACGGCAAGTGCTCGGCGGCCGTCAGCCCGCCGCACTGCACGGGCAAGCTCGACTGCGCGGTCGATTGCCAGGCGTCCTGCAAGGGTCAAGTTGCCGCCACCGTCGACTGCCCGCCGCCGCACGCGGTAGTCACGATCGAGGGCGACGAGAAGCTCTACACGGCGTTCACGGCGCACCTCGCCGACATCGGCGCGGCGATTAACCTGACGCTCGCGCTCAAGGATCCGATCGGTGAGCTCGCGGCGAAGGGCGTCGCGACGTTCCAGGCCCTCGGCGACATCGGCGCGGCGGGCGTCGTGTGCGCGACGGGCGCGATCTCGGCGAGCGCGAAGGCAAGCGCGAGCATCAACGTGTCGGTCAGCGCGAGCGCGACGGTCTCCGGCAAGAGCAGCTAACTCGCTCTCGCAGAGACAGTAGCAACGCAGACGCGGCGCGCTCCTTCGGGGAGCGCGCCGTCGTCGTTTTGTACGTCGCTAGTCGTCCTTGCGCGGCGGCCGTCCGTGCTTGCTCCGCGCCTCGAGCTTCGCGCTGCGCGAACGCAACCTCTCGGTGCTGCTCTGGAGGTTCTGCGCGCTCACGCGCAACCGCTCGACGCTGTCTTGAAGGAGCTCGGTGCGCAGCTGCAAGCGGTCGGCAGTCTCGAGGAGCGCGTCGGCGTCGGGAGCGGGCGTCTGCGTCATGGACGACCCATCGCCTCCCGACGGTTCCGACGGCGGCTTGCTACTTCGGCGGCGGATCCGAGCAGACATGGTTGATGCACGTAACTCCCGACGACGAGTTGCAGCAATCCGCGTTGGCGTTGCAGCGGTCGCCGACTTGCGAGCACTGCGTCTGTTGCGAGCGGCACACGGGAGCACCAGCATCGCCCGTGCCGTCGCAGTACCCGCCGCAGCACTCGGTCCCCGACGCGCAGCCTTGGCCATCGCCCTTGCACGGATCGAGCGCCCAATACCCGCGCATGTTCACCGATGTGAGCTCTTGGCCCGGAAGTCTGAACGGAGGATGGCTGGGATCCTGTCCAGCGATCGGGTTCTGATCGATCGCCGCAACCCACAGCTGCTTCACGACGGTCGCACCGCCCGTGAGCGCGTTGCCGTACGTACGGCGGCTCGTGAAGACGACCCAGAAGTAGCCGCCTGAGGCGACCGGCGCGAACGTCGGCTCGTAGTTGAGCGCGAGGTCACGCGCGCCCGCCGCGAACGGATAGCCGTCGCCGTCGAGCTTCGCGAGTCGCACTTCCTGTCCTGCCGTCGCCGCGCTCGCGAAGAAGAGATCGCCCGCGCCGTTGCGCGTGTCGAGCGGACCGCGGTGATAGATGATCCCCTTCGCGTCGGGTGTGACGCTCGGGAACGCGATCCCGGCGCCGCCGCCTTGCGGCACGAGCGCGCGCGGGTTCGACGCTTTGCCTGCCTGCAGATCGAAGCTGTACGCGCCGAGTCCGCCGCTGTTCACGTCGACGTACGCGAGGAGCGTTCCGTCCGGCGCGAACGCCGGCATGCCGAGTCGCGCGCCGTCGAGCCCACTATTCTGCACGCGCGCGCCGTCCGCGCTCAAGTACATCCCGTCGGCTGCGCCCGGCGGTCCGGGGAGCGGTGAACCGTTCTCGACGATGTACTTTCCGTTCGGCGAAACCGCCGGCATCGCCCACACGCGCTTCTGCGCGGTCCCCGCGCCGCCGCCGGTGTCGTGCTTGATCGTGTTGGTGAGGAGATCGTACGTCCCGCCGAGACTGTCGCCGCCGCTGACGAGCGTCGATCCATCCGCCGAGACCGTGTGGCACGTCATCGTGCACGAAGCGTTCGGCACGGTGCCGTTTCCGATCGCCGTCGCGAACGTCGCCGCGCTGAAATCCTCGGGCATCGCGGCGCCGGGCTTGATGCGCATCACGCGCCCCTTGTTGTTCGCCCAGTAATAGATCGTCCCGCGCATCGATCCGGGCGCGACCGTCCATTTGTGATCGGCGAGGATCGTCCCCTTCACTCCGTCGTAGCGCGCGACCTTCAGCTGCGCGGCGCCGCCCGTCGACGACGTGAATTTCTCCCAGTCGACGCCGTCGAAGTTGAACGCCGCCGGCGGAGGCGCCGTGGTGAACGACTCGAGCTCGAAGTACGGACTCGTCAGGTGAACGTAGTACGCATCGGCCGCAGCGCCGCCCATCCACATGAGCGGCGGCGCGAGGAGCCCGCGCGGAAACACGGTGCCGTCGTACGGGTACGCCCACGTCGCGACGGTGTCCTTCACGCTCGCGCCTTTGAGCGCCGTCTGCGCCGCGCCGCCGATGTTCCCCGGATTGATCTGCGTGTGGAGCTTCACGTCGAGCTGCGCGCTCGCCTTGAGCGCCTTGTACGTCGCGGTGACGATGACGCCGCCGCCAGTCATGCCCGTCGTCGTGTAGCGACCGATGCCGTCGACATTTCCGACCGGGAAGTTCGTCGACTTCCACGACACGTCTTTGCTCAGCGGCGCGCTCGTCTGATCGCGAAACGTCGCGGTGACGGTGAACGTCTGCGACGCGGGCGCGCCGTTCAGCACTTCGATCGACGCCATCGGCGGATCGACCTTGATCGACACGACGTCGTTGTTGCCAAAGATGCTTCCGGAGTCGTCGAACGGGCTCGCGTCGCCGCCACCGTCGCCGTTGTCGGCCGGGGGCGGGGAGCCGGGATCGTCACCGCCGCCGCACGCGCCACCGAGCGCTGCAGCGACGCCGAGAGCGAGAGGCGCGAGCCATGTAGCCAAGCGAGGAGAGAGAGCCATGAGGTCCGTACAGCATGGACCACGCCAACCCACATTTTCCTGTTCTCATCGGAAAATTCCGAGCAGCGTGCAATCGAATCGACGCACCTGGATCCAGCAAACTGGATCGCCGACGATCCGCTTCGAGAGGTCGGGCCGTCAGGACGCCAGCCGTCGCCGACCACCAAATCTCTCTTGGCGACCCTGGCGCCTTGGCGGTTAATCTCCTCATGGCTTCTCCCGTCGACTCCGCGCTCCACGTCGCATCGCAACGCGTCACCGACGGGCCGACGCTCACGGTTCACGATCCGTGGACGGGCGACGAGCTCGCCCGCGTCGTGATGGCGGACGCGGCGCGCGCGGAGGCGGCGACGGTCGCGTCGGTGCGCGCGTTCGATGCGATGCGCGCGCTGTCGAGCTTCGATCGCAAATCGATCCTCACGAAGATCGCCGACGCGATCGCGACGCGGCGCGACGACTTCGCGACCGTCATGGCGCGCGAAGCAGGAAAGCCGATCACGCTCGCGCGCGCAGAGGTCGCGCGTGCAATCGCGACGTTCGAGCTCGGCGCGGAGGAGGCGACGCGGATCGTCGGCGAGGTGCTCCCGCTCGACGTCACGGCGCCGAGCCGCGGCTATTCCGGATCGTGGGTGCGCGTTCCGGCAGGGCCGGTCGTCGCGATCGCACCGTTCAACTTCCCGCTCAACTTGGTCGCGCACAAGATCGCGCCGGCGCTCGCGTGCGGCTGCAGCATCGTGCTCAAGCCGCCGCCGCAAGCGCCGATGTCATCGCTGCTCCTCGCGGAGTGCATACGCGAGTCGGGAGCGCCGGCGGACGCGGTGCAGATCGTTCCGTGCGACGTCGACGTCGCGGAGCGTCTGGTGAGAGACGATCGCTTCGCGACGTTGTCGTTCACGGGCAGCGCGAAGGTCGGTTGGCATTTGAAGGCGGTCGCCGGAAAGAAGCGCGTCCTCCTCGAGCTCGGCGGCAACGCGGCGGTCCTCGCGCACGACGACGCCGATCTCGCGCGCGTCGGCGAGCGCGTCACCGGCGGCGCGTTCGCGTATGCCGGACAAGTCTGCATCAAGGTGCAGCGGCTCTACCTGCATCGGAAGATCGCCGATGCGGTCGTCGCGGACGTCGTCGCGCGCGCGAAAAAGCTCGCGCCGTCGTCGCCGCTCGACGAAGCGAGCGTGGTCGGTCCGATGATCGACGAGGCGAACGCGCGTCGCGTCGAGTCGTGGATCGCGAAGGCGGTCGCGGCGGGCGCCCGCGCGCTGTGCGGCGGAACGCGCGAAGGCAACCGCGTCGCGCCGACGGTCCTCGAATTCGACGGCGACGGTCGCGGCCTGGAGGTCGTCGACGAAGAGGTGTTCGGCCCGGTGCTCACCGTGCATCGCTACGACACGTGGGACGACGCGCTCCGCATGGCGGACGGCACGCGCTACGGCTTGCAAGCGGGCGTCTTCACCGACTCGCACGCGCGCATCCGCGAAGCGTTCGCGCGGCTTCACGTCGGCGGCCTCGTCGTCAACGACGTCCCGACGTTCCGCGTCGACGTCATGCCATATGGAGGTACGCGCGACTCGGGAATCGGCCGCGAAGGAGTGCGCTTCGCGATCGAAGAGATGACGGAGCGAAAGCTCCTCGTCGTCCGCGAGTGACGCGAAGGGCGACGGTCACCGCAGGGTGAGCGCGAGCGCGAGGACGAGCGCGGCCAACACGAAGAGCCCGATGCTCGTGCCGATGAGGACCCACGACGGCGTCGCGCCGCGTCGGCCAGGAATGCGCGTCGTCGGATCGTTGCGAAGCGGTGGAAACGACGACGTGCCCGGCGGCGGAAACGACGACGTGCTCGCGGCGAGCAGCTCCGCGCGCTTCGGCGTGAGCCGCGTCAGCGTCGTCTCCTCCTCGACCGGCGGCGCGGTGATCAGCGTCGGCTCGTCGATCCCGAAATCGCTCGACGAGCGGAGCGAAGGCGAATGTCCGTACAAGAGGCGTTCCCGCTCGCCGATCTTCTCCACGAAGATCGATCGGACGTACGACGAGAGCGCGTCGGGCAACGCGACCGCGTCGCGTTCGCGCATGGAGACGGCGAAGATCGCGCGCGACAGCTCGTGAGCGCTCGCGAAGCGCTCCTCGCGCGCCTTCGACAACGCCTTCATCACGACGCGCTCGAGCGCCGCTGGATAACCAGCCACGAGCTCCGAAGGCAACGGAACGACGCACGCTTGCACGCGCGCGAGCGTCCCCATGTCGCTGTTCTCGCGAAAGAGGCGTCGACCCGTCGTGAGCTCCCACAGGACGATCCCGAGCGCGAACACGTCGGTGCGTCGATCGATCCCGCCGCTGCCCCCCGCTTGCTCGGGCGACATGTACGCGAGCTTCCCTTTGAGCACCCCGGTGCGCGTCGAGTTTCCAGAGGCGTATCGCGCGACGCCGAAGTCGACGACCTTCACGTGCCCCGCGTACGTGACGAACAAGTTGTGCGGCGACACGTCGCGATGAACGAGACCGTTCGCGCCGCCGACGGCCGGGAGATCGTGCGCGGCGTGGAGCCCTTCGGCGGCCTCGGCGACGACGCGGCACGCGAGCGCGATCGGCACGCTCTGTCCGACCTCGTGCGCGCGCCGGACGAGGTCGCGCAGCGAAACGCCGTGGAGGTACTCCATGACCATCCAGTGCGTCCCCTGCTCTTCGAGCAGATCGAAAATCTGCGCCACGTTCGGGTGCGACAGCGCGGCGAGGATGCTCGCTTCGTCGAGGAACATCTGCACGAAGCTCGGATCGCCGAGCAGGTGCGGATGGATCCGCTTCAGCGCGACCCACTTCCGAAAGAGGCCCGCACCGATTTTGCGTGCAAGGTACACGCTCGCCATGGCGCCGGACCCGAGCTGGCCGACGACCTCGTAGCGCGCGAGGAAGGGGACGCGAACGCGCGCGGACTGCGGACTTCCATGCGTCTGCATCGGGCGCGCGCCTGTAGCATGATGTGCGCCACGCGAAAGCACCGGGCAGAACGCGTGCGGCGTTCGTGCGCCTCGCCGTCGCGCGCGAAGCGTTCGCGAGGAGTCGCGAGCGAGCGAGCTCAGCGCGCGAGAACCCAACGCGTCCAGAGGACGGCGAGCACCACGTTGCTCGACGCGAACGCGATCAAGCGGTGCACGACCCTGTTGTACGTGAGGTGAACCGTGCTGTGCAGCGCGCGGAGACCGACGTACGTCCACGCGAGCGCGAGCGCCGTCGGATCGACGGCCTTCGTCACGTAGAGCGTCACGCACGCGACGTAGAAGAGCATCGGCATCTCGAGCAGGTTCATCAGATTGCGATTCGGGATGCTGACGTCGGGCGGCACTCTGTCCGATTCGCCGAACTTGAAATCGTCCGGCCCGACCATCCCGGCGGCCGCCGCGCGAAAGCGTCGAATCGGAACCTGGAGCAGGACGAGAAACGTGAGCCCGACCTGCGCGGCGAGCGGAGAGAGGATCGCGTCTTCTGTCATGCCTCGATGCATAGGGCCGATGGGTGGGACTCGGCTAGCCTCGGCGCGCGAGGGCGATCACTCCGGCCAGCGCACCGCGACCACCGTCAGCTCTTCCTCGCGCGGCGATTCCACCGCGACGACGTCGTCCGCGCGCGAACCGAGGAGCGCGCGTCCGAGCGGCGCGCCGATGCCAACGCCGCGCGGGACGAGGCCCACTTCGTCCACGGTCACGAGGACGATCTCGCGCTCCGCGCCGCGCTCGTCGCGAACGCGCACCGCGGCTCCGAGCGCGGCGACGTCGCCGCCCGCCGGTGCGATGACGTCCGCGCCTTCGAGCGTCGACGCGAGGCGAAGGGCAGCCGGATCTGCCGCGTCGAGCGTCGCGAGGTGCTCGCGCATCAGGCGCGTACCGTAGGCGGTCAGCCGCGTCGCCGAACGTTGCCGCGACGGCGGCGGGAGGAATCCCGCGTCATCGTCGTCGCGGGTGAAGGCTTTGCTCACGATCGGACCATGCCGCTCGGCGGGGACGCGCGCAACGAGTCGCGTCAGATCCGTCAGCGCCATTTGACGTGCCCGGCGCTTCGTCCTACTTCCCGCGCATGCCTCACGATCCGAACGACCTCCCGAAGCGCGCGCTCGCGCCGGACGATCCGCTCCCGAACGTGAAGAACGTCGTTCTCGTGATGAGCGGGAAGGGCGGCGTCGGCAAGAGCTCGGTCGCGACGAACCTCGCGATGGCGCTCCACCGCGCGGGCTACCGCACCGGGCTCCTCGACGCGGACATCTATGGTCCGTCGATCCCGACGATGTTCGGGATCAGCGGGCGGCCGGTGTCGCTCGACGGAAAGATGATCGAGCCGATGGATCGGTTCGGCGTGAAGCTGATGTCGATCGGATTTCTCCTCGAGGATCCGAAGCAGGCGGTCATCTGGCGCGGTCCGATGCTCCACGGCGCGCTCCAACAATTCTTGAAGGACGTCGCGTGGGGCGAGCTCGATTTCCTCGTGCTCGATCTTCCGCCGGGTACGGGCGACGTCGCGCTGACGCTCTCGCAGAAGGTGCGTGTCACCGGCGCCGTCATCGTCACGACGCCGCAGCCTGTCGCGACCGACGACGTCTTCAAGAGCGTGTCGATGTGCCAAAAGGTGAACATCCCCGTCCTTGGTGTCGTCGAGAACATGAGCTTCTTCATCGACTCGGCGGGCGTGCGTCACGAGCTGTTTGGCGCGGGCGGAGGGCAGGCGGTCGCCGACTTCGCGAAGGCGCCGCTGATCGGGCAAGTGCCGATCGATCCGACGGTGCGCGAGTGGGCGGACAAGGGGACGCCGGTCGTTCAAGCGGCGCCGTCGAGCGCGATCGCGACGACGTTCGTCGAGATCGCCGAACGCCTCGTCGAGATCATCGCGGCGCGCCCGGTCGCCGACGACGCACCGCCGGTCATCGATCGCAGTGGAGGAACCGGCGGAAAGAAGCGTCTTCCGACGGTGAAGTGACGCGCGTCCCCCTTCGCGGTACACCGAAGGGGATGCCCGCGGACAAGCTCGGGATTTTTCTCATCGCGGCGGCGTGTTCGGTCGCGTGTGTTGCGTGCGGACCGTCGTTCGTCGTCGACGGCAAGGTCGTGAGCTGCGCGGACAAGACGCCGATCGCGGGCGCGCGTGTGACGGCGGCGTTCAGCGGATCGGGCGGACGACCGAGCGTCGACGGGCAACAAGAGCAGACGAAGAACGACGGCGAGTTCCACATCGGCGCGTTGAGCGTTCCGAAGGACACGACCGCGAAGGTGCGCGTCGAGAGCGACGGCTACGAGCCGACCGACCTCGTCTACAACGGGTCTCCCGACGGCGAGCAGACCGTGTGCCTGGAAAAGAAGCGCTGAAGTGTGACACTCAGGCTTCGCTCGCTGCCTCCGTCGAGGAAGCGTGCTTCACTATCGGCCATGGCATCCAAATCCGTCTTCGCGATCTTCGCCACCGGATCGGTCCTCGCGTTCGTCGCGGCCGCGTGCGGATCGAGCGGCGGTGGAAACACCTTCGGCTCCGGCGACGACGGAACGGGCGACGGAGGCATCAACGGCGAAGGCGGGCCGAACCTCGGCGACGCGCATTTCATGATGGGCGATAGCAGCGACGCCGCGATCGATCCGGACGCGTTCTTCGCGACCGATCCGCCGCCGATGTGGTGCGGTCCCGACGGCGGCGGAATGCGTCCGCCGAATCCGGGCGGAACGCTCGAGTGTCCCGACGACAAGAACCGCCAAGGATGCCCTTGCACCACGTCGGGTCAGACGGCGGCGTGTTGGCCCGGGCTGCGCGTCAATCGCAACATCGGCGTCTGCAAAGACGGGATGACGACGTGCGTGACGAAGGGCGAGACACAGAAGGTGTGGGGTCCGTGCGTCGGCGCGGTGCTCCCGACGCCGGGCGCGACGAAGGGGAGCGCGGCGTGCAAGTGCTTCTCGGCGGGGCAGTGGGCGATCGCGAACTTGTCGCCGTGCTTCGTCGACAACGGAGGCGGCGCGGGATCCGCGGGCGCGGTGTCGACGTGGATCAACGGGACGATGGCCGCGTGCCCGACGAGCATCACGAACCCGCCGATGCCGCAGCCGGGCAAGACGTGGTCGACCGACACGCTCAAGACCGATTGCTCGGGGCACTTCAAGCTTTGCTACACGCTGAAGGCGGGCGTCGCTGCGATGCCGAACGCGAGCGACTGCGTGCTCGCGAGCGTGTGCACCGAGGCCGACTACCTGACGGCGAACACGGTGCAGCCGTTCCCGGATTTGCCGGCGTGGAACAGCACGAACATCGCGTGCTCGAAGCAGTTCGCGGCGACGGGCGGCTACGGCGAGATGAGCGTCACCGGCCTCAGCGTCCTCTGCGACAAGGTCGACGACGGAATGGGCGGCGCGTTCGTGTTCAACCGCGTGCAGTACTGCCCGCTCGCGTGCAACGCGAACCCGATGGGACCCGGCTGCACGAACTGCATGCAGGGTGGCGGCGGGACGTTCTGATCTACGACGGCGTCGTTCGCTCGGCGCGCGTCGCGATGCCGTGCTCTTCCATCTTTGCGTAGAGCTGCTGGCGCGCGATCCCGAGTCGGCGCGCGGCCTCCGCGCGGTTTCCTCCGGACGCGGCGAGCGCGCGCAGGATCATTCTCCGTTCGAGGGCGGCGAGCGCCTCGCGGAGAGGCAACGACTCGAATGCGTCCGTCGCGCTCGTCGCCGACTTCGGCGCGCGCACGGCCTCCGCGAGATCCGCGAGATCGATCACCTCGCCGCCGCTCATCGCGGACGCGCGTTGGATGACGTGGAACAGCTCGCGCACATTTCCCGGCCACGAGTACGCGAGCAGCTGCGCCATCGCCTCTTCGGAGACGGCGCGTGATGGTGTGTCGGCGAGTGCGTGCGCCACGAGGAGCGGGATGTCGCTGCGACGCTCGCGCAGCGGCGGGATCTCGATCTCGATGACGGCGAGGCGGTAGTAGAGCTCCTCGCGGAGCGTCGCGCCGGGTTGACCGGGACGCGCTGGGCCGTGCGTCGCAGCGACGATGCGCGCGGCCATCGGCGCGCGCGATCCGATGCGAGGCGACTCGGCGTCGGGCAAGAGGTGCAAGAGCTTCGACTGGAGCTGCGGATCGAGCGCGCCGATCTCGTCGAGGAAGAGCGTGCCGCGTCCCGCGCGTCGCACGGCCGCGCCGGCAGTGCGTTCGTCGCCGAAGAGCTCGCTCTCGAGAGACGCCGCCGGGAGCGCGCTCGGGCTCACCGCGACGAACGGCTCCTTCGCACGCGGCGAGTAGTCGTGGACCGCGCGCGCGACGAGCTCTTTGCCCGTGCCCGGCTCGCCGGCGATGAGCACCGGCGTCGTCGCCGCCGTCGCGCGTCCGATCACTTTCCACACGCGAAGCATCGCCGCGCTCGTGCCGACGAGCGGACCTTGCGCTGTCGGCGCGGGCTCGCGCGGCGCGCGCGCGAGCACGACCTGCTTCACCGCGCGATCGACCGTCGCGAGGAGCTGAGGCAAATCGAACGGCTTCGTCAGGTACTCGAACGCGCCATCGCGCATCGCTTGGATCGTCCGCTCGCTGTCGCCGTACGCCGTCGCGACGATGACCGGAACGTCCTTCATCGGTCCGCGACGAATCTCGCGCAACAGCGACAGCCCGTCGCCGTCCTTGAGGCGAATGTCGAGGAGGATGCAGTCGACGCGACCGCCGGCGAGCGCCCCCTTCGCCTCGCTGATGCTGCTCGCGAGGACCGCGTCGTGTCCGAGCTTCTCGAGCGCGCGGCCGAGCCCTTCGCGGAGTCCGCGTTCGTCTTCTACGATCAGTACGACACTCATTCGGAGCTCGCCTCCCCCGACGCGCGCGTGACCGGCAATGTCAGCGAGAAGCGCGTCGCATCATCGCGACGTTCGTACACCAAGCTACCACCGTGCGCCGACGCGATGGCGCGCGACAACGCGAGCCCGAGGCCAGTGCCGTCGGTCTTCGTCGTGAAGAACGGCTCGAACAGCTCGTGCGCGCGCGCGGGATCGACGCCGGGGCCGCAGTCCGACACGACGACGTGGGCGTCGTCGCCGCCGTTCGACACGGTGACCTCGACGCCCCCGTCGTGCTGCGACGCCTCGACGGCGTTGCGCACGAGGTTGTCGATCACGCGGCCGATCGCGTCGCCGTCGATCGACGCGGACGCCGATCCGCTGACGCCGACCTTCACGCCGCGCTCGCGCGCCCACGGCGCGACGACGCCGACGCGTTGCGCGGCGAGCTGCGCGAGGTCCGTCGGCGCGCGCGGGCCGGTGCGTCGACCGGCGACCGTGAGGAGATCCGCGACGAAGCGATCGAGGCGCGCGATCTCCGTCGACGCGTCGGCGAGCTCCCGCACGAGCGCGGGCGGCGTCTCCGCGTCCATGCGCGCGAGATCGAGGCGAAGCTTGATCGACGCGAGCGGATTGCGAACCTCGTGCGCGACGCCGGCGGCGACGCGACCGAGCGCGGCGAGCCGGCGCTGATCGGCAAGCTCGCGGTTCAGGCGTGCTTGCTCTTTTTGTGCGGTCCTCAACTCGGCGGCGAGCGCCGTGATCCCGTCGGCGACGTCCGCGAG
This sequence comes from Polyangiales bacterium, assembly GCA_038209335.1. GTDB lineage: Bacteria > Myxococcota_A > Polyangia > Polyangiales > Polyangiaceae > JBBQXV01. The sequence goes on along the minus strand of JBBQXV010000147.1, from coordinate 6,655 downwards.
CTCGCGCAGCTTGGGGCGCGCGACCGGCGCGGTGAGATCGCGCCCGAGCGACGAGAGCGATCGCCCGAGCGCCGCAGCGCCGCGTTGAACGGAGACCGCGAGATGAATGGACGCGACGACGAGCGCGAGCCCCGCGAGCCCCAGCGTGAAGCCGATGACGCGCCACGCGAGTATCCAACGCGGCGGCACGACGGGGTACACCATCCAGGCGAACGCGCCGCGCGCGGTTGGTCTAGCGCCGACGACGAGGGTCGAGTCCTCGGTCGCAGCCTGGCCGAGCGCCGGCGCGTGCGACGCCGCGCTCCGCGCCAACGCGTCGTCGACGAGTGCGCACGCGCTCGCGTCCAGCTCCGGCACCACGCCGCACACCGACGTCCCCGCCGCGATCACGCCGCCGCGCATGCCGAGCATCGTCGGGATCGCGATCGCTGGCGCCGCGCCGCTGCCCGACACCGCGTCGTCGGTTCTGCGAATGACGTCGAGTTGCTGCAAGACGATGTCGCGCGCGCGCTCGACGCGTTGGGTGGTCGTGGTGGCGATTAGGCGTGTGAGCGCGACGAGCGACACGACGCACGTAAGGGCGCCGAGAAGCGCCACCGCGATGAGGCTCTGGCGAATCGAGATCTTCATGCGCTCACCGGTGCCAGGATACCAACGATCGCGTCGCGCGCTTGCGACGGAGAACGCGGACTGTCGGGATCCGATGACAATCGTCATCGAAGCGGACGTCGGTGCGCGGCGATGCGAACGGCGGAAGCCGTCGCGTTATGCTCGCGCGCTGAGTCTCACCGCGCCATCACGCGGAACGTTGGGAGGTATCACGTGACCATTCGCGCTTGGCGCTGCCTCGGTGCGGCCGCTGTCGTTCTCGGGGTCTTCGTCGGGCCGACGCCCGCCCGCGCCGAAGGGCAGACGATCACCATCGACGATGCCATCCGCTTCGCGTTGACGCGCAACGAGCGCGCGAAGATTGCGGACATCCAAGTCGACGTCGCGGATGCGGCGGTGGAGCGCGCGCGCTCCGGCTTCCTCCCGGTCGTCACGCTGAACGGATCCGCTACGCAGCGCGCGTACGAGGTCACGCGCAACGGCTCGACGACGACGCCGTACAACAGCGGCACCAGCACCTTCCTCGTCAACCAACCGCTCCTGAACGCGACGGCGTGGCCGCTCTACCGACAAGCCCAGCGCCTTCTCGACGCCCAGCGCTTCCAGTCGGCGCAGGACAAGCGCACGCTCGCGTACGATGCGGCGCGCGCGTTCATGGTCGTGCTCAGCGAGCAGCAGGTCTTGCAAGCGGCGATGCGTCGCGTCGATCTCGCGAAGGCTGGCATGGCGACCTCGCAGGCACGCGTCGAAGCTCAGCTCGTCGGCACGAACGATCTCACGCGCGCGCAGCTCGAGGTCGCGACCGCCGAGCGCGAGGTCGAGAACGATCGCGGGTTCTTGCAGCGCGCGATGATCCAGCTGGCGTTCGTCCTCAACACGAAGATCGGAGGCGAGCTGACGCCGCCGAGCGCGACCCTGCGGGCGGCGGAGCAGGGGGTGATGAACATCGATCAGCTCGTCGCCGTCGCGCTTCCGCGACGCCTGGACGTCCTCGCGACGCATCATCGGGTCGTCGCCGCGCATCTCTTCGCGACCGAGCCGATGCTTCGCCTCGTTCCGACCGTCGGTCTCCAAGCGCAGGTGCGCGGCGCGACCGTCACCGATCCGTCGGCGCGTTGGGACGACGAGACGATCGGCTTGACCTTGACGTGGACGCTTTACGACGCCGGCATTCGCTACGCGGACAAGCGCTCGCGGCAAGGCCTCGCGTCGATCGCCGAGCTCGATCTTCAGCAGCTGCGACGCCACGTCGACGCCGACGTGCGCCTCGCCGTCGCGTCGCTGCAGAGCACGCAGGCGTCGTTCCGCGTCGCGGGGATCGCCGTCGAAGCGGCGAAGAAGAGCGCCGAGGAGACAGAGATTCTGTACAGACAGGGGCTCGCGCGCGCGATCGAGGTGACCGATTCGATCGGCTCGCGCTTCGTCGCCGAGGTCAACTACGCGGTCGCGCAGTTCGGGATGGCGCAGGCGTACCTCGACGTGCGCTTTGCGATGGGCTTGGACCCGATGGGAACCGAGCTGCGCTAATGACGACGCGCGCAAGACAGCTCGCGCTCCTCGGCGTGCTCGCGACGATTCTCGTCGCGTGCGCGAGCAAGTCGTCGGCGCCGGCGCCGGCAGGATCCGGCAGCGCCGGAAAAGGCGGGAAGGGAAAGCTCCAGTTCCCCGTCGAGGTCGCGAAGGTCGAGGTGCACCCCGTCGAGTACGTGGTCACCGCGCCCGGCTCGATCGAAGCCTTCGAGCAGGTACAGATCACCGCGCGCGTCGCCGGCGTCATCGATCATGTGCGCTTCGCAGAGGGCGGCACCGTCAAGAAGGGTCAAGTGCTCGCGAGCATCGACAGCGAGCGCTACCAGCTCGTCGTGAGCGCGGCGAAGGTCGCGGTGACGAGGACGGAGGCGGCGCTCGCCGGCGCCGAGCAGGATCTCGCCCGTCGCGTCGGCGCGAGCGCGGCGCATCCGGGCTTGATCCCCGGCGAAGAGATCGCGACCTTCCAAACCAAAGTGAACCTCGCGAAAGCCGACGCGCAAGGCGCGCGCGAGTCGGTCAAACAAGCCGAGCTCAACCTCCGCGACTCGTACGCACGCGCGCCGATCGCCGGTGTGATCCAAACGCGAACGGTGCAAACCGGGCAGTACGTGCAGGTCGGCACGGTGCTCGGGACGCTTCTGCAACGCGATCCGCTCCTGCTCCGCTTCCTCGTTGCAGGCGAGGACGCGCCGCGTCTCAAGCCGGGAATGGCCGTGTCGTTTCGACTGCGCGAGAGCCAGCGGACGTACCCGGCGAAGATCACGCTCGTCTCGGGGAACGCCGATCCGAAATCGCGCCTCGTCCCGGTGACGGCGGAGATCGACGACACGGAGCACCGGTACTGGTTGCGGCCCGGCGCCTTCTGCGAGGTGAGCGTCGTCGTCGGCAACGCGCGCCTCGCGCCGGTGATCCCGCAGATGGCGATTCGTCCGAACGAGCGCGGCTTCCTCGCGTTCGTCGTCGAGGGCTCGGTCGCGCACGAACGCATCTTGAAGCTCGGGATGCACACGACCGAAGGGACGGTGGAGATCACCGACGGCTTGAAGGGCGGCGAGCTGCTCGTCATCCGCGGTGCCGAGCCGCTCACCGACGGCGCCGGCGTTCACGTCGTCGATCCCGACGGAGGCGCGCCGAGCCACGGACCACGAGGGTCGGGCTCCGGCTCTGCGGCATCGTCCGACTCGGCGCACCCGCCGGCATCGGCGGCGGACTCGGCGGGCGCGCGTCCCCATGACGGCGGCGCGCACGAGGGCGGTCGAGGCCCGCGATGAACATCACCGACGTCTGCCTGAAGAAGCCGGTCTTCGCGTGGATGATCATGGCTGCGACGATCACGTTCGGCCTCGTCGCGGTCACGCGCATCGGCATCAGCCAGTTTCCCGACGTCGACTACCCGACCGTCAGCGTCTCGATGAGCTGGCCAGGCGCGTCGCCCGAGGACATCGAGACGGGCGTCGTCAATCCGCTCGAAGAGGCGCTCGCGCAGGTCGAAGGCATTCAGACGATCTCGTCGTCGTCGCGCCAGAACAACGCGCGCATCACGGCGACGTTCGACATGTCGCGCAACATCGATCTCGCATTGCAGGACACGCAGGCGAAGATCGCCGCGGCGCAGCGCTCGCTTCCGAAGGACGTCGATCCTCCGACGGTGTCGAAGTCGAACCCCGACGATCAACCCATTCTCACCATCGGACTCTCGGGACCGTTCTCGCGCCAGCTCCTCTCCGACGTCGCGCGCTATCAATTGATGGAACGACTTCAGACCGTGCCCGGAGTCGGCCAGGTCACGATGTCGGGGTACGTCGATCGTAACGTCCGCATCTGGGTCGACGCCAACCGACTGAACGCGACGGGCCTCACCGTCTCCGACATCACGTCGGCGTTGCTCCGCGAGCACGTCACCGCGCCGGGCGGGCAGTTCGACGCGAAGGGGCGCCAGGTCAGCATCCGCGTGCTCGGCGAGGCCGCCGACATCGCCACGCTCAGCAAGATCATCATCAAGGTCATCAACGGCGCCACCGTCCGACTCCAAGACGTCGCGCTCGTCGAGGACGGATTTCAAGACGTGACGAGCGCGGCTCGCTCGAACGGTTTGCCGGTGCAAGGGCTCGGCATCCTGAAGCAGCGCGGGACGAACGCGGTCGCCGTCGCGGCGGACGTGCGCGCCGCGCTCGCCGAAGTACAGAAGACGCTCCCCGAAGGGATGCAGATCGACGTCCTCTTCGACACGACGCAGTTCATCTCCGAGTCGGTGCAAGAGATCGAGATCGAGCTCGGCCTCGCGCTCGTTCTCACGTCCCTCGTCTGCTGGCTGTTCCTCGGCTCGCTGTCGTCGACGTTGAACGTCATCCTCGCGATCCCGATGTCGCTCCTCGGGACGATCGCGGTCCTCTACTTCCTGCACTTCACGCTCAACACGTTCACGCTCCTCGGGCTTTCTCTCGCGGTCGGTCTCGTCGTCGACGACGCGGTCATGGTCATGGAGAACATCTTCCGCCACGCCGAGATGGGGAAGGACCGGATGCGCGCGGCGAGCGAAGGGACGAAGGAAATCACCTTCGCGGCGCTCGCGGCGACGCTCGCGGTCATGGCGATCTTCTTGCCGGTCGTCTTCATGTCGGGCGTCGTCGGCAAGTTCTTCTTCCAATTCGGCATCACGTTGTCGGTCGCCGTCGGGCTCTCGTACATCGAGGCGATCACGCTGGCGCCGGCGCGCTGCGCGCAGCTCCTGAAGACGGGGCACGAGAATCGCGGGTGGGTCGGGCGCAAAGTCGATCGCGCGTTCGATGGGCTGGGGCGCTTTTACGGTAGGACGCTGGCGCGCGCGATGAATTGGCCGTGGCTCGTGCTCGCGGGCTCCGTCGTCTTGCTCGCGGTCGCCGCGTGGGTCGCGAAGGGGCTGCCTGGAGAGTTCGTCCCGTCGCAGGATCAGAGCCGCGTCGCGCTGCGCATGACGATGGCCGTCGGCAGCAACCTCGCGGAGAGCGATCGCCTCGTCAAGCGCGTCGAGGCGTACCTCGCGACCCGGCCCGAGGTCGAGCGCACGATGGTGAACGTCGGGCAGGGCAACGGCAGCATCTCGATCACGATGGTGCCGCCCGACAAGCGCAAGCTCACGCAGCTCGAGTTCTCGGCCGAGCTGAGGAAAGAGCTGAGCCAGTACGCCGGGCTCAAGGCGACCGTGCAGGATCTGTCGCAGCAGGGTTTCACGGGACAGAGCGGCAAGCCGCTCGAGTTCTCGGTGCGCGGCTCGGATTGGCCAAAGCTCATCGAGCTCGCGCTGTCGCTCAAGGAAAAGGTCCTCGCGAGTGGGCTCGCGGTCGACGTCGACACAGATTACCAAGTCGGCCTCCCCGAGCTGCAGATCGTGCCCGATCGCGGGCGCGCGTCCGACATCGGCGTGACCGTCCAAGACGTCGCGACCACCGTGAACGCGCTGGTCGGCGGCGTGGTCGTCGGAAAGTACTCGTCGGCGGGACGTCGCCTCGACGTGCGCCTTCGCCTTCTCGAGGCGCAGCGCACACGTCCCGAGGACATCGGGCGTTTGCAGGTTCGATCGACGACCGGAAACATGGTCCCGCTCTCGGCGCTCGTGACGCAGAAAGAGACGCCTGTCATGCAGGCGATCAGCCACGCCGACCGCGAGCGCGCGATCTCCATCACCGGCAACATCGCTCCGGGCCACGCGCAGGCCGAGGTGCTCGCGTACGTGCAGACGCTCGCGAAGGAAGTGCCTGCGGGCTATCGAGTCGTCCTCGGCGGACAGAGCTCGCAGTTCAACGAGTCGATGTCCAGCCTCGGCTTCGCGCTCATCCTCGGCATCGCGGTCGCGTACATGGTGCTCGCGTCGCAGTTCAACTCGTTCTTGCACCCGGTGACGGTGCTCAGCATCCTGCCGCTGTCGATCGCCGGCGCCGCGTTCGGTTTGCTCATCGCGCACAAGACGCTCAACGTGTTCAGCATGATCGGCGTCTTGCTCCTGATGGGGATCGTCAAGAAGAACTCGATCATCCTCGTCGACTACGCGACGTTGCTCCGCGAGGAGGGGCTCGGCGCGCGCGAGGCGATGCAGCGCGCGGGGCCCGTGCGTCTTCGACCGATCCTGATGACCTCGGTCGCGACGCTCATGTCGGCGATCCCGTCGGCGATGGGCTTCGGTCCGGGCGCCGAGACGCGCGCGCCCATGGCGGACGCGGTCATTGGTGGTCTCGTTCTCTCGACGGTGCTGAGCTTGCTCGTCGTGCCGTGCTTCTACGTGGTCGCCGACAGCATCAAGTCGAAGCTCTCGCGGGCCAAGCCACCAGCCGCCCCCGTTGAGGCGCATACTACGAGCGCCGAATGAAGAAACGCCTCGGGTGGATCGTCGTCTTGCTCATCGTGATCGCGGGGGGCGTGTTCGTGTACCTGCGCTTCTTCAACGGACCGAAGCCGCCGCCGGTCGAGTTCAAGACCATCGCCGTCGACAAGCGCCGCATCGTCGGGAAGATCACCGCGAGCGGCACGTTGCAGGCGACCG
>JBBQXV010000146.1:0-22889 GCA_038209335.1 Polyangiales bacterium | reverse complement strand
CAGCGTCGACGTGTCGTTGTTCGGCACGGGGCGCGCGCCGACCATGCCGACGTCGGCGTTGTCGCGAAGGCAGACGACGAGCTTCTCGACGACGTCGGGCGCGAGCAAGAGATCGGCGCTGCAGAGGACGATGACCTGCGCGCGCGTGTCGCGCATCTTCAGGTACTCGTTGATCGCTGCGACTTTTCCCTCGCGGCGCTCTTGCACGTGGACGTGCATCCCCGGTCGGCCCTGTCCGATTTTGCGCGCGACGTCGGCGGTGTCGTCGGTGCATCCGCTCGCGACGACGACGATCTCGACGATCCGCGCGACCTTCGTCTGTTGCTCGAGGAGCGACTCGAGGAGGTGACGAATGTTCGCCGACTCGTTGTGGGCGGGGACGACGATCGAGACGTTCATCAATCTCTCTGAGCGCTCCGCGCGCGCGAGCGAGCGACGTAGAGGATCGCGCCGAGCATCCCGAGAAGATACCAGAAGAGGCGATACAAGAGGCCGGAGGCGAGCGCGATCCCGCCGGGGAGCCCGGCGAGTCCGAGGAAGAAGACGAACGCGGCGTCGCCTGTCCCCCACCCGCCCGGGAGCGCCGGAATGGCGGAGACGATGAACGCCATCGCGGTGCCGACGAAGACCCAGCGCTCGTCGGTGGGCGCGCCGCCGAGCGCGAAGACGAAGCCGCGCACGACGGCGAGCTGCGCCGCGCTCACGAAGAGGCTCATCAGTAGGCCGAGCGCGATGGCGCGGAGCGCGCGCGGGTGGGCAACGTAGGTCAGGACCGGCTGAGCCAGCTTGCCGATGCGCCCTTCGTTCAAGAAGCGGACGCGGCGGAGGCGCTCGCTGCGGATGGCGAAGATGCCGATCGCCGCGCCGACCGGGATCGTCGCGAGGACCCACGGCACGATGCCGACTTGTCCGCCGCCGAAGCCGAGGCCGAGCGCGGCGGCGATGCCCGCGAGTGTGACGAGACCGATGACGCGATCGAGCAGGACGGACGCGACGACGATCGGCGTCGGAGCGCCGCGTCCGACGACGAACGCGATCCGCAGCGCGTCTCCACCGACGCCGCCGGGGAGAAGGATGCCGCCCGCTTGCGCTTCGAGGGTGATCCGCACGAGGCTCATCAGCGGGACATCGACGCCTGCGAACGCGAGGAGCATGCGCCAACGCGCGGCCCACGCGACGAGGCCGGCGACATAGACCAGGAAGAGCGCGGCCACGACGCCGAGGCGCGCGCGCCCGAACGTCGACGCGAGGCCCGGCTCGCACTTCAGCTTCGCGCATTGCTCCGCCGAGATGACGACGTCGCCAGAGCGAATGTGCAGAATGCAATCATTGCTCCGCGTGGTGACGGCGACCTTGGTCGAGCCGGAGCGCGCGTCGGGATCCTCGCAGCGATCGCGGATCGGAACGACCCACGCGACGAACGACAGCGCGACGATCGCGAGAACCCACGCGAAGAGGCGCTTCTTGTCGAAGCGCTTCGGTGGTGCCGGCGGGACGGGATCGCCGGGCGCTTCGGGCGCATCGACCGACGCGGGCGACGTCATCGCGATCGTCCGCGGCGACGGAGAATCGCGTCGTAGAGGCCGGGCGCGATTCGATCGCCGATCGTGATCGCCGTCTCGCGCCAGCCGACGACCTTGCCGCGCCGACGCCCGTCGATCATTGCGACCGCCGCGCGCGCGACGTCCTCGGGGCGCACGCCCGAGCCTTGCACGGTCGGCGCGCTCATTCCGTACCACGCGCTCTTCTCGAGGAAGCCGGTGTCGATGAAGCCCGGGCACAGGTAGCGAATCGCAACGCCGTCGCGCTCGACTTCGTGCGCGAGGCAATCGAGGTAGCGCGCGGCCGCGGCTTTCGCGGCGGCGTAGTACGCCTCGTGCGGAATGGCGCGAAGGGCGGCGAGGCTGAGCACCGCGAGGACGCAGCCGGAGCCGCGCGTGCGCATTCCGGGGAGCGTGTGGCGAACGGCGCGGTCGAGTCCCCAGAAGTTGACGTCGAACGACGCGCGCGCGGCGTCGGCGGGGATTTCGAGCGTGCGACCCATCGCGCCGAGGCCGGCGGAGTAGACGAGGATGGTCGGCGCGCCGAAGCGATCGGTCGCGCGATCGATCGCCGTCTCGATCTCGCCTTCCTTTGCGACGTCGCATGCGAACGAAGCGTCCGCGGCGCTCGGCGGGCAATCACGGCGCGCGAGGCCCGAGACGCGTGTCCCGCGCGCACGCAGCGCGGTCCCGATGGCGGCGCCGATCCCGGACGACGCGCCGATCACGATCGCGTGCTCGCTCATGATCCCCCCCAGTAGCGATCGAACGTTCGCGCCTTCGCGAATCGATCGACGTCGATGCCGAGCGCGCGAAGCGTGGGCGCGGAGTCGAAGACGTTGTCGAGCGCGAGGACCGCGAGCGCTTCGAGAGCGCCCGGCGCGACGCCGAGGGTCCCGAGCCATCGTCGGTGCGTGGTCGCGGCCGCGCGTACGGGCACGGGCAACGGAAGCGCGCGTCCGCCGCGCGGCTGGAGATCGTCGTTCGTGAGCACGAACGGATCGGCGGCAAGGTAGGCGCTGTTCGCGCCGTGCGCCCTCGCGCCGCCACGCGCGAGCGCCTCGACAATCGCGACCAAGAGGTCGACGTGGACGAGGTGTTGGCGAAGGGTCGACGGCGAGAGGCGCAGCGCGACGCCGCGGCTCGCGAGACGGCGAATCGTGTCGAGCGCGCTGTCGATCCCCGGACCGTAGACCATCGATGGGCGCACGACGCTCACGTCGACGCCGCGCTCGCGGCCGATCGCGCGCGCCGTGGTCTCCGCCGCGAGCTTCGCGCACGCGTACGCCGGCGACGGAAAGAGCGTCGGCGCCTCGGGCGACTCCGCGTCGAGGAGCGCGCCGCGTGCGCCGTACACGGCGGTGCTGCTGATGTGGACGAGGTGCCCGCCGCGCGGCATCGCTCGCGCGATGTTCGCGGTCACGCCGACGTGCTCGCGAAAATAGTCTCCCCACCCGAGCTCGGGGCGAACGCGCGGACCGCCCGCGTTGACGACGACGCGCGCGTCGGCGAGCTCCGCCACCTTGACCTCGTCGCGCGGATCCGGGCATCGCAAATCGAGACCGCGCGCGCCGAGACGCTCGACGAAGAGGCGGCCAAGCGTGCCGTTCGCGCCGACGACCGTCACCTCCGCGCTCACGTGGTCCCCTCCGCGAGCGTCCGCGCGATCCCGTCCTCGTACCGAACGCGCGGCGCGTACCCGAGCAACCGCTGCGCCTTCGACGAGTCGAACGCGATCGACACCGTCATCACGTCGAGCTTCGCGTGGTTGATCGGCGGCTCGCGGGTCGCGAACGCCCAGCCTCGGTACGTCGCGACGTCGAACACCGTCGCAGCGACGCGGGCAGGAGCGAGCGGTATGTGCATGCGCGCGAGCGGACGCCCGACGGCGCGCGCGACGAGCTCGGAGAATCGCTGCAGTGTGATCGTCTCGGGACCCGCGATGATGAAGTCTTCGCCGGCCGCGGCAGGCGACGTCGCGGCGAGGTGGACGCCGTCGACGATGTCGTCGACGTGCGTGTGGTGCAGCGTGTTCGCGCCGCTGCCGACGACGCGGTACGAGCCGGCGCGAATCATCGTCGCGGTCTTGTCGAGCATTCCGTTGGTGTCGCCGCGACCGTAGATGATCGTCGGGCGAACGATGACGTGCTCGACGCCGAGCTCCGGGGCGAGTCGACGAAGGAGCTGCTCTGCTTCGATCTTGGTGACCGAATAGAGGGTCGCCGGCGCATATGGATGCGCCTCGGTGATCGGGAGGCGCGACGGAAAACCGTAGACGCCGACCGAGCTGATATCGACGAAACGACGAACCCTCCCCTTCGCGGCGCGGAGCAAGCGCTCGACGAGACCGACGTTCGTGGCGCGGTACGTCCGCTCGTCGACGCCGTGACGATGACGAACCGCGGCGGCGTGGACAAGCGCATCGAAGCCGTCGAGGACGCCTGGTGTCGCGAGCACGTAGTCGAGCGCGCGCGCGCCTGCGGGAGCTCGCTCGTCGACCTCGCGCATGATCGGGAGCACGTCGAATCCGCGCGCCGCGAAGCCGCGCACGAGGTGCTTGCCGAGGAACCCCGCGGCGCCGGTAATCGCAACCGCCCCCCTGCGCGTCATCTCGCGCGCCACGATAGCGAAACTCGTGCACGACGGTATAGTCCGTCGCATGAGCGCCCCGACGACCGATCGCCGCCGCGTGCGCGCTCGCCGTTCGCAGCGCGGCGTCAGCGCCGTCGAAGCGGCGATCGTGTTCGCGATCGGCGGATCGCTCCTCGCCGTCGCCGTTCCCGCGTTCGTGCGCGAGCTCCACGCGTCGCGCTTCGCCGAGCCGGTCGAGGGATTGAATCGCATGGGCGCCGCCGCGATCGCGTACGCGCACGATCGCCCGCCGACCGAAGCGTTTCCTCCGAGCGCGCCACTCACCCCCGCGACGCCGCCTCGCGGCACGCGCGTCGCCGATCTCCCGGGCGCGTGGGATCATCCGACGTGGCAAGCCTTCACGTTCCGTCCCAGCCCCGACGGGGTCCCGCACGCGTTCGCGTTCGGCTTCGACTCGACGCGCGCGCCCGGGCGAAGCGCGTTCGTCGCGCACGCCCACGGCGATCTCAACGGGAACGGCGTTACGAGCACGTTCGAGATCCGCGGTCGTGCTTCGGGCGACGAGGCCGCGCCCGTCCTCGAGCCGGGGATGTACGTCGAGGCGGAGGTCGAATGACGCCGCCCGCGCGCGAGCCCCAACGAGGCATCGCCGCCGTCGCGCTGACGCTCCTCGTTGCTTCGATCGTCGGCGTCGCGATCCTGCAGCCGCGCCTCGCCGCCACCGTGAAGGCCGTCAAGCAACGCGAAGACGTCTACGTCCTCCCTCCCCCTGCGCAGCTCCGCGCGATGACGCTCGGCTACCGCGCCGCCGCGATCGATTTGCTCTGGGCAAAGCTCCTCGTCGAATACGGAACGCACTGGCAAGAGCATCGGGCCTTCGACGCTCTGCCGCGGTACATCGACGCGATCCTCGAGATCGAGCCCGACTACGCGCCGATCTATCGCTACGTCGACACCATGCTCGTCTACCGCCCCCCGCGCGGATACGAGGCCGACGCGCGCCTCGCTCGCAAGTATCTCGAGCGTGGGATCAAGGAGCGACCGTACGACGCGAAGGTGTGGATGCAGTACGGACAGTTCATCGCGTTCATCGCACCGGGCTTCCTCGAAGACAGCGAAGAGAAGGAGCGCTGGCGCGTCGATGGAGCGTTCGCGATGATCCGCGCCGTCGAGCTCGGCGCCGATCCAGATCGCGCCGTGTCCGCGGCGACGATCCTCTCCAAGCGCGGCGAGAACGAGGCGGCGATTCGCACGCTCCGCCGCGTGTACGCGCTGACCGACAGCGCGAGCGAGCGCGAGGCGATCGCCCAAAAGTTGGCGAAGCTCAGCGCGAATGCCGAACGCGAGACCACCGCGCGCGACGTCCAATACGTCGAGTCGAGATGGCGCAAAGACTTCCCTTTCCTCTCGCGCGGCGAGTACCTCATGGTAGGCCCGGGCGTCGACGCGATGCGCTGCGCGGGCCGCAAGCGCGCGATCGACTGCACGACCGACTGGGGACCGCGTCTCCCCTCGGCCGCCGTCGATCCCGACTAGACGCGCAGAACCGGGCCTCCCGCCGCGGGTGCGCTATACTGCATCCATGTCTTTTGCTTTGGCCCGGCGCTTCGCGCTGGGTTTGGTAGTCGCGTGTGCGTGCTTTGGTGCAGGCGCGTGCTCCGAGAACGCGATGCCCAGCGCCACGAGCGCAGATGCCGGCGCCGGCGATGCGGGCGCAGCCGTCGGATTCGACGTCGACGGCGTTCTGACGACGACGCCGCGGCAAGCGGTGACCGTCGGGCTCCACGTCGTCGGGCCCGACACCGGCGTCTCGCTTCGGCTCGACGGCGACTACGCCGACGCCTCGCTCGACGTCGGCGAGGTGACGACGGCATCGAGCCACGCGAGCTTCGTCCTCCACGCGCCGGGCGTCCCCGCGACGTTCTCGATCCGCGCGCACTCGAACGGCGGCCCGGACGCGCGGCTCGACGTGTCGGTCAGCGCGAGTGGCTTCGCGAGCGTGCGCGTCGTGCCGACGTACGCCGGAAAGCGCCCCGCCCCCGGTGTCACCGCCAGCGTCTTCGTGAAGAGCACGTGCGCCGATCTCGCGAGCCAGCTCGCCGCCGGTCGCTTCAAAGACGGCGCGCCAGCGACCGACGGCAACGTCGCGATGCCGATCACGATCGGCAGCGTCCCCGCAGGCAGCCACGTCGCCGTCTCCGTTCGCATCAAGCTCTACGCCGCCGGTTGCGTCGACCTCGACGCGCTCGCGGCCGACAGCTCGCGCGATGTGGCCGTCAGCTTGCTCGATCGTCCGATGGCGCTCGACACCGTCCAGCTCGCGAGCACGTTCACGTTCGAGCCCGACGCGACGCAGCTCGCCGGATGGTCGCGCATGTTGGACGGTTCGGTCGCGCGCGCGGCCGAAGGGTTCGTGCCGCAAGGAACAGGCGAAGGTCCGGCGCTGCTCAACGCGATGCACGCCCGCGTGCCGACGGCATCGCAGTCGCAGTTCGACCTCGCGCGCTCGCAAGGGACGTGGGACTCGCGCACGGCAACGTGGCTTGGGATGCACACGCCGACGATGCGCGATCGAGCGATCGGCTGGATGGCGGCGGGGAAAGCCGACGCGCTCGGCAGTCTCGCGGCGTCCGTGCTTCCCGCTCAACCGTCGGGGTACGCCTCGCTCTCGCTCCAGTCGTTCGCGGGCCTCGACACCGCCGCGATCGGAATGAGCGCCCCCTCGCCGTTCACTTTCAGCGCCGATCCGGACGACGTGCTCCACCTCTCCGGGACGTTGCATCTCTGGGGGAGCGCGCTCGCCTGCGCGACCGCCGACATTCGCGCCCGCGAGGCGGTCGCCGGATCGTCCGACGTACCGAGCGCCTTAGCGACGCTCGTCGATTGCACCGGCCTCGCGAGCTCGCTCGTCGGCGTCGGCTCGAGCTACGCCGGGTGCGGCGCCGCGTGCACCGCGTCGCTCTGTCAGCAAGCGCTCGTCGCGATGTGGAAGACCGGACGCAGCGCTTCTTCCGTCGCCAACGACGACGTCACGATCGATGTCACCGCGAGCGCTCCGGCGATCGTCGCCGACGACGCGTCCCCCGCGCAGTTCGCCGGAGCGTGGGTCGGTCAGACGATGTCGACGACCGCGAGCTTCCCCGGCTTCGGCATCAAAGGGACCACGCACGGCACGCAGACGAACACGCCGCACTGATCGTTGCACGTCGTCGCGCACCGACGCATCGTCACGCGCGCCTACTTCACCTGAATCGTCCGGAGCCCGACCATGACGGGATCCTTCGATCCCGGAAAGCGCGCCCAGACGCTGAGCTCGTACATTCCGGCGCCGTCGTTCACCGGGACGTCGATCGAAAACTTCTGTCCGTTTACCTGCACCGGGATCGGCGTCTTGTATCCGGGCGGCCAGTAGAGCGAAGTCGGCGTTGGCACCGGATACGCGCGGCGCTTGGAGGTGTTCGCCTCTTTCACCGACAGCGCGCGCGGCGGATCGATCCGCGCGAGCCCGACGCCGCCGACCGACGCCGGCGCGAGCATCGTCCCCTCGACGTGCAGCGTGTCGCCGACGCGGAGCTGCTTCGGAACCGGCGCGTACGTCCCGTACGGATCGACGAACTCCTGCGTGAAGCACGGCACCGGGATCTCGGTTTGCGTCGCCACCGGCTGCGCGATCCCGATCCCGACGCGCTTGTGGCGCGGGTTCAGGATGTTGCGACGGTGCCCGTCGTGCGGCGGCTCTTCGTTGAAGAACATCGACTCGGCCTTCTCGACGTTCTTCGGATCGATACGCGCTTGCGGATCGAGCACGCGCGTCGCCTCGTCGACGAAGCACGACGCGTTCTCGAGGACCATGTCGGAGCCGCCGGCTTCGCTGTGGCGTTGCTCCGGGACCGATCCGTCCGTGCCCCAGTGCCCGAGGTATCCGTTCTTCGCCATATCATCGGCGTGCGCTTGTCCGGCGATCGTCGGCGGGCCTTCGTCGAGCACGACCGGCGCGAGCCCCATCGACGCGCGATCCGCGTTCACGAGATCGACCATGTAGCGACGCGCTTGCGCGGTGGTGAGAAGGCCGGTCGGAGCGGCGGGCTTGGGTCGCGCGGTCGTACCGGGCGTCGTCGGCGATGTATCTGCAACGGCGGCGTTGCTGCCCGCGTCGCCCGCGGCGAGATCGGTGGCCGTGCCGGATCGCGGCGGCGGTCCGCACGCACCCACGAGCACCGCACCGACGAGAAAGAGAATCCGCATCCCCGTTCTTACCATGTAGCCTCCCCTCCCATGAGCCTCCCGCTCGCGGTCACGTGCGGCCAGCTCCTCGTCGGCGGCTTTCACGGAACCGCGCTGCCGACGTCGTTCGCGCGCGCGCTTGCGGACGGAACGCGCGGCGGCGCGATCCTCTTCAAGCGCAACCTCGAGCCCGACGTGCTCGCCGTCGTCTCGCTCACCGATGCGATCACGCGCTCGGCGCGTTCGGATCTGCCGCCGCTCGTCGCCGTCGATCAAGAGGGGGGGCGCGTCGCGCGACTCGGGCCGCCGGTGCTCGCGCTTCCACCGATGGCGACGCTCGCGGCGATCGGCGACGTCGCGTTGGCGGAGCGTGCGGCGCGCGCGCAAGCGATCGAGCTCGCGGCGCTCGGCTTCACGTCGAGCTTCGCGCCGGTGCTCGACGTGAACGTGAATCCGGCGAACCCGGTCATCGGAGATCGCGCGTTCGGCGCGGACGCGGCGACGGTGGCGCGCTTCGGCGACGCATGGGTCCGCGGGCTTCGCGCGGGCGGTCTCCTTGCGTGCGGCAAGCATTTCCCCGGGCACGGCGACACGTCGAAGGATTCGCATTTCGATCTCCCGATCGTCGACGCGACGCGCGCTCGTCTCGATGCCGTGGAGCTCGCGCCGTTCGCGTCCGCGATCCGCGCCGGAGTCGACGCGCTCATGAGCGCGCACGTCGTCTATCCGGCGCTGGACGCGGATCATCCCGCGACGCTTTCGCGTGCAATCTGCACGGAGCTCCTGCGCGAGCGCCTCGGCTTCCGCGGCGTCCTCGTCTCCGACGATCTCGAAATGAAGGCCATCAGCGATCGGTACGGCATCGAGGATGCCGTCGTCGCGACGATCGACGCGGGGTGCGACGCCGTTTTGATTTGCTCCGACGAGACGCTGCAAGCGCGCGCGCACGAGGCACTGGTGAAGCGCGCCGAATCCACGCCAGCATTTCGCGCGCGCTGCGAAGACGCGGCGGCGCGTGTCCTCGCGATGCGGCGTCGCGTGCGGCCACGCGCGACGCTCGATCGCGAAGTGCTCCGGGCGATCGTTGCCGGGCCCGAGTCGCGCGCCGTCGTCGAAGAGATTGCCGCACGCCGAGGTGCCGCGTGAGCGCGCGTGGGCTTCGGGCGGCGCGCGTGGTGACGTGCGATCCGTCGCGAGCGACCGACGGCGATCCGCTCGGCGTCATCGAGAACGGCGCGGTCGTGATGGACGGCGAGACGCTGACCTACGTCGGCGCTGCGAGCGACGCACCGAACGGCGTACCGCTCGAAGACGCGGGTGACGTCGTGATCACGCCCGGCTTGGTCGACGCGCACACGCACGCGTGCTGGATCGGTTCGCGCCACGCCGAGTATGCAGTGCGGATGGCGGGCGGCGACTACCGCGCGATCGCCGCGGCGGGTGGCGGAATCCTGTCCTCTCAGCGCGCCGTCGCCGCAGCGAGTGAAGAGGATCTCGCGACCGCGCTCGGCGCGCGGTTGCGACGCATGGCGCGCCTCGGCGTGACGACGTGCGAGGTGAAGAGCGGATATGGGCTCGAGCCGGAGCACGAGAAGAAGCAGCTCCGCGCGATCGCGCGAGCCGCCGCGCGCGGCGATCTCCCCGCGGTGGTGCCGACGTTCCTCGCGCTGCACGCGCTGCCGGAGAGCGCGCGGAGCGATCGCGCGGCGTACGTGCGACGTGCGACGGAGCTCGTCGTCGAGATGGCGCGCGCAGGGCTGGCCCGCTTCGTCGACGCGTACGTCGACGAGAACGCATTTCGCGTCGAAGAGGCGCGCGCCGTCGGCGAAGCGGCGCGCGCGGCCGGTCTCGGCGTGCGCCTGCACGTCGGACAGTTCGCGGACGTCGGCGGCGCGGAGCTCTGCGCGGACCTCGGCGCGCGTTCGGCGGATCACCTCGAGAATGTCAGCGACGCCGCGATCGCGCGCCTCGCCGCGGCCGGGACGTGCGCCGTCCTCCTTCCGACCGCGAGCTTCACGCTCGCGCAGACACCGCCCCCCGTCGCGCGGCTTCGCGCCGCAGGCGTACCTCTCGTCGTCGCAAGCGACGCGAACCCCGGCACCGCGCCGACCGAGAGTCTCCCGCTCGCAATGTGCATGGCCGTGCGGCTCTATGGGCTCACGCCGGCCGAGGCGATCCTCGGCGCAACGCGCGTCGCCGCGGTGTCGCTCGATCTCGGCGATCGCGGCGTGCTTCGCGCCGGCGCGCGGGCGGATCTCGTGGTGTGGGATCTTCCGCACGAGCTCGCGATCGTCCAGCCGTGGGGAACGTCGCGCACACGCGACGTCGTCCGCGGCGGCGCGTCTCTGCCGTCGTCGTGAACGCGATGGCTCACGGCGTCGCGCGTCGACGCACGCCACGCTTCGAGCCGCGCACGGCGCGCACCAGCGCCAGAAGAAGAGCCGCGGGTGCGAGCACGTTCAACGCCGCGTACGCCGCCGGCCGCTGGTAGACGACGCGCACCTGCGAGCCGCGGTTCGCGATCGACTGCATCGGACCGCGATCGACGACCACTTCGATGAGCCCACCGGACGACTCGCGAATAGCAATCGGAACGCCGTCGACGCTCGCCTTCCAGAACGGGTACCACGCCTCCGCGATCACGTACGCGCCCTCTCGCGGTGGCGTGAACGACCAGGTCTCGTCGTCCGAGCGACGGTAGGGGACGGGATCGCCGGCTAGCGCGTGCACCGACGAATCGACACGCCAGACGAGGTTCTCCAGAACGCGCGCACCGCGCCGCGCGACGAGGCCCGCGTCCTCGAGCCAACGGAGCCCCTGATACGACTCGGGGACGAGAAGGTACTTGATGCCTAGCTCCGCGAGCCCCTCCAGAACCGCCCGCGCCGCGTTCTCGTCGAACGACTCGGCTCTCTCGAGCGCGGCGAGCTCGGCGTAGCTTCGCGCGATGCGTGCGACGCCGGAGCGCGAGCACGTCCAGAGAAGCCACGACGACGCGCTGGCTTTGCGCGAGAAGCGGAGCGCGAATCCTTCGTCGGCGCTCGATTCGGCGTACGGGTACGGCAAATAGCGTATCGGCGCGGGGTCCGCGTTGATGACGCCGAATGCCGCGCGGAGTCCGGGCACGTCGATCGTCGACGGGATCATTCGGACCGGATCGAATCCGTAGTCCAAGGTCGCGCACGCGACGGCGACCGAGGCGAGCGTGGCACGCGCCCTCGCGTTCCACTGGCGCGATGCGTGGTCGACGAGCAGCGCGACGAGCAGGCTCGCGAGAAGCGGGACGTTGTCGACCAAGAACCAGGTCGCGACCTTGATCTCGGCGTAGACCGGGAGCCGCGCCATCACGCTCGCGGACGGGACGAACCCGAGGACGGCGATCAGCACCGCGGCGACGACCATCGCGCGCACACCGAGCGCGTACCTCGCGACGAGCGGGATCGAGAACCAGACCGCGGCGCTCGCCACGACGATCATCGGGCTCGACGCGAAGAGCTCCGCGCTCGCGCGCGCCCACGAGCGCTCTCCGCTCGCGAGCCAGATGGCGACGAGAACCAGCGTGCCGAATCCGACGCCGTACCGAGTGAGCGACGAGGCGCGCGCGCTCGATCGCCGACTCCACATCGCGACCACCGTCGCGATCGTCGCCATCGAAACGAGGAGCCATCCGTAGTGGTAGTAGCCGCGGTTGCGCGGCGCGAAGAACGGATTGAAGAGATGCCAAGCGCCCCCTTCGAGCACGTCGAGCGGATGAAACAGCGCGCGCTCGTGGTGCCGACGAAAGAGGTGAATCACGCTCTCGGCGGGCTCGCGCAGGAGATTGACGTGCTCGCGCTCGAGATAGAAAGGCAGCGTGAACGCCGAACAGATTCCGGCCGCCAGCCCGAAGCCGATCGCCAACCTTTTCATGCTCACCGCGGCGGACGGCCCTCGGCTCGCGCGAACCGCGAGCGCCAACACGCCCGCCATGATCGGAAAGAAGACGATCGTGCGCTCCGCGTCCGCGAGCATCGACCACGTGAGCACGAGCGCGAGCTTCGACGCGGGCGCCACGAGGGATCCTCGTCCGCCGCGCTTGTCACGCACGCAATCGAGCGCGGCCTTCAGCACCCACGGGACGAGCATGAAGCTGACGGCGACCTGCCAGCCGTCGTCGTACGAGAGCACGTGGAGATGAATCGGCGCGAGCAGGTATGCGCACGCGCCGATCGCTGCGCCGCCGCGCGACACGAAGCCGCGCGCGAGACGGTAGAACGTGAGCCACGAGAGCGTATGAACGGCGGCGAGCCAGACCTGCGACGCGACGACGGTGTCCCCGAAGACGTGCTTGAGCGCGACCGCAGGGAGAAACAGCAAAATGCTCGCCCACTGCGGCGTCACCGCGTGCCCGAGGCCGTCGAAGCGCGTCCATTGCGGAAGATGACCGCGGACGAAGTGCTCGTCGAAGAAGTCGACCCAATACAGATCGCCCACGAAATCGGTCGCGGGGACGACGGCGAGGTACCGAACGATGCAGATCGTCCAGAACACCGCCGTTCCGAGGGCGATGACCGCGGCGACGAGGCGGCGTGGTCGACTCACGATCCAGGAGCGTACGCGGGTCCGCTCGGAATCGCCGAGAGAGCGTCAGGGGCACTGCGAGCAGAGACAGCACGGCTCGTCGCAGTCTTCCGGGAAGTCGTCGCAGTCGGCGCTCACCTGTCCGTTGCACGACGACGGAAGCGCGTGGCACGTGCCGCAACCCGCGCCGGTCCCGCACGCCGTGCTGCCGCAGCAGTTCACGTCGTTGCAGTCGCTCGTGGTGCAGCGGCAGCACTCGTCTGTGCCGGGGAAGCCGCCCTTGTGCACGTCGTGAAAATTCACCGGGCACGTCATCTGATCGCCCGAGCCGTGCGGACACACGCATCCTGTATCGAGCGGCGACTGGCACTGCGTTCCGCAGCACGACGCCGTCGCGCAGAGGAAGAGATCCCAGCACCCGGCGAGGCCGTTGCAGTTGTGGTCGGCGTTGTCGCAGCAGTTCTCCGCGGCCGGCGTGACCTGACCGACGCACGTCGGCGACCACGCGCTGTTCACGCACGTCTGCGTCCCGTCCTTGCACGTGCCGACGTTCTCGGTGCCCGATGGTCCCGTGTAGCAAGGGCGCGTCTGACCGTTCGTGCAGCCGGTGTTGCACGCGGGATCGGTCGCGCAGTTCGGGTCCTGACAGCCGACCTTCCCGTTGCAGTTCAGATCGACCTGCACCGTGCAGCTCTCGTGCTGCGGCGTGTAGTCGCCGACGCATGCGGTCCACACGCTCGCCTCGCCGGTCTTCACGCACTTCTGCGATCCGTCTTTGCAGTTGCCGACGTTCCGCGTCTTCGGATCGCCCGTGTAGCAGGCGCGCGTGGTGTCGGTTTGCGTGTCGCAGCTGCAATTGACGAAGTCGAGGCTCATCGGGTTGCACGCGGCGGGCTTCGCGGCGTCGCCGAGGATGATGCCGCCGTCGTCGCCGCTGCTGCCGTCGCCTTGGACGCCGCCGTCACCCGCGGTTCCGTCCGCGCCAACGCCGGAGTCGTCCGCGCCGAAGCCGTCCGTCTTCGAGGTCGACCCACACGCGACGAGCACCGTTCCGAGAACGGTCGCGATGAGGATGAGCGACGACTTCATGACATCAAGGAATACCGCCGCGAGGGATGGCGGCGGCGAGCGGAGGCCTCGGAGAGCGCAATGAGACTCCCACCTCGTCGCAGGGCGGGCGGCGCTAGTCGGCGTGCTTTCCGAGCCCCGCCGGGGCGCGCCCGCCTCCCGCGCGCGCGCGCTTCGCGACGACCACCATCGCCGCCAACGTCGCGACGTACGGGAGCATTTGCACAGCGTCCTTCCAGGCTTGCGCCTCCTGCTGCATGACGATTTGTGTCGCATCGAGCGCAGCGAACGCGACGCACGCGAGCACGACACGCCACGGCCGCCACCCGGCGAGGATGACCGCGGCGAGCGCGATGAAGCCGCGGCCACCGCTCATCCCCGACTGAAACTGGTGCTGATCGAACGCGAGCGCGACGCCTCCGAGACCGCAGATCGCACCGCCGATCACGACCGCGAGGATGCGCGTGCGTGGCACGTCGACGCCGACGATCGCGGCGGCGACCGGGTCTTCTCCGCACGCGCGGACGCGAAGGCCGAAGCGCGTGCGCACGAGCGCCCACGCGGTCAGCGCGGCAAGCGCCACGGTCAGGATCGTCGGCGGATCGGCGAGCGTTCGCAGGAGCAGCGCGCCGCCCGACGATCCGTCGAGCGCGGCGATGCGAAATCCTGCGACCGCCGGCGAGTTCGAGCTCGAGTCGTAAAGCGCGCGCAGAACGAAGCGCGTGCCGCCGGCGGCGACGAGGTTGAGCGCGATGCCGCTGACGATGGCGTCGATCCGCGCGCGGACGCAGAGGAGCGCGTGAACGAGCGCGAACGCTGCGCCCGTCGCAGCGCCGGCGGCGACGCCAGCCCACGCGCTCCCGGTCGCGTGGTGAACCACCACGCCGCCGAGACCGCTCGCGAGGAGCATCCCTTCGAGCGCGATGTTCACGACGCCGCTTCGCTCGCTCCAGACGCCACCGAGCCCCGCGCACGCGTACGGCACCGCCATGCGCAGCGTCTGCGCGAGCACGGTCGTCGATACGATGGCGCCGACCAGGCTCATGCCGGCCTCGCCTTTCCGACCATCCGTGCGAGCGAGGCGCGCACGCGCGCATCGGCGAGCGCGACGGCGGCGATGACGACGCCTTGGAGAACGTCCATCACTTCCATCGGCACGCGACCGTTGATAGCCAAACCGCCTTGCTGAAGCGTTCCGAAGAGGAGCGCCGCGAGCAGGAGCCCGACCGGATGACCGCGACCGAGGAGCGCGACCGCGAGCCCGCCGAATCCCGCGCCCGCGCCGAGCCCCGACTCGTAGTAGCCCTTGTACCCGAGCACCGTGGCGAGGCACGCGAGGCCGGCGATCGCACCGGAGAGGAGCAGCGCTTGCGCGAGACGGCGCGGCACGGGAATGCGCTCGGCCGCACACGCGCGCGGGTTCTTGCCGACCAGCACGAGCTCGCGTCCGAGACGCGCGCGACGAAACCACGCGCCCACGAGCAGCGCGACGCCGAGGGCGATGTAGATCGCGACGCTCGCGGCGCTGCCGTGGAAAGCGTGAACCGCGCGTTCGAGCTTCGGGAGACGCGCGGCGCTCACGATGTCGGGCGTGCGCACCGTCCCCTTGATCGCGAATCCGTTCGCGAAGGCGAGCGCGACGCACGAGTCGGCGATGCGATTCATCATGATCGTCGAGATGACCTCGTGCGCGCCGAAACGCGCGCGGAGCACCGCGGGGACGCCGGCCCACGTCGCGCCCGCGACCGCGGCCACCAAGACGACGAGCGGTACCGCGACGATCGCCGGGACACCGGCGCCGAGGTGCGCGCCGAGCGTCGCCGCTGCGAGACTGGCGACCGCGAGCTGCCCCTCCGCACCGATGTTGAACAGCCCGGCGCGGAGCGCGAGATCGACGGCGATCCCAGTGAAGAGGAGCGGCGTCGCCTTGAAGATCACCTGCCCCGCGCCGTACGCCGATCCCCAGGTGCCATCGAAAAGCTGCGACGCGAGCTCACGCGGCGATTCGCCGTAAAGCCACACGAGAAGCGTGAACGCGATCCACGCCGCCGCGAGACCCGTCACCGTCGACAGCAGGCCGGCGCTCTTCATGCGGCGGGGGCACCGAGCATCGCAGCTCCGAGATCGCGATCGGTCGCCGTGGGCGGCATGTCGGCGACGATCGCGCCGCGCGCCATCACGAGGATCCGATCGCACAGCGCGCGGAGCTCGTGCAGATCGGCGCTCACGACGAGGACGGCGATCCCGCGCGACGCCGCGTCGAGCAGCTGCTCATGAAGCGCGCGCGACGCGCCCAGATCGACGCCGCGCGTCGGATGCGCGACGACGAGGACTCGCGCGGCGAGACGAGTTCGTGCGATCGCGCGCGCCATCACGACCTTCTGCTGGTTGCCTCCCGACAGCGATCGCGCAGGCAGCGTTGGATCCGGCGGGACGATTCCTGCGCTCGCGAGCCGAGCGGCGACCTCGCGATCGAATGCATCGCCGTCGAGAACGCCGAAGCGCGCGAAACGATCGAGCTCGCCGAGCACGAGGTTGTCGGCGACGGTGGCGTCGAGGACCAGCCCTTCGTCGCGCCGATCTTCGTGCACGACCGATACCGGACCGCCTTCGACGGAGCCCGCGTCGGCCTCCTCGATACCTGCGAGCACGCGAACGAGCTCGCGTTGGCCGTTTCCGTCGACGCCGGCGATCCCCACGATTTCTCCGGCGCGGACGCAGAGGCTCACGCTGCGGAGCGCGCGCCCCAAGCGCACGCCGTCGACACGCAACGCCACGTCGCCCGCTTCGGTGGCGCGGCGCGCGATCGGCTCCGGCGCTTCTCTCCCCATGATCGCCGCGGAGAGCGCGCGCACTTCGTCGTCGTCGCCGCGCTTCAGCGGTCGCGTGACGACGATCTCGCCGCGACGAACGACGGTCACGACGTCGGCGTGATCGCGGACCTCGTCGAGCTTGTGGGTGACGACGACGATCGCGCGTCCGGCCTCGGCAAGGCGGCGTAACGTCGCGTAGAGCGCCTGCGCCTCCGCCGGCGTGAGCACGGCGGTCGGCTCGTCGAGCACGAGCACGCGCGCGTCGCGGTAGAGGGCGCGCGCGATCTCGAGGCGCTGGCGATCGCCGACACCGAGCGTCTCGACCAGCGCGTCGAGCGGGAGCTCCGCGCCGATCTCGCGCGCGACCTCCCCGATCTTCGAGCGCGCGCGCGCATCGTCCAGACGCCCGAACGACGTCATCGGCTCCGCCCCGAGCATCACGTTCTCGAGCGCCGTGAAGACACCGATGAGCGCGAAGTGCTGCTGCACCATCCCGACGCCGCGCGCGATCGCTTCGGCCGCGGTGTGCGGGGCGAGCCGAGCGTCGTCGACGTACACCTCGCCGGCATCGGGCACGACGATCCCCGCGTCCATCTGGAGGAGCGTGCTCTTCCCCGCGCCGTTCTCACCGACGACCGCGTGGATCTTCCCGGGCTCGAACGCGAGCGACGCCTCACGAACGGCGCGAACGTCGCCGTAGCTCTTCGTCAGCTTCTCGAGGCGCAGCGTCGGCACGGTGGGCGAATGTAGATGGCGGCGACTCCCGACCCAAGGGAGAAACGGCGCGCTCCGTCGTAGGATCTTCGAAGATGCGCCCTTCCGCCCTCGTCGCATCCGCTGCCTTCGTCGCGGTCGTGGTTACTGGCGCGGTCGACGCGCGCGCGGATCTCCCCGACGTCGACATCCGCGGTCCCGTCCGCGTCGGCACCGGCTATTCGACGATGTACGGCGCGAAGGTCCTGTCGATCAGCTTCGAAGACGAGCTCCAGATCAAGCGCATCTCCGACAACGTGCGCCTCCACATCGTGTTCGGCATGGACGGCGTCCGCGGCCCCGCGTTCCAAAACGCAGCCGGCGAGACAAAGCACAAAGGCTTTCTCGGCATCGACGTCGGTCCGGGTCTTCTCTTTCGCGCCGGCCCCAAGGGCCCCGCGTTCGTCGTCAACGGGACGATCGGCCCGTCCTGGGAATCGAGCTCCGACGACTTCGCGCCGCATGGGCTCGGTGTCGCGGGGCGCGCCGAGATCTTCCCCTTCTACCAAGACCTCACCGAAGCGGTGATGTGCCCGCGCGGCTGGTTCTCGACGTACGTCCTCAGCGGCCTCAACGGCTGGGCGCTCGCGCGGCAAGATTGGCTCGGAAACCTCTCCGGCGCGACGTACGCCGTCGGTCTCGGGATCGAGCTCGGCCGAAACTTGCTCTTGCCGATCTTGGGCGCCGTAATGGACGCCTCGTGCTCGCGCCCCGGCACGCGGTAGTCTCCGTCGCATGGACGAGGCGACGCACAAACGATTTCTCGATTACCGCGAGCGGCACGTCTACTTCGGCACGAAGGTGCGGCTCCTCGGCGGCGACGAATTCGCCGCGCTCGATGCCGAGCAACGCGCACTCGAAGCGCTCGGCGAGGATCGACGCTCGAGCGAAGAGCAAGCGCGCTACGTCGAGGTGACGATTCTTCTCTTTCGCGACTGAGATCAGCCCGCGGCGATGCGCTTGACCATGCGGAGATCGCGCGGCTCGTACGCGACCTGCGACGTGCGCGGGCCGCTTGTAGTGACAGAGGGTGTCGCGTGCTCGGCCGTGATCCCCGAGTGAAGCCGCGCACCGTCGAGGATCGCCTCGCACAGCGCGCCGTACTCGATGCCCGCCGCGTCCGCGATCTTCGGCAGGAGCGACGTCGGCGTCATCCCCGGCAGCGTGTTCACTTCGAGCACGTACTCGTTCTCGCCTTCGGTCACGAGGACGTCGACGCGGCACGCGCCGCTGCATCCGAGCGCACGCGCCGCGCGCTCCGCAAGGTTCATCACGCCACGCGCGCGCGTCGGAGCGATCCGCGGCGGCGTGATGTACTCGGTCGCGCCCGGCGTGTACTTCGCTTCGTAGTCGTACATTCCGCTCTTCGGCACGACCTCGATCGCGCCGAGAACCCGCCCGTCGAGGATCCCGACGTGCACTTCGGTCGCCTTCACGAAGCGCTCGATGAGCGCGAACGCATCGTGCGTGAGCGCATCCTCGAGCGCCGCCGCGAGCTCGGCGATGTTCGCGGCCTTGCCGACGCCGACCGACGATCCTTCGCCGCGCGGCTTCACGATGACCGGAAACCCAAAGCTGCCGTGAACCTCGTCGAGGTTCTCGAGGCTCGCGCGCGTCGCCACGTAGTACGGAGGCGTCGGCACGTTGTGCAGGCGAAAGAGCTCCTTCGCCTTGAGCTTGTCCATCGCGAGCGCCGACGCGAGCACGCTCGATCCCGTGTACGGGATCTGCATCAGCTCGAGCATCCCTTGCACGCAGCCGTCTTCGCCGCCGCGGCCGTGGAGCGCGATGAACGCGACGTCGACATCCGCGGCGCGGAGCAGCTCGTCGATCCCCGGGCGGGCCGGCGCGACGGAGTAGTCGATCCGAACGACCTCGTGGCCGCGCTCTTCGAGCGCCGTGGCGACGCCTTCACCGGTGCGCAGAGAAACCTCGCGCTCCGCGCTCAAGCCGCCCATCAGAACCCCGACGCGCCGTCTGCTCATGCCGTCACTCCTCGCGCTCGATGCGCGTTCTTGGGGGGCTTATCTACAAGCCGTGGGCCACGAAGCAAGGAAAGGATATTTCCGCGGCGATCCCCGCGGTTTACCCCGACATGTGTGTCCGTTTTTCCACGGTCACGATGCCGGGTACACACCGCACGTACCAAGCGGAGGGGCGCTCGGTCAACTAAGCGGAGACGGCGCCCGACGGGACGAGGCGCCCGCGATCACGTCAGTCGATCTCGACGAGGATCGCCGTGATGTTGTCTTTGCCGCCGCGGTCGTTGGCGAGCTGAATGAACTTCTGCACCGCCGCGCTGCCGCCGAGCCCGACGATCGGCGCGATGTCGGAGTCGTGCAGGTAGCCGTGGAGACCGTCGCTGCACAGGAGGAAGCGGTGCCCGTTGTCGAGCGCGACGAGCCGCGTGTCGACCTGCACGTACTCGCGGTTGCCGACGGCGCGCGTGATCACGTTGCGGTGCGGTGAGCGCTTGGCCTCTTGCGGCGTGATGAGCCCCTGCTTGATCTGCCACGCGATGAGCGTGTGATCCTCGGTGAGCTGCTCGGTGGTCCCGTCGTGGATTCGGTAGACGCGGCTGTCGCCGACCTGCGCGGTGATCGCATAGTCGCCGAGGATGAGGAGCGCGCTGATCGTCGTCCCCATGCCGCTCTTCTCGCGATCGAGCTCGGCCATCGAATAGACCATGTACGTCGCCGCTTGCACCGAGCTCTCCATGAGCCGGCACGCCGCGCGCGAGTGCAGTTCGTTCACCGGATCGACGAGCTCGTGGAGATCGGCGATCCCGCGCTTGACCATGCCGAAGACGGTCTCGACGGCTTCTTGGCTCGCGACCTCGCCGGCTGCGTGACCGCCCATGCCGTCGGCGACGACGTAGAGGCCGAGGCGATCGTCGAGGAAGAAGGCGTCCTCGTTCGTCTGCCGCTTGCGACCGAGGTCGGTCAGGCCGAAGCCCGTGCGTCGAAGTGGCGGAGGCGCGGGATCGCCACCTGCAGACGCGGCGTCGAGCTCGCCTTCGCCTTGCACCTGCCCTTCAGTCTGGCCGCCAACTCGGGGGATGCGTCGTCGACTCTTGGGCATCGGTTCCGGAGCCAGCGAGTATAGCGCCCACACGCTCGGGTTGTCGCTTATAACCGGACGCGCGCTATGCCTCGCATGCCTGGCAGTCGATCTTCCGCCTCCCTCTCCGGCGCCACCGGCCCGGTCGGAGGCGGGCGGAACCGCTTCTTCGGGGCCGACATCGCGCTCGCGGTGCTCGTCATCCTCGTTGTGGCGCTGATGATCGTGCCGTTGCCCACATGGACGCTCGACATCCTCCTCGCGACGAATCTCAGCGCCTCGGTCGCGATTCTCCTCGTGGTCCTCTACGTCCCCGACGCGATCGGGATCGCGACCTTTCCGACGCTCCTCTTGTTGACGACGCTCTTTCGGCTGTCGCTCAACGTCGCATCGACGCGCCTCATCTTGCTGCAGGCGAACGCCGGCGACGTCATCAAGGCGTTCGGCAACTTCGTCGTGCGCGGGAACTACGTCGTCGGCGGCGTCGTCTTCCTCATCTTGACGATCATCCAGTTCGTCGTCATCGCGAAGGGCTCCGAGCGGGTCGCGGAGGTCGGAGCGCGGTTCGTCCTCGACGCAATGCCCGGCAAACAGATGGCGATCGACGCCGAGCTCCGCTCCGGCACGATCGACGGGAACGAAGCGCGCCGTCGGCGACGCACCCTCTCGCGCGAGAGCCAGTTCTACGGCGCGATGGACGGCGCGATGAAGTTCGTGAAGGGGGACGTCATCGCGTCGATGGTCATCATCGTCGTCAACCTCCTCGGCGGCCTCGCGATCGGCGTCGCGCAGCGCGACATGGCCGCAGTCGACGCGCTCAAGAAGTACGGCCTCCTGACCATCGGCGACGGCCTCGTGACGCAGATTCCGGCGCTCGTTCTGTCGACGGCGGCGGGGGTGCTGGTAACGCGCGTCGCGAGCGAAGAGGCCGATACGCCGCTCGGCGAAGAGCTGATGCGGCAGCTCCTCGGCGTGCCGAAGGCGCTGCGTGTCGCGTCGGTCTTCGTGTGTGGGCTCGCGCTCGTGCCGGGGCTTCCGGCGCTTCCGTTCCTCGTGATCGGCGTGGCGCTCTTCTTCGTCGCGCGCTCGCGCTCGCGTCGTCTCGCGCTCGACGCGCACCTCGCGGCCACCGAGCCTGCACCCAGCGCGCGCGCTGACGGGGAGCGCGCGTTCGTTCCGCTCGTCGTGCCGTGGAGCATCGAGGTGAGCGCGGATCTCGAGCCGCTCCTCGATCTCGACGACGGCCGCGGACTCCGGGCAGCCGCGCTCGCGCTCCGCGACGATCTCTTCGCCGAGCTCGGCGTCCCGCTCCCCTCGCCACGCGTCCGCGTCCGCGCTTCGCTCCCGCCGCGCCAGGTCGTCCTCTCGCTCCACGAGGTTCCGGCGAAGGTCCTCCTCGTCCCGACCGATCTCTCCGACGACGGTGTCATCGATCACGTCGCCGAGCGCGCGATGGATCTACTTCGCACGCGCGCCGCGGATTTCCTCGGCCTCGCCGAGACGCAGCGCCTCCTCGATGAGCTCGAGCAGTTCGCCCCCGCGACGGTGCGCAACGTCGTGCCGAAACCGGTCTCGCTCACACTGCTGACGGACGTGTTGCGGCGTTTGGTCGAGGAGCGGATCTCGATCCGCGATCTCCGCGCGATCCTCGAAGCACTCTCGACTGTCGCTGCGAACGAAAAGGACGCACTGAACCTGACGGAGTTCGTCCGCGGCCAGCTGCGTCGCGTGATCACGTTTCGTCTCACGCGCGGCGTGGCGCAGCTCGACGTGGTGCTCCTCGATCCGATGATCGAGGACACGATCCGCCGCGCCGTAACGCGAACCCCCGCAGGCGCGTTTCTCACCCTCGCGCCGCACGCCGCACGCGACGTCATCAGCGCCGTGAAGCGTGCGGTCGACGCTTCACGCGCATCGAAGACCGTCGAGCTGGCGGACCGCGCGCACACCGATGCCGACGCCGAGATCGACGCTACCGTCGTCCTCACGCAGCCGGACATCCGCCGCTTCGTCCGCAAGCTCCTCGAAGCGGAGCTGCCGGACGCGGTCGTCGTGAGCTACGCGGAGCTCCTCCCCGAGGTCTCGCTCCGCCCACTCGCCCGCGCCACGCCCGGGACCTGATTCCGTCTCGCGTCAGTCGCGCCGGTACATCGTAATGACGCAAGCGCCGCCGAGCCCCAGGTTGTGCTGCAGCGCAACCTTCGCGCCCGGCACCTGCCGCTTGTCGGCCGTGCCGCGAAGCTGCCACACGAGCTCCGTGCATTGTGCGAGCCCGGTC
>JBBQXV010000145.1:0-22960 GCA_038209335.1 Polyangiales bacterium | reverse complement strand
GACGAGCGTGCTCGTCCCGACGAGAAGCCACGCCGCGTCACCGGCACCGCGCGCGCACCACGCATCGACGTGCGCGCTCGTCATCGCCATGTCGGCCGAGTCGTGTCGGTAAAAAAGAAATCGCGGCTCGCCGCGCGCGTCGCGTGTGACGAACGTGACGCCGGTGCGGTTCGGGAGGTGCAAGACGAAGCGCGTGTCGACGCGGTCGTTCGCGAGGTGCGCGCCCAACGCCTCGCCGAACGAATCGGCTCCGACGCCGCCCGCGACCGCCGCGCCGACACCGAGACGCGCGAGCCCCGTCGCGACGTTCGCCGGCGCGCCGCCGAGCTGGCGCTCGAAACGAACCGCGCGCCCACGCCGCGCAGGCACCTCGAACAAGTCCCAGAGGATCTCGCCGAAGCAGACCGCGTCCAGCCTCGGCTTCATCGCTCGAACCCCGCGTGCGCCGCCATCGCGTCATCGACCAGCGCCAGGATTGCCTCCGCCTGCGCCGACGTGACCTCCAGGCGCTCTCCCCGCTGCAACGCTTGACCCACGGCGCGCGCTTCCGCGTCGAACATCCGCCGACCGCCTCCGCACGCTCGGCACATGAGCCCGCCGCGCGCTCCGTCGACGCCCGACGGCCTTCCCGCAGGACACGGCTTCGCGCAGCTGACGCATCGTTCGAAATCGAGCGCGTACCCCACCGCCGCGAGGAGCCGCAACCCCGCCCCCGCAAGCTCCGCGCGCGGCGATCCCCCTTCGTCGAGCCGATCGAGCAGCTCGACGATCACCGCGTACCCCTCCGGCTCGCGCGTTCGGGCCGGAAAGAGATGCCGCGCCCAACGGAGGGCCGTCCCCGCCGCATCCATCGCATCGAGGCTCGCGACGATCCGATGCCGCATCCGAACGACGCGCGCCTCGCGCATCGCCGCGAGATCGCCCCCCTTGTCGTCGAGCGTCGCTTCGAGCGTATGAAACGGCTCGAGCGCGCCACCGACCCGACGCGCGCTCTTGCGCCCGCCTCGAACGAGCGCGCCGAGCTTCCCGACCGCCTCGGTCAACAGGGTCACGATGAGATCGCTCTCGCCATACTCGACGGTGCGAACCACCAAGCCCTCCGTCACGAGCCGCGTTTGGAGACGGGTCACACCGCCGGCGTGGACGGCACCGCGGACTGTCCCTGCAGCGAGAGCTCCGGCGGCATCTCGTGGCCGCGCGGCTTCAGAACGAACGACAGCGCGAGCGTGAAGAGAATGAGCAGCAGCACGAACGCGATCGCGACACCGAAGCGACGCCCCGTGCGCTCGTTGGCCGCGTGGAGCGGCGTCTGCACCGGAAGCGGCGTGACGAACGCGACGCGACGGCTCGACGTGTAACGCGCGAGCACTTCGTCAGGAAGCACCCCGACGGTCAGTGCGTACGACTTCAGGAATCCGCGGACGAACACTTCCCCCGGCAGGTCGTCGAAATGATCGCTCTCGACCGCGTCGAGTGACGCGGCGGGAATGCGCGTGGCGCGGCTCACTTCCGCGACGCTCATTCCTTTGAGCTCTCGATGCCGCTTCAGAAAACTGCCGACCGATTCCGTGCTCACGATGGCCTCCGGTACTTTGCGCGTCAGTGCGACTGCGTGGGATTGCTCGACTACTGCGAACTCTGCGGCGGCGGAGTCGGTGGATTGCCACCGAGCGCCTTGACGCAGCTCTTCCCCGTCGACGAGTCCGCGGAAATGTCGCGGCACTTTTCGAAGTCCGTCTTCGCGTCGGCAACTCTGCCGAGCTTCATTCGGACCCGCGCTCGAGCTTCCCAGGCGTCCTGGAGATTGGTGCAGCTCGGGCTGTCGACGGATACAGCGTTGGTGAAGCTCGCCTCTGCCTGCGCGAGATCTCCCTTTCGTTCGTATGCGACCCCCAGGTGATAGTGACCGACGCAAAACTTCGGGTTGGTGATGCTGTTCTTGAGCGACAGGATCCCCTGATCGACCTGCCCGTTCATGACTTGCGCCCAGCCCAAGTTTCCCCAAGCGAGGTGCGGTTCGGCGTAAGCGGGATCCTTCGTCAGCGGCTCGAGCACCGTGATCGCCTCGGCGTACTTTTTCTCGTTGATGAGGACTTGTCCGAGCATGTTCCTGGCGTCGCGGAAGCTGTCTTTCGCCTTCAGAGCGAGGCGGGCGTAACGCTCGGCCTCGGCAAGGTTGCAGTCGGGGGCGGAAAAGCCTTGGATCCCCGCGCAAAAGGAAAGGTGAATCGCAGAAGCCAGGTAAAGGGCGCGCTCGTTCTCGTCGTTGAGCTCGATGGCCTTACGGATGTGATCCAAAGCGACTCGGTTCTGGCCTTTGCTGAAGAGGTCGAGGGCGACGTCGTACTCGGCATCGCTCTGTCGTTCGGGGCTCTGTGCACCGGGCTGATTCGCCCCCTTGGTTCCGCATCCCGAGCCCGCGACGACCGCGAGGGCGAACGAGAAAACGATTGCGGGCATGGGCGGCAGACGCGGCAGACGCGGCAGTGATACGTGGCTGAACCGTTGCAAAAAAGCGACACCTCCCAAGGGGGTAACGGGAGTACCGCACGAGGGGGGGGTCGTCAACCCGCAGCGGGGGGATAGCTGTGGCGTGCTTGTGTGTCGGTTGGGGCCAACCGCAGGATGAGCGCTTGTTCAGCGCTCTTTTCGAGCGCTCACGGTCATTTGGACGTGTCGCCTCGAAGCTCGTCCTTGGTCCCGAGAAGCACGTAGAGGCGCCGCAGCGACTCGACGTCCGTGATCTCGATCCGCTCGCCCTGGA
The DNA here is from genome assembly GCA_038209335.1 of Polyangiales bacterium. Classification (GTDB taxonomy): domain Bacteria; phylum Myxococcota_A; class Polyangia; order Polyangiales; family Polyangiaceae; genus JBBQXV01. The sequence continues at coordinate 20,196 of JBBQXV010000145.1, read as the reverse complement.
TGCGCAGGTACTGCTGATCGCGGAGGCGCTGGACGGCGCGCTTGACCGTCTCGACGTCGAGGCCGACGCGGGTCGAGAGCTCGACGGGCGACATCGCGATCTCGGCGCCTCCGGTCGGCCGGTGCGCGAGCTTGAGGAGCGCGCTGACGATCTTCGATTGGTTGTCGCGCAGCATCATGATTTCGATCTGATCCTCGGCGTCGCGGAGGCGGCGGACGAGCTGATCGACGACGCGCGTCGCGACGGTCGGATGATGTTCGAGGAGCGAGCGCAGTGTGACGCGATCGAGGGCGATCGAGGCGCCGTCCGTGAGCGCGACCGCGGTCGAGTGGCTGACCGCGTCGTCGAGGAGCGCGACCTCCCCGAAGAGATCGCCGGGCTTCAGGACGACGAGGCTGCGCTCGACCATCCGGATGCGCTTGAGGAGCCGGACGCGGCCTTCCTGAAGGAGGAATGCTTCGCGCGCGGGCTCGCCCTCGCGGAAGAGCGTCTCGCCCGCGACGAACGAGCGCCCGAACCGACCGAGGAGGCGCTCGCGTTCCGCGGGGGCCAGATCGCCGACGGCGTCGACGGCGGAGGTGACGTCGCTCTTTGCATCCATCGCGGGAACTGGTCTACACCGCGACGCGCGTGGTAGCCAAGGTTCATGGGCCGAACGGCGACCGTGGCGCGCAAGACGAAGGAGACCGACGTCGAGGTGACGCTCGATCTCGACGGATCGGGCACCGCCGACGTGGTGACGCCGCTGCCGTTCCTGTCGCACATGGTCGAGCAGATCGCGAAGCACGGGCTCGTCGATTTGCGCGTGCGCGCGACGGGCGACGTGGAGATCGACGGGCATCACACGACCGAGGATCTCGGCTTCGTGCTCGGGCAGGCGGTGGCGCAGGCGCTCGGCGACAAAGCCAAGATCGCGCGCTACGGATGGGCGACCCTGCCGATGGACGAGGCGCGCGCGACGTGCGCGATCGATCTGTGCGGGCGGCAGTTCTTCGTCTGGGAGGTCACGCTGCCGAAAGCGAAGCTCGGGACGTGGGACGTCGAGCTGGCCGAGGTGTTCTTCGAAGGCTTCGCGCGCGGCGCTGCGTGCAACCTGCACGTGGTCACGCACCGCGGGGAGATCCTGCATCACATCGTCGAGATCTGCTTCAAGTCGTTCGCGCACGCGCTGCGCGCCGCCGTGCGGATCGAGCCGCGCGCCGTCGGCGTACCGTCGACGAAGGGGACCATCTAAAAAAAACACCGCCAGGCTTTGCGTCCTGGCGGTGAGTCTTGCTGGCTGCTGGTCCGTCGTGCGCAGGAGGGGACTTGAACCCCTATGCCTCGCGGCGCTAGCACCTCAAGCTAGTGCGTCTGCCAATTCCGCCACCTGCGCGTGGGAGAGCGGCTAAGTAGTCGCCGACTTGCGTTGAGTCAAGTAAAGCCGGCGCCGTTCCCGACGCACGGATTCACTTCTTCGCGTCGGTCAGCGCGGCGACGACCTCGGCGACCTCGAACGGTTTTCGCACCCAGCGGACGCGGCCCTGCGCGAGCGCATCGGGGATTCCAACGGCGCTTCCGCTGATGAGGACGAGCGCGGCATCGGGCGATCCTGCGCGGACGCGATCGATCGCGCCCTGGACGTCGTCGGCGATCGGCGAGAGATCGATGAGCGCGGCGTCGTGGCGATCGACGGCCGCGAGCGCGAGCTCGGCGGCGGTCGTGGCGACCGTGACCTGGGCTCCGCGCGCGCCCAGCGCGGTCTCGAGGAGCGTCGCGACGTCGGCGTCGTCTTCGAGGATGAGGACGCGCGTGCCGGCGAGCAGGCGTGGGCGCGTCGACAGGGGCGGCGGCGGAATCGATCCGCCGACGCGGGGCCATGTGAGGCGGAAGCGTGCGCCGCCGTCGACGCCATCGCCGCGGGCGACCGCGACGGCCAGCGCGAGATCGCCCCCCGCAGCGCGCGCGACCGAACGCGCGTGCCTGAGGCCGACGCCCGCGCCACCGGGACGCCTCGTGTCGCCTTCGAAGATCGCGTCGGCGCGCGAGGGATCGACGCCAGGCCCGGAGTCCGACACGTCGACGACGAAGCGACCGTTCGCGATCGACGCGTCGACGGTCACGTCCGAGCCGCGCGGCGCGTGCGCGAGCGCGTTGAGCATCAGGTTCGTCAGAATGTGCGAGACGTTCGCAGCGCCCGCGACGCGCGCGGTCCCCGGTGCGGAGCGGAGGACGATCTGCACGCCGGCACGATCCGCTTCGACGCCCAACGCGCGCACGGCCGTAGAGAGCACGGCGTCGAACGGCGCGTCGGCGTCGGGACTCACGGTCGGGACGCCGATCGCGTGGCGCGCGAGGTCGCGAGCGACGCGCGCTCTCTCCTCGACCATCGCGAGCGCGTGCTCGACTTGCTCCGCGGTCGCGCCTTCGGCACGTGCGGACGCGACCCACCCGAGCAAGACGGTGAGCGCGTTCGACACGTCGTGGAGCGCCCCCACTACCTCGTCGATGGAATCGGCCGGCCGCTCGTGCGCCACACGCGCAAGCTACGACATCTCTACGCGCGGGTCACGCGGCCGGCGCTCAATCTTCGATCGCGAGAGCACCGGTGCACGTAGCACGGGTGCATCACTCGCCTGCGAGCTCGCGGGCGGCGTCTTGCTGTTCGGCGGCGAGGACGTGGAGAGCCTTCTTTGCCCCTTCGACGGTGATGTCGCGCGCCTCGACGATCATCGCGGCGACGCGTTGAACGAGCTTGCCGCTCGCGCCCGCAGCGACCGCGACAGAGCGCGCGTGGAGCCCCATGTGCCCGCGCTGGATGCCGTCGGTCGCGAGCGCGCGGACCGCGGCGAGGTTCGAGGCGAGCCCGACGGACGCGGCGACGGCGGCGAGATCCGCCGCGTCGGTGACGCCGAGCATGAGAAGCGAGAGGCGCGCGGCCGGGTGCACGCGCAACGTTCCGCCGACCGTGCCGAGCGCGAGCGGGAGCTCGAGCCGACCGACGGCGCACTCGCCGAGGTTCGTCGTCTCACGCCGCCACGTCGCGAGCGGTGCGTACCGACCGCTCCGCGCGGCGAACGCGTGCGCCCCCGCCTCGACCGCGCGCCAATCGTTTCCGGACGCGATGACGACGGCGTCGACGCCGTTCATGATGCCTTTGTTGTGCGTCGCCGCGCGGTAGGGATCGAGCTCGGCGAATCGCGACGCGTTCACAATGCCGTCGATGACCGCCTCGCCGTCCATGTCGTCGGTGGCGAGCGCCTCGGCGGGGACGACGCAGCGCACGCGCACGCAGCGCTTGTCGCAGAGGTTCGACAGAATGCGCAGGCCGACCTTCGCGGACGCGATCTCGGCGAGGCGATCCGCGACGGCTTCGGCGACCGTGTTGACGAGGTTCGCGCCCATCGCGTCTCGGCAATCGATAATCACGTGCACGACCATCATGCGATCGGCTTCGACGCCCAGGACGCGCACCTCGACGTCGCGCGCGCCGCCGCCACGCGCGACGAGCCCGGGCACCGCGGCGTCCGCCAGCGCGAGGATCTCGGCGCGCGCCGCGACGATTCGCGTGGACGCGCCCGCCGTGTCGGCGACGTCGGTCAGTTGGATCTGACTGATCATGAGCGGCAGATCGACCTCGACCTGGAAACCGCCGCCACCGCGCACCATCTTCGCGGCGTTCGACGCGGCCGCGACGACGCTCGGCTCTTCGACGACCATCGGGACCACGCGATCGTGACCGTTGACGCGCACGTTGAGCGCGACGCCGTACGGCAGCGCGTACGTGCCGAGGACGTTTTCGACGAACTTGTCGGCCGTGTCGGCGTCGAGTCCGCCGCCGTCGAGCGCGCGCTCGATTTCAGCGACGTCGGCGCCCGTCGCCTCGCTCACGAGCGCGCGGCGCTCGGCGACGGTCACCTTGTAGAAGCCGGGGAGTCGAGATGTTCTGGCCATGGGGCGCTTCCTCGCAAACAGACTCTTGAAGAGACTCGTATCAGATGACGCGGACGCCTTCGCGATCCACGACGAAAGGGAGATGGCGCATACCGGCAGCGCGGGCGTGCGCGAAGAACGACTCGGTCGGAGGGCGGGCCGCGAGATGAACGGCGACATCGCCTCCTCCAGCGCCGGACGGCATGAAAACGGCGCGCTCGTCGTTCGCGCGCGCATCGAGCGCGGCGAAGGCGGGCGGCACGATCGGCGCGTCGGCCGCGACGCCGAGCGCCGCGAGCGCGCTGGCGAAGGCGCGCGCGCCGTCGAGAAAGGCGTGGACGTCTCTTCCGTCGCAGGCATTCGCGGCGTGGGTCGCGGCCGTCGTGAGCGTCACGAAGAGGGCGCGGTGTGCGGATGCGTCGCGCGTCCGCAGCGCGTCGACACGCGCGCGGAGATCGCTGGTGCGTGCGCTCGCGCCGCTCCAGAAGCACGAGACGACGAGCCCTTCGGGGAGCGTGATCGCGCGGCAATCGGCGGATGCGCCGCGAAGCTGATAACGGAGCACGCCGCCGTGGACACTCGCCGCGACGTCGAAGCCGCTGCCGCCACCTTGGACGCGCGCGTGCGCTTCGCGTGCGGCGGCGAAGATCCGCACACGCACCGTCGGATCGGCCAAGCTCTCACCGCGCTCGACCGCGCGGAGACCGAGCGTCGCGACGAGCGATGCGGCGCTCGATCCGAGCCCGAGCTTCGTTCCGTCGTCGTGCAGCGCCGTGACATCGACGACGGGTGCGGGTGCGTCGCCGAGCGCGGCGCGCACTTCCGCCGACGGGCTCGTGTCGACGCGCGATCCGTCGGCGATCGCGCCGCGATCGATCGCGACGACGATCGCCGGCGCTCCTTCGAGGACGGCGTACGCCCCCGTCAGCAGCAGCTTTCCCGGCGCCGTGACCTTCATGTCGCCGCCTCGTCGCGCTCGACGACGCGCGCACCTTCACCGGGCGTCGCGCGCAACACGCGCAAGACGCCGGGAACGGCGCGCATCGTGCGCTCGACCACGTCGACGTCGGCCGAGGCCGTGAGCACCTTGACGTGCGGACCGGCGTCGACCGTGGAGAACGCCGCGAGCCCGCCCGCTCGGAGCCCGCGCACCGCCGCGAGCGCGTCGACGGTGGCTCCGTTCCAATAGACGACGCCGGCGGCAATCGCGCTGGCGTGCATCGCGAGCGCGCTCGCCTCGGCGCAATATCCCATCGCCTCGAAGTCGCGGGCGAGGAGCGCGGCGCGCAGTCGCTCGTGCAGGCGCGGCGCTTCGTCGAGCCACGCGCGGTAGTACGGGCTCCGCTCGGCGGTGGCGCGCATCCCGCCCGTCGAGCCGAGCGCCTTCGCGCGTTCGCTCGTGACGCAGACCAGGACGACGAGATCGAGGTGCGCCACAGGCGCGACGCAGCTCGCACCGAGCACGTCGAGATCGCTCCCCACGGTGCGCGGATCGAGCTCGACGAAGCCACCGAACAAGCTGCGCGCAGCGCTCGCCGAGCTGCGGCGCGCGAGATCGCTCACGCGCCCGGCGTCCCAATCGAGCCCCGCCGCACGAACGGCCGCGAGCGCGAGCGCCGCGAAGCCGGACGCGCTCGATGCGAGTCCGCTCGCAGTCGGAAAGTCGTTTCGCGACACCACGTCGGCGCGACGCTCGTCGCCGGCCGCGACGCGCACGCGATCGAGGAGCTGCGAAACGCGGTCTCGCACCTCGCCGCGGATCTCCGCGCCGTCGAGCACGAAGCGATCGACCGCGAGATCCTCGCCGAACCGAACGGTCGTCCGCGTCGACATCCCTTCGAGCGTGACCGACAGGCTCGGCACCGCCGGCACGTTGCCGCCGCCATCGCGCTTGCCCCAATATTTGGAGAGCGCGATGTTCGGGTGCGCGAGGACGGTCGAGCGGCTCATGGCGACGACACGCTGATCACGATTCGCGGAGGCTCGGCCGCCGCGACGCGCGCCGCGAATCCGTCGAAGCCCGCGCTCTTCCACGCCTCGAGCACTTTGTCAGCGATCGAAGAACTCGGCACGAGCGCGACCACGCTCCCTCCCCCACCGGCGCCTGTCAGCTTGGAGCCGAGCGCGCCCGCGCCGCGCGCGAGATCGCACATTCGCTCGATCTCTTCGGACGACACGAAGAGCCCGCTCAGGATCATCTGGTTGAGATCCATGAGCCGTCCGAGCGCGAACCTGTCGCCCGCTTCGATGGCGAGGCGCGCGTTTTGGACGAGCGACCGAATCCCCTCGAACGATTTTGCGACCATGTCGGGGCGGCGCTCGCGTTGGCGAGCGACGGCGTCGACCATCGACTTGGTGCTCGACGCTACGCCCGTGCTGCCGATGCAGAGCGTTAGCCCTCCGCGGACTTGCACGGTCTCGAGCGCCTCGCCTTTTTTGAAGAATACGCAGCCGCCGCTCGCCGCGACCGCCGCGTCGACGCCCGACGGATTGCCGTGGAAGATGCGCTCCCACGCCATCGCGTGCTCGAGAATGCGCGCCTCGTTCGCCGTCGGATCGATCGCGCGTGCGACCGCGACGCCGATGGCCGCGGAGCAACCGAGCCCGCCGCCGGGAGGAAGATCCGCTTCGGCTTCGATGGCGATCGGCGTGCGCAGCCCAGCGTCGCGACGCGCCGACTCGAGCACCGCGCGGAGCGCGCGCCCGAGATCGTGCCCTTCGTCGTCCTCGGTGACGCGGATCTCCCATCCGCGAACGAGGAGCGTGCTCGGTCCGCGATCGAGCGGCGTCGCCGTCGCGCGCGCACCGCGATCAATGCCGACCGCGAGCGCGGGCACGCCGTAGACGACCGCGTGCTCGCCGAGGAGGATCACCTTGCCGGACGCGCGACCGATGTGGAGGGGCGACATCATCTCAGCTCACCCGCTCGGTGAGCGCCGTCACGGCGCCACGCAAGACCGACCGCGCATCTTCCGTCAGGTTCATCTCGACGAGTGCGCCCGACGCTTGCCGCGCCAACACCGCGAGCCGCGCTTCGACCCGCGCGCGCGCACCCGATGCGACGATCCGTGCGACGAGCGCGTTCACTTCGTCGTCGCCCGCGTCCTCGACGCCGAGCACGCGATCGAGAAGACGACGCGCGTCCGGATCCGCCTCGACCTCCGCGACGATCGCGGTGCGCTTCCCTTTGCGAAGATCGCCGCCGACCGATTTCCCTGTCGCGGCCGCATCTCCGAACGTGCCGAGCAAATCGTCGCGAAGCTGAAACGCCACGCCGAGCGGTGTCGCGAACCGCGCGAGCTCGCTCTGCCTCGCCGCAGATGCGCCCGCGAGCGCCGCGCCCATAACGAGCGGCCCACGCACCGTGTAGCTCGCCGTCTTCAACGCGTGCACCGCTTCGACCGCGGCCGGCGAATCCGCGGACGCGCGCAAGTCGAGCAGCTGCCCGCACGTCACGTCCGCTTCGACGCGCGCCAGCTCACGCGCTGCCGCCAGCAGATGCTCCGGACGCGCCGCGACCTCCAGCAACGCCTCGTGAGCGAGCGCCGCCGCGTAGTCTCCCGCGAGCACGCCTGCCGCGTCGCCCTCCCGCGCCGATCCGAACCGCTCGCGCATCATCGCGTGCACGCTCGGCCCGCCGCGACGAACTTCATCGTCGTCCATCCAGTCGTCGTGAATGAGCAAGTACGCCTGCAGGAGCTCGAGCGACACGCCCCCCATCGCGACATCCGACGCTCGAGCGCCTCCGCACCCGACGTACGCCGCCGCGAGGAGAACAGCGCGCAGACGCTTGCCGCCGCGCATGACCAGCCCGCGAACCGCGTCGTGCATCGCCGCGACGTCGACGCCGATCGCGCGCGCGCCCATCCCGCGTGCGTCGAGCCACTCCGCGAGACGCGTGTCGACATCCGTCTTGACCTCGTCCCGAAAGCGCTCGAACGCCTCCACGTCACGCGCCGCTTCTCTCGTCTGATCCGCGCTCATCGCCGTGCCGTCGCATCCTTTGGTCGAACGCGCCACCCGGTCCACGCATATCGGGCCGTTGCCCGACACCAGCGATTCTGGAAGGCCCAGCGAGCTAGCACGTCGCGGGAGGCCGCGCGGCAGATTATCCTCTGCAAGCGAGGGCGATTTCACGAGGTGAAGCGTAGGGTCCGAAATCGCGACTGTCAACGCGACGGAACGCCAATTTATCTAGATAATCCAGCATCTTTCAATTCTCTTTGAAATACTTGTACCTATCTCGCTTTGTCACAACGCAGACCTACCGAGGCTTCATGAGCACCATCGGCGACCGCAAGACCGACCACCTGACCCTCTGCGCGACGGGGGACGTCGGGTTTCGCGGGACGACCACGCTCTTCGAGGACGTGCGGCTCGTGCACGACGCGCTTCCGGATCTCCGCGTCGACGAGATCGACCTGTCGACGACGCTCCTCGGCAAGCGGCTGCGCGCGCCGATCGTGATCGCGGCGATGACCGGAGGGACCGACGAGGCGGGGCGCGTGAACCGCGAGCTGTCGCAGATCGCCGAGGAGCGCGGGTACGCGTTCGGGCTCGGCAGCCAGCGCGCGATGCACGTGCGACCTGGCTCGGGCGCGACGTACCGCGTGCGACAGCTGGCGCCGACGACGCTCGTCCTCGGCAACCTCGGCGTCGTGCAAGCGCGCTCGATGACGACGCCCGAGGTGCGGCACCTCGTCGACGAGGTCGGCGCGGATGCGCTCTGCATTCATTTGAATCCGGCGATGGAGCTCGTGCAGCCGGGAGGCGATCGCGATTTCTCGGGAGGCCTCGAGACGATCGCGCGGCTACGACGCGACGTCGGCGTCGAGGTGATCGTCAAAGAGACGGGCTGCGGGATCTCGCCCGACGTCGCGATGCGACTCCGCACGATCGGCGTGAAGCACGTCGACGTCTCGGGCGCGGGCGGGACGTCGTGGGTCGGCGTCGAGACGAAGCGCGCCGAGGAACAAGGCGACGAGCACGCGCGCGGGCTCGGCGAGGCGCTATGGGACTGGGGGATCCCGACGGCCGCGAGCGTCGCGCTTCTGGCGCCGCTCGGCTTCGAGACGATCATCGCGACGGGCGGTGTCGGCAGCGGGATAGAGATCGCGAAGGCGATCGCGCTCGGCGCTTCCGCGGCGGGGATCGCGCGGCCGGTGTTGAAGGCGCTGCACAGCGGCGGTCGCGTCGCGGCGATCGCGTTTCTCGATCGCGTCGAAGCGGAGCTCCGCGCCGCGATGCTGCTCACCGGGAGCCGGAATCTCGACGCGCTTCGGCGCACGCCGCGCGTCGTCGGCGGCACGTTGCGCGCGTGGCTCGAGCAGCTCGGGGCCGGACGGCCGTGATACGCTCGCCAGCGAGGGGGCTCCATGGTCGATAAGAAGGGGCGCCGGCGCAGCGATCGTCCACCGGTCGATTTGGCGGGGGATCTCAAGGCGAAGCGCGCGGAGTTCGTCCATACGTTCTTCAAGCGCGGCGCCGAGTTCACCGAAGAGCTCGTCGCCGAGAACGAACGCCTGCGCGGACGGCTCGCCGCGCTCGAGACCGAGAACACGAAGCTTCGCACGCAGCTCGCGAAGGACAGCGCGGTGCGCGAGCTCCTCGGAAAGATCGGGCAGCTCGAGCGCGAGCGCGAACGGTTGCTCGGCGAGGTGCACGAGGCCGAGGAGACGACGAACCGCTTCACGAATCGCTTCTCGGAGATCGAGACCGAGCTCGAGAACTTCGCGAACCTCTACGTCGCGAGCTACCAGCTCCATTCGACGCTCAAGTTGCCGGTCGTTCTCCGTCACCTGCGCGAGCTGCTTCTCCAGCTCGTTGGCGCGCGCGCGTTGGCGTTTTTCGTCGTCGACGAGTCGAAGCGCAAGCTCGTCGCCGTCGCGAGCGATGGCGTCGAGCGGAGCGCGCTCGCGCCGATCACCGTCCATGACGCCGCGCCGAGCGGCTCCGGCGCCGCCGCGATCATCGAGCGCGTTTTTCTCACCGGTATCGCGCGCGTTCTCGGCGATGACGTTGCGCGTGCGACGCTCGATTCGCCCGCGGCGTGCGTTCCGATGCGCGTCGACGACGAGATCGTCGGCGTGATCGTCATCTACACGCTCCTCCCCCAGAAAAAATCGTTCGCGGCCGTCGACCACGAGCTCTTCAAGCTGCTTGGTGCGCACGCGGCCGTAGCCCTCACCGGCGCGCTCCTCTACCAACGCGCCGGGAACGCGCGCCCGAGCCTCGACTCGCTCCACGACGTCGGAACCTAGCTCTCTGGACGGCAGGTCGACGAACGTGAGACACACGACTACGCTTTTCATGACCCCCGAGACCGATCGATGAGCGCCGAATATTCCTGCCTGGTCGTCGAAGATTCGCCGATGATGCGTCAGCTGCTCGTCCTTGCGCTCTCGCGCGTGAAGAGCCTGCGCGTCACGGAGGCGGACGACGGCGTCGACGGGCTTCGCAAGCTCGCAGGCGGGAAGTTCGACATCATCCTGACCGACATCAACATGCCGATCATGGATGGGCTCAAGCTCGTCAAGCGCGTGCGCACGGATCCGATGCACAAGAACACGCCGATCATCGTCATCACGACCGAGGGATCGAGCGAAGATCGAAAGCGCGCGCTCGAGCTCGGCGCGAACGCGTACATCACCAAGCCCATCCAAGCGCCGCAGGTCATCGCCAAGGTCAAAGAGCTGCTGAAGATCGACACGTGAGCGAGCGCGGCGCGGCGACGCATCGCACGCACGTGAAGATCTGCGGCGTGACGACCGTGGACGACGCGCTCGCGTGCGTCGATGCGGGCGCGTCTGCGATCGGCCTGAACTTCATCGCGGCGAGCCCGCGGCGCGTCGACGCGGCGCGCGCGAGGGAAATCGCGAAAAACATCGGGGGCCGCGCGCTCGTCGTCGGCGTCGTCGCCGATCTCGACGTCGAGGCGATGCGACGGCTCAAGGACGCAGCGGAGCTCGGTTGCCTTCAACTTCACGGTCACGAAACGCCGGCGACGCTCGCTGCGCTTCTCCCGCACGCGTACAAAGCGATGCGCATCGCGGACGCGTATGACGTCGACGACGCGGCGCGGTTCCCAGGCGATCACATCCTCGTCGACGCGAAGGTCGCGGGCGCGCTCGGCGGGACGGGAACGACGTTCGACTGGACGCTCGTGCGAGAGCTCGCGACGACGCGCAAGCTCACGCTCGCGGGCGGCCTCACGCCGGACAACGTCGGCGAGGCCGTGCGCGTCGTTCGCCCATATTGCGTCGACGTCGCGAGCAGCGTCGAAGCGGGAACGCCGGGCACGAAAGATCTCGCGCGCGTCCGCGCGTTCATCGCGGCTGTGCGAGGCGCGGACTAAAGCAGCGCGGACTTCTCGAGGATCGCGCGACGCACGTCCGTCGCTCCGACGACCTCTTCGAGCAGGCGATCGGCCGGTGAGCGTCCCTCGGAGACGAGCGACTTGAGGTGCGCGAGGTGCACCCGCTCGTCCTTGCCGCTGGCGTTGCGAACGGCGCGGCGTTCGAGGCCCCCTTCGGAGATCTCGAGCAAGCGCTCGGCGATCTTCAAGAGCGGCGCACCGCGGAACGGCGTCTTCAGCCCGAGCCGCCACAGATCCTGACGTGAGGCCGCGACCTCGTCGTGCGACCAGTCGGCCGTCAGCGCCTCGGCTTCGTCCATCGCGCGCGAGTCGTAGAAGACGCCCGTCCAGAGCGCGGGGAGCGCGCAACGCATCGGCGTCATCTGCGCGTCGGCGCCGCGCACTTCGATCGTGTTCTTGAGGCGTACCTCGGGGAAGAGCGTGTTGAGGTGCGTCTTCCAATCGCTCATCAGCGGGTGGTGCCCCTCGAAGCCGGTCTTCCAGAAGCTGCGGAAGCTCTGCCCCGTGTTGAGGACCGGGCGCCCTTCGCGCTTGAACATGAACATCGGAATGTCGAGCGCCCACTCGGCGTAGTCGACGTACCCGGCGTCCTTCTCCCACAGCTTCGGCAAGAGGCCGCTGCGATCCGGATCGACGTCGAGCCAGACGCGCCCGCGGTACGTGAGCCCGCCGTGCGGTTTGCCTTCCAGCCACGGGCTGTTCGCGAACATCGCCGTCGTGACGGGCGACAACGCAAGAGCGACGCGCATCTTCCGCATCGCGTCGCGCTCGTTTTGAAAATCGTAGTTCGCTTGCACGGTCGACGTGCGAAGCATCATGTCGAGTGCGAGCGTGCCGCGCGTCGGGAGGTACTCGCGCATGATCGGGTAGCGCGATTTCGGGACCCACGAGAACTCGTCGCGGCGCGCAAACGGATGGAACCCCAGGCCGAGCCAGCGGATGCCGAGCTCTTTCGAGATCGACGTGATCTCGGTGAGGTGGCCGCGGAACTCGCCGCAAACTTTGTGGACGTCGGTGACCGCAGCGCCGCTGAGCTCGAGCTGACCGCCGGGCTCGAGCGTGATCGATCCGCCGCCGCGAGTGAGCGCGATGATGGGCCCGCCGTCGAACTCGCGCTCGGCCGTCCAGCCATGGCCTTCGACGAGATCCTCGAAAATGCGCAGGACGCCGCGGCGGCCCTCGTACGGAATCGGCGCGAGGTTCTCCTCGTAGACGCCAAATTTCTCGAACTCCGGTCCGATCTTCCACGCTTCGGGCGGTTTTTCGGCGCCGGCGAAGACGGAGAGAAGATCGTCGTGGCTGCGGATTGGCAGGTCGTGCGGGCTGTCCATCTTCGTCACGGTGGCGGTTTTCATCCGAGTACTAGGTTGTCGATGCTCCGAGAGCCGCTGCCGTTTCCGGCCCTCTCTCTTCGCCGCGCGAGGGGCACAGCCCATACCGATCCTTTCGTTCGGCCGAAACCTTTATTTCGCGAGCGACGCAACCTCTTGCCCTCTTCCCGCGTAGACAAAGCAGCCCCCCTCCTCCTCGCGCGGCATCTCTCCGACTTCTCCTCCGATACGCGCGAGGCGGGGGAAGGGCCTCGGTTCGTGACCGCGCGCGAGCGCGCCGCTCAGTCGTCGGGCATCAAATCGTACGACACGGTGACGTCCGCGCGACCGCCGGACGGCGGGGGGAACGCCGTCTTCGTCAAGATGCCGCGCATGCACGCGACGACGCTCGCATCGATCGTCGAGCCGACGTCCTTGACGCCGATCGGAGCGCCCGCCGGGCCGACGTCGACCGCGAGCTTCACGCGGCCCATCAAGCGCGGCTGCTTCGTTCGCGCGCGCTCGTAGCATAGACGCAGCGTGATCTTGCTCGAGTCGACGGCGGCAGCCGCGGCCTCTTGCGTGAGGCCTCCGCTCGCTTCGACCTTGGCTTGGTTCAACGAACCCGCGGGCTGGATTTTCGGCGATCCGATCCCGGTGTTCGGATCGGGCGCGGCCGGAAGCGCGCTCGGAGGGCGGATCGTCGGACGCGGCGGCGGAGGCGGAGGCTCCTCGCGCCCGAGCGCGTCGGCGAGCGCGCACGACGCGACGCCGTATTTCGCCGAGGCTGCACGAAGCGACGCGGACGCCTCCGAAGGCGGCTTCGCGAACGCTTCGTCGGCGACCTTGCGCACGTCGCTCCCCGCGTTCGAGGCGATCCACGCGAGGACCTTCGCGCGATCCGCGGCGACCGTCGCTCCGGAGCGCGCCTCGGCGTCGCACACCTTCTCCATGTCGCGTTTGTCTCCGCCGCAGCCGAGCACGAGGAACGCGACGGGAGCGAGAGGCGCGATCGATGCGAGAGCGGAACGAAAGCAGAACGGGGCGATGATCGAAGCTCGTCGCGTGCGCACGGCGGCAGCTTACTCGCAGTCGGCGAACGCGGCGCGGTGGATGGCTTCGGCGACCCGCTGGTGGCCGGCGTCGTTCCAGTGGACTTGGTCGTCGTACGTTTTGCGATACGGCGCGCACAGCGTCTCGGCGGCGCCGCAGACGAGGAGCGGCGTGAGATCGACGGCGTGCTCGACCATCCCCGTCTTCGCGCCATCGAGGATCCATCCGTTGAGCGTCGCCGTCACGGCGCGATCGTGCGCTCCGCCGGCATGACCCCACGGCGTGACCGTCAGCGCGACGACCGCGACGCCGTGTGCGCGTGCCTCGCGGTACATCGTGCCGAGCTGCGCTTCGATTCGCGCGATGCGCTCCGCGCCGACGGTCCCGCCGTAGAGATCGTTCACGCCCCCGAGCACGATGAAATGCGTGTACGTAGTCGCCGGCTCTTTGCGGCCCGTGCCGAAGAGCTCGTCGGCGAATCGCGCGCGCATGTCGCTCGTGTGCTGCCCTCCGATTCCGTACGTGTCGAATCGGCTCGCCGGGCAGAGGCGCGCGAGGTGTCGCATGTAGCGTCCGCCACCCGCGCGCGGATCGGTCAGCGAGTCGCCGATCGCCGCGACGACGTAGCGCCGAGCCGCGGGGCTCGACCGCGCATCGCGATCGACGTGCGCGAACGGCGCCTGCTCGACGCTCGCGAGCGGCGTCGGGATCGCCGATCGATCGCGCGCACCCGCGGGCGGAACGGCGAGCGCCGAGGCGACGCCGAGCCCGAGAACCGCGACGAGTGCGACGAATGGACGAACCTTCAACTACATGAAGGATACATCAAACTGCGCGGACCGCCCGTTTCACCCCCGCCGGCTTCGCCGTCTTCTTGCGATCGAAGATGCGAACGCGCCGGACGAGCAGGTCGAGAAGGAACGCGACGATCGCCGCGCTGACGAACCGCGGCCACAGATCCTGGTGGTACCGAATCGACTCGGTCCCCGGGTCAAACACCGCCTTCGCATCGGGGTTTGCCTTGCCGCCGGTGATCTCGGCCGCGCGAGTCAGCGTGGCCGTGTCGGGCGCGAGCGCCAGGTATTCGCGCGGGTACGGGTTGGTCACCTGCCCGAAGCTCTCGGCGACCTGCACGCTCTTGAAGTTCCCCTTCCCGTCGTCGACGAGCTTCTCGAGCGACGCCTGGAGGAGAAACGATCCGAACTTGTCGAGCGGGAAATCCGCCTCGTAGCGGCCCGGCGCCGTCTGCCGCATCGCCACCTTCTCCGCTTTTCCGTTCGGCTGCGGTCCGGTGACGACGAGCTTCGCGTCGAGGCCGTTTTGGAATTTGTCGTCGCCGCCGATCGCGTCGATGTGTGCTTTGACGTGTCCGCTCGCGGTGTCGATCTCCGCGCGCATGTCGAGCTGCTGGCGCTTCTTCTGGCGCATGTGCTCGCGCACGAGCTGCCCCCAGAACTGCCCGTACCCCGGCCAGCGCAGCCACTCGACCGCCCAGAGGTTCTTCACGTCGCTCGTCCACGCGAGCGTCCATCCGAGGCCGACGTGCCATCGCGCGAGGATCGGTTCTTGGATTTCCGACGTGAGGATCTCTTGCGCGGGCGCCGGCTTCATCTTCGTCGCGACGTACCCGTGGAGGAACGGCGCGCCGTTGATGTCGATCCCGCGGAGAAAATCCGCCGGCGTCACGACGCGCGCTTGGAAATATTCTTCGACCGCGGCAGACCGGCTGACCATCTCGGTCTCGCGCGTGAAGATCTTCGGGAGCGCCTGCGGATCAGGGACCGGATAGAAGCGGCCCGATCCGAGATCGGCGATCATCTTGAGAAGCGTCGTGTCGATCCCGCTGCCGAGGCCGACCGTCGTGACGGTGATCCCTTCCGCTGCCATCGCTTGCACGAGATCGCGGATGCCGTTCGTCGGCGCCTGACCGTCGGTGAGAAGAATGACGTGCTTCTTCTTCGCCTTGGTCACGCTGAGCGACTGGTACGCCGCGTCGAGCGCAGGGAAAATCTCGGTGCCGCCGCCGGGTTGGATGCGCGCGATGTCGCCTTGGATGCGCGCGCGGTGCTTGGCCGGCGTGAGCCTTACGACGCGAATCGGGACCGAGTCGAAGGCGATGACCTCGAGGAGATCGTCGCCCGCGAGCGTGTCCGCCGTCGCCTTCGCTGCCGCCTTCGCCATCTCGAGCGGCAAGCCGGTCATCGATCCCGAGCGATCGATGACGAGTGACATCGCGACCGCCGGTTCGTCGCGACGCTTCTCGGCGTCCATACGCACGGGGAGGATTCGCTCGATCGTCGTGTGGTTCCATCCGCCGAGTCCGAAGCCGCTCTCGCCGCCGGCGAAGAGGAATCCGCCGCCGAGATCGCGGACGTACTGCTCGATGGTGTCTTGCTGCGTGAGCGACACCATTTCTGCCGGCGCGTCGGAGAGAATCACGAAGTCGTAGCGTTCGAGCTCGCGCAAGCTGGTCGGGAGCTCGCGCGGGCTGCGCACCTCGACCTCGAGCTCTTGCGCGTTGAGTGCGTTGGACAAGTAGGTCGCGCGCGCGACGTTGCCTTCGCAATAGAGCACCGTCGGACGACCGATGACGGTCGCGACGGCGGTGAAACGGTTGTTCTCTTTGAAGCGGTCTTCCGGGATCTCGCTGACGTCGAGCGCGTAGGTGACGTCGCCCGCGAGCATGACGCGGCTCTTGAACGTGACGTCGTTCTCGCCGGCCTTGAGCTCGACGAACTTGATGCCGTCGAGGCCGTTGATCGCTTCGCCCTGCTTGAGTGTGATCTTCACCTTCTGCGCGATGCTCGAGAAGATCTGCGCATGGATTTCGAAGGTGTCGCCCGCGCGGATCTTGTCCGGCAGCTTGAGCTCACGCACGGCGACCTCGCCGGGAACGGGGCGCGTGTACGGGATCGTGTAGAGCTTCACGCCGAAGTCGCGCGCGCGGTTCGCCTCGGCGAGCAAATCGCCGTCGGTCTGCACGCCGTCGGAGAGGACGACGAGGCGACGCAGGTAGCCCGCGGGGTATTGGCCGTACGCGAGCTGCATCGCGCTCGCGATGTCGGTCGCGGCGCCGAGCCCGAGGCGCGGGACCTTGGGATCGACGTTGGCGGCGCCTGCGACCGGCTCGTGGCGATCGATCGCCGGCGCTTCTTTCGCGTCCTCGGCGAGCTTCACCACCTGCGGCCGCTTCGCGAACGTGATGACGCGAACGAGATCGTCCTTCCCTTTCGCCGTCATCCCCTTCGTGATCTCGCCGCGCGCGTCCTCGAGCGCGAGATCCGGAACCGACTCGGACACGTCGACGACGTACACCGTGCACACCTTCTGCGTCGTCGCGGAGCGCGCGAGGCGCGACAACCCGAGCGCGAGCAGCACGACGAACGACACGCGAAAGAGCACCGACAACACGCGCTGCGCCATCGGAAGGTCCGCGAGCGATCGCCCGATGAACCAAATGAAGTACGGCGCGAGGAGCGCGATCCCGAGCATGCGCGGCGCGAGGAGCTCGTAGTCGACGCCTTTGTACGTCTTCGCGAGCGTCGGTCCCGCGTACCAGACGTACTTCAAATACAAGTAGAGCCCGATCGCGCCGACGCCGAGGACGAGCGCGCCGAACGCGAGCTTTTTGAGGAGCGGTCCGTATTTCATACCGTCAACCTCCGGTGATACGTCGCCCACTCGAGCGCGGTGAGAAGAGCCGCCGCGATCAGCAAATAGATCCACCACTCGCGACGTACGCCCGCTTTCGATCCCGCGGGCTGCGCTGCCTCGCGCGTGTCGACGGTCAGCACGTCGAGCGGAGCGATCGTGCTCTCGTCGACGTCGAGCAGGTTCGCCGCGAACGACGTGACGTTGGGCGTCTCGTCGGGCACGGGCGTCGTGATCGTGTCCGCCGCGACCGCGAGCTCGTAGAACCCGGCGCGATCGCCCAGGAAGACCGCGCGCCCTTCGTGGATCGGAACGAGCTGCGTCGCACCGGTCGGAAGCTTGAGCGTCGCCGACGCGCCATTGCCCGGAACCGGCACGCGCCACACGTCGCCGGTGCGGAAGCTCGACAGGTAGTTCGAGTCTTCGTCGGTGAACCAGTTGATCGCGTTGAGCAGCAGGAGCGGCCACGCCATGCGAAGCGGGAGATCGCTCTCGCGAATGTCGAAGCCGATCGCGACGAACTTGTTCCCTTTGCGCGTTCCCGCGACGAGGATCGGGTTCGTCCCGTCCGACACGCCGAGCGCTTTGTCGCCCGTCTCCGGCGTGAGCTTGTGCCCCGCCGCGATGTTCACGTCGTCGAGCGCGGTGTACCGAACGACCGGGTGCTTGCGATCGATCTTGTCGAAGCCGGGCTGCTTCAGCTCTTTCTCGTCGACCTTGACCGGCGATCCGGGCCCGCGCGGATCGATGTAGAGTGCATGCGTCGGCGCGGGATCCGTGGGCGTCACGCGATCGAAGATGATCACGTCGTACTTCGCCGCGTTGCGCTTCACCGGGTACGTCTTCGGCGTCGCGTCGGTGACCTCGAGGTACTCGTCGAGGAGGAGCGCCGCCTCGAGGTACGTGTTCCCTTCGGTGACGACGAGGACCTTCGCCCGACGTCGCTCCGGCAAGAGCGCGTAGGCGTGGTTGTCCGCGGGGAGCGAGTCGACGGACCCTTCGAGCGGCGCTATTTTCGCTTCGAGCGTGCGGCTCGCGCCCGAGAGATTCGGGTAGAAGCGCGGCAAACGCTCGCCCGGCTTGAGGCGAAGCTTGGTGAGATCGACGAGCGTCCCGTCGCCGAGGAGCGAGAGCTCGATCTCTTCTTGCTCGGGCCCGGTGTTCGTCACCTCGAGCATCACTTCGTAGCGACTCTTGTCGAGCGGGTAGCGGCGCACGGAGAACTGCGTGACCGCGACGTTCCGGTTCGACGCGCCGACGCGCACGAACGACAGGCACGGATGGCTGTTCGGGTTCTGCGCCTTGAAGCGGCTGTCCGACTCGCGCTCGCAGTGCACGTCGCCGAGCTTCACCTCGCCGGACTGATCGTGCGCAGGTCCGAGCTCGCCGTCGGACACGACGATGATCTCGCCGTTGTCGACCTTTTGAAGCGAGTCGACGGCGAAGCGGAGCGCGCGCGGAAAATCGGCGCGGGTGTCGGTGGGCGTCACGTGATCGAGCATTCGCTCGAGCTCCGACGTGTCACCGCTCATCGGACCGAGCGGCGTCACCGTCGCCGACATCTGCGCGATCAGCATGCGATCCGCGCCGCCGAGGCCGCGGATCATCTTCTTCACTTGATCCTTCGCCGCGCCGAGACGATCACGCACGCTCGGATCGACGTCGGTGGCTTGCATCGACGCGCTCGTGTCCAGCAGGACGACGATGCTCTTGCCCTTCAAGAGGCTCTCCGCTGCGCGCGGATCGCCGAGCGCGAGGACGAGCACTGCGAGGAGCGCGAGCTGAAGGAGCAACGACAAGAGCCGCTTCAGCTTCGAGAAGAGGCTCGTCGCTTCCTTGTCCTTGAGGATGCGCTGCCACAGCGGCGAGAACGGAACCGCGACGACGCGACGTCGCAGCTTCAAGATGTACAGGACGAGCACCGCCGCTCCGGCCGCGCCGAAGATGCCGAGCAGCGTCGCGATCGGGATTCCTGCGAAGATCACGCGATCACCTGAGGAACCCGCCGCGCCGGAAGACGCGGAGAATCAGCTCGTCGAACGGAATGCCGACGTCGGCCGTGATGTACGGCACTTGGTGCGTAGAGCAGAAGCGATTGATCTCTTCGTTGTACTCTTTGTTGATCGCCTCGAACCGCTCGAGCACCTTTGCTGTGACCGTGACCTCGCGCTCGTCGCCGGTCTCGCAGTCGTAGACGAGGACGTCGCCGGCGATCTTCGGCTTCGACTCGGCGTCGTCGACGACGTGGACGACGAACGGATCGAATTTATTGTAGCGAAGGACGTTGATCCCTTTTTCGAAGCCGGCCGGATCGTAGAGATCGCTGATGAGCACGGCGAGGCCGCGGCGTTTGTTCTGCGCGACGAACGTCTTGAGCGCGTCGTGCAAGTCGGTGACGCCTTCGGGCTGCATCTCGCGCAGAAATCGAAACACCTTGAAGATGCGCGCCTTGCCGCGGGTCTGCGGCATGCGGTCGGTGATCTTGTCGGCGGTCGAGACGATCGTCACGCGATCGAGGTTCGCAAGCCCGACGTACGCGAGCGCGGCGCAGACCTTCTTCGCGTACTTCAGCTTCCTCGCGTCGCCGAACGCCATCGATGCGCTCGCGTCGATGATGAAATAGATCGCGAGGTCCTCTTCCTCTTCGTAGAGGCGGACGAGCAAGCGATCGAAGCGTTGGTAGATGTTCCAGTCGAGGTAACGAAAGTCGTCGCCCGGTTGGTACTCGCGGTGATCGGCGAACTCGACGCCGCTGCCGCTCTTCTTCGTACGGCGCTCGGCGCGCATGCGACCTGCGAACACGCGCCGGCTGACGAGCGCGAGGTAGTCGAGCTTGCGCTGAAAATCGTCGTCGAAGAGATCGTCGTCCTTCGCTACGACCTTCTTGGCGCCGCC
>JBBQXV010000144.1:0-23049 GCA_038209335.1 Polyangiales bacterium | reverse complement strand
TCGACGACGTGCTCGCGGTCGCGTCGCAGTTCGACGTGTCGTTCACCACCGCGGCGCTGCGGTTTCTCGAGATGACGGACGCGGCGTGCGCATTCGTCGAGACGCGCGCGGGGCGGGTGAAGCGTGGATCGGCGACGAGTGCGTACCGCGGAGAGGCGACGCGCGGGCGAGAGCTCGCGGTGCCGCGCGACGCGCGCGCGTGGTCGTTGCCGGTCGAGGGGACGGATGTGGTGTTGACGTGGGTGGCGCAGGGCTGACGGTCACTGGCCACGTTCACGCCCCACCCAATCCGCCGTACGTACTGTCCCCTCACACTTCCAAGTACCGCAGCAAGCACTTAGACGACGCTCGCGAAGGGCGAACGGAAGAGATCAGCGCTAAGCTCCCTTCGTGCGCCTCGTCGACCTTGCGGCGACCGCGGCCTTTGTTTTCGCCGCGGCGTGCAGCGCGCCTCCATCGAAGCTCGCGAGTCTCGCGACGCCGCCGTCGGCAATGCCGTCTGGCGAATCGTGGCCGGGCGTGTACCACGGCAACCTGTTCGGCGAGCTTCACTTGGAAGCCGGCGCGCAGCCAGGCAGCCTTGTCGGCGTGTGGGCAGACGGTACGGAATGGGGTGAGATCGCCGGGACGTCGGTGGGCATCGAGTTCCACTTCACATGGACGTCGTCGTCGATCAGCAGCCGCAGTGGCTGCGGGGGAGAGGGACGAAGCTCGGGAAAGGGTTACGCCCTGTACGCGAGCACGGGGCACGGCGGCACGGATCTCAACGGCGAGATTGGAGAACGGGATAAGGACGAGGTCGGACTGAAGTGGACCGCCACGAAGCAAGCGGTGCTGCCGGCTGACATTGCGACCTTTCGGAACAGCGTACGCGCATCGATCGATCGGCGAGCCGAGTACGAGAGCGCTCATGTACTTCCACGCTGCTCGCCACGGCATACGCCGTGGCGCAAATGATGGCTCGCTTGCGATCGGTCGAACCTGGAACCGGTCTCACTCACGGCAACGTCACGTAGGCCAATTGCACGAGCACGACCAACGCCGCCAATTGACAACGGGCGCGGCTCCGCCGAAGAGTCTTCTCATGCAGAAGACGCGACGGAAGCGACTCGCGATCATTCCGCGGATCGTGCTGTCGAGCACCTTCCTCGGGATCATCCCCGCATGTGCGATCGCGTCTTGCGGCGACGAGAGCGGAGACGCTCACGACGCTGGAAACGACCACATTTTTGCTGGGGACGTCTCGTGCTGTGGCGACTCGCAGTACTTCGATACCTTGAAGCGCGACGCACCAGACGACGCCGTTGATGACGCCGCCGTCGCCGCCGACGCAGATGCGCTCGCGCCGCTCGACGGCGGTGATGCTCCCATCGATGCCACGCCGGATGGCAACGACGCCGGCTGAGCGCTCCTTCAGGCGCTCCCCTTCGCACGCTTGCGTACCTTCCACGCGTGTGACGCCCCGAACCCGAGCTGGTCGAGCGCAGGCAGCATTTCGCCTTCCATGAGTTGCCGAATCGTCGTCGACTGCGCGGGCGTGTCCAAGACGCCGAGCGCACGGACGTCCTCGCGGTGCGCGCGGGGGGCGTCTCGCCCTCGCCAAAAGCGATGCTCGATCTGCACGACGATCTCGCCGCAGCGATCGGCAAGTCGCTGTCGCTCGGCCTGCGTCCAGTGTGGCGCGCGCCACGCGAGGTAGTACCAACCGAGCCGCGCGTGGTTCACCTCGTCGCGAACGATGTTGGCGTAGAACGCGCGCACGACAGGGTCGGTCGCGGTCGTTCGGCATTCGTCGAGCATCGCAGTGGCGATCGTTTCGGTGATCGCCGGGAGCTCGAGCATGAAGATGTCGAGATCCTCGAGCGTCACGGGCTTCGCGCAGCGGAGCGCAAGGATCGCTTGGTCTACGTCGAGCGTCGTCGCTGGATGGTCCGTTCCCGAGAGCAGCGAGGTCATGCGCGTCGCGTACTCCGCATGACGGATCTCATCGGTGGCGATTTTCGCGCCCGCCGACACGAGATCGAACGGACACCCATGAAGCACGAGCGCGGAGGTCATCGCGCCGAAGAGCGCGACGGCGCCGTACTCGCCGGTCGCGAGCGTATGCGTAGACTCCGCGGCGATCCGCAGCGCAGGCTCGGAGTAGCGCGAGCGTTCGAAGTCATTCCAAGGAATCGGGCGCGCGCCGGCGTTCTTCGCCATACGGCGCTCGTGAAGGCGCGCGAGAGGTGTCTGCGAGAGGAAGCGCGTCACCTTCATGCGTGCGCTCAGTCTGTGGCGCCGTCGGGAGCATCTGCAGCGACGCCCGCATCCGCTCCGTCGTTCAGAACGTCCGGGCGATCGCTCAGCGCATCCGCACCCTCGTCCGTCGCCGACTCGTGCATCGCGAGATCGTTGCGCGTATCGGGGACGTAGGTCTCGCTCGAAAGATCGTGGTTCTGCGAGACGTCGCCGGCGAAGATGTATTCCGGCGACGTGCCCCCGTCGCCGCAGCCACCGAGCACGCAGGCGGGGATCGCGGTCGCGACCGAGGTGCCAAGCACGAATCGTGGGATGAACGCACGACGCTTCATGTTCCGCTCCACCAAGCATAGGCGACTGGTGCTCCGCGCGCCTTTCCAAAGCGCGTTGGCCACAGATCTGTCGGCGCTGCAGCGAGACGGCCGTCGCGTACACTTGCGCAATGCGAGATCTCGTTCGCCGATCGCGCAAGGCTCACGGGCGAAAGCGCCTCAGCGTCGGCGTGCTCGTCGCGTTCGCTGTTTCGAGCTCCTGCGGCGGGGGGCTCGCCGTGGACGCCGGCGCTGTCGCGGCATGCACGCCGCCGGCCGCGCCAACGGGAGGCGGTCCGTGCACGTCGTGGGAGGTAGCGGGCACGGACGTGGTCGTCTCGCCGCCGCCGCCGCCCAAATATGGGATCGTGCTCGCCACTCCGGTCGCTTCGACATGCGGCGTCATCGCTGCTTGGTACACGGTCGCGCGGGGAGGGACAGTGTCGTACAGCACACGGTCGATCGCGTTCGACGGGACGCTGCAATCGGACGTGTTCGCGCACCCAGCGCTCTCAGTCGAAGAAATCGGTTCGGAGAACATGACACTCGCGGTGAACAGCGACGGGAGCATCGGAGCACTCCTCGTCGACACGGCAGGCTGCCGGTTCGTGCCACTCGACGCGAACGGCGCGGAACGCGGCGACGTGGTGGGGTACGCCTACTACGGGTGCCGCAAGTTCGCCGCGTCGGCTGATGGCTTCAGCCTCTTTGTTCAATCGGCCCAAACCGGAGCGATGGCCGATCTCGTAGGCCTGGATGCACGTGGCATGAGGAGGACGAGCGCAACGCTTTACGGGAGGGCTGGTCACCAAGTCTGGGATCGACTCGTGTTCGACGACGGGTCGTTCCTTCTGCACTCGCTCCTCTTGGATCCAATCACGTATCGCCGCAGCCACTGGGTCCAACACTTCGACACCGCCGGCGCTGCGCTCTCGAGCGACTTCGAGCTCAAAGGAGTGGACGCCAGTGTTCTCTTCCTCGCCCCGAGCGCGACGGGCGCTCTCGCCGCGTGGTCGTCGTTGGCGAACAGTCTCGTACCGCTCGACCGCGACGGGCGCACGACGGGGCCAATTCAGATGGTCCCAACGAAGGAGCGGGTCTACGAGATGTCGCTCGTTGCGGTGCCGAACGGCGACGTGCTCCTCGTGTGGCAGGAGAGTGACATAACGCGCCATTCCGACTTCTTCGTCCAGGCGTTCGCGCCCAATGGACAGCCGCGGGGCGCCGCGACGCTGCTAAAGCAGCAGATGCCGAACCTGGGCTACTTCGGCGCCGTCGTCGAATCGAGCGGCGACCGCGCACTCGTTGTCTTCACCGCCACTGGAGAGGGCGGCGGTGCGCGTGCGACGCCGCTCAGGTGCGTGCGGTGAATCGCGGAGGGGTGCATCGAATACCTGATGCGCAGCCGCCGGCTCCGAGGCAGTCGTGGGATGCCGCGAGCTCAAACGTGTGGCACGCGGCACGGCAGCGCGCGACTCGTGAGGAGGTAGACTTCAAGTCGATGCGATTCGCCGCCGTCGGACTCGTTGTCGCCGCGACGCTCTGCGCTTGCAGCTACGAGTCGTGCAGCTACCAGGTCTCGCCGCCCGTCGCCGTCGATTCCGCGCAATGCGAACCAGGCGCGACGGAGGCATGCAACCAATGCGGCTACACGATCACGTGCAACAGCGACGGACGGTGGGACTCCATCTGCGAGTGCCCCGCTGACGGGGGCACGGTCGACGCGCGCGGTATGGACGCCGGCGACTCGAGCGACGACGGCGACGATGATGGCGCCGACGCGATGAACGATCTGGACGCCGTTGACGGATAGCGGAGAGCTGAAGCTGACGCGCGCGCCCGCATGCGTTGCGCTACACTCCGTGAGTGGCGCAGCGATCGAACATGGTCACCCGAACCCTCCGAAACGGGGAACCGGACGACGGCGCTTTCGATCTCGAGTTCTGGCAAAAGCTGGGACCGGAGGCGATATTCGCTGCGTCGTGGGAGATGGTCGCGTTTCACACTGCGCCGCGGTTCACGAAGGATCTCGACATCTCACCGATAACTCGTCGCCGACGCCCGATCGTACTCATCCCCAAGCCGCCCAAGCGCGAGCGCGCCGATCATCAATCCGAAGTCGCGCAGCGCAATGTCGTGGTGCCCACCGAGCATCAACAGATTGATAATGATCCCCGCGAGCCACACCGCGACGACGTACGCACCGATGCGCGGGCGCAGCGCGACCATCAGCCCCGCGGCGATCTCCACGGCGCCGACCGCCGACATGAACGAGTGGACGCTGACCGGGATCACGCGCGCGACTTGCGGAGCGAGGTACAGATCCCAATTGGCCAGGTGGTCGAAGAACTTGTCCGTGCCCGCGGCGATCGGCAAGAGCGCGTACCCAACGCGGAGAAAATGAAACGCATGCCGCGCGGGCGTGGGGACGCCGGCGCGATGGATCGTGTCCGTGGAGAGATGCGATGCGTTGGCCATGACGGTGTGCAGTGCATCTCCTCTGCCAACGGCGCGGTGGCCGCACGCAGCCTGGCACGAGGTCTGCTGAGGAACCTGACGGAGGTCCCATCATGCCGAACATGAAGCCGCTCGATCCGCAGCAAATCGAAGAACAGAAACGCGCGAAGCTGATGGCCGTCCTCGCCGTCCTTCGCCGCGATCTCCTCAATCTCCCCGCGCATGCGACGGGCGCGCAGTCGCGCGATACCTGAGCGCCCGCGACACGACGCTTTCGCCTCACGTGAGGCGGCGCACGCCGGAGCTCGAGCGCATAATGCATCGATGCGTTCCGTCGCCGCCTGCGTGACCCTCGCCTCCGCGCTCGCCGTCGCGTGCTCCTCCGATCCGACGTCGCCCGGCGGTGCCGCGCAAGACGGCGGCAGCTCCGGCGGCGACTCGGCCTCCACCGCCGATTCCGGCACCGGCCCTCCGCTCGGCCAAGATCAAACCGGCGACGGCACCTACTACGCCGCCGACGGCAGCGGCGCGTGCAGCTTCGATCCGAGTCCGAGCGATCTCGACGTCGCGGCGATGAACGCACCGCAGTTCGCGAACAGCGCGGTGTGCGGCGAGTGCGTCCTCGTCACCGGACCGAAAGGAAACGTCACGCTGCGGATCGTCGACCTCTGCCCCGAGTGCAAGTCGGGCGATCTCGACATGAGCAAAGAGGCATTCGCAAAAGTCGCCGACGTCGCGGCCGGACGCGTGAAGATCACCTGGCACGTCGTCGCGTGCAACGTCACCGGCAACGTCGCTTACCGCTTCAAAGAAGGGAGCTCACAGTATTGGACGGCGATTCAAGTTCGTAATCACAAGTTGCCAATCACGAAGCTCGAATGGCAAAAGGCGGGCGCGTGGCAGGACATTCCGCGCGAGAGCTACGACTACTTCGTCGTCGCGGGCGGCGTCGGCACGACGGGATCGTTCATGGTGCGCGCGACGGCGATCGACGGGCAGACGGTGATCGATACGCTCGCGGGCGTCGTGGCGGGGCAGACCGTCAACGGAGCGGCGCAGT
Source organism: Polyangiales bacterium (assembly GCA_038209335.1). GTDB lineage: Bacteria > Myxococcota_A > Polyangia > Polyangiales > Polyangiaceae > JBBQXV01. Next base: position 16,980 of record JBBQXV010000144.1, on the reverse strand, counting down.
TTCACTGAGCGCGCGCGCGATCACGGAGTGCCTGGCGGCACGAGCGTGAACACGTCGGTGTCGAAGAGGCGCACGATCGCGGCGAGGTCGCGTCCGTTCGGCGCGAGCATTGGGCTCCAGATCCAGAGCGTGTCGCTAATCCACAACGGCTCGAAGTGCGCGTCGCTGTCCACGCGCGCGAGCGCGTACTGCTTTCCGAAGAGGAACATCCCGGTCATGAGCGAGCGCCGGCCGCCGGGGAGCGGCGCGTAGTACTGAAGATACGACGACGCGGGTCCCTTCACGTCGCGCGTCGCGCCGGACGCAATGGTCACGATCTTTACGGCGTCTTTGTGCGGCAGGAAGAGCGTCGAGCCGTCGCTCGAGACGGAGCAGTACATGAGCCCGGCGCCGCGATCGGCGCGGTAGAACGGCGTCGACTTCACCCCCGTCGCGGGATCGAACGACGTGAACGCGATCGCGTCGTCGATCTCTTGGCTGAAGATGCAGCGCGACGGAGCCGCCGTCGAGCAGCGCGCGCAGAGCTCCGCGCGTCCGAAGCGGAACGTGATCGCGCCCAGCGAGAAGAGCTCGCGCACGGCGCCGCCGGGCTTGAACACGACGAACTTGCTGTCCGCGGCGTCGTGTCGAACCGCGACGACGTCGCCGTTGGGGAGCGCGCCGGCGGCCGACATCTCCGCGTCGCCGCCGATCACCTCGGGCGCGCGCGCGCCGAGGGCCTGCGCGTACACGCGCGCTTTGCCGTCCCGAAGCGACGTGAACAGGACGCGCCCGTCGGGGAGCCATCCCGCGAGCGAGTCGTTCGCGTCGCTCGTCGTGAAGCGCGCGAGCGGCGACTCGAGGCGCATGCCGTCCGCCGACATGCGCCCGACGTAGACATCGCGCTGCGAGTCGCCGCGTATGTAGAAGAAGCGGCCCGCGCGGTACGTCAGCTCTTCGAGCGTCGAGAGCGGGCCCTTCCAGATGCGTCGCGGCACGCCCATCGCGGCGCGCGTCGCGTCGAGCGCCAGCTCGCTGATGCCGGTCTCCTCGTCGTTCAGCGTCTCGGCGAACGCGATGCGATCGGGCGCGGTCCAGACGGGGCGCATCGCTCCGGTGTGAACGAGGTTCGTTCCGGTGAGCGCCGTCTTCATCCAGGATCCATCCGCCGCGACGACCTCGATCCCCTGGGAGAAGCCGTTCGTGTCCATGCGCAACATCGCGAGCGCGGTTCCGCTCGGCGACCACGCGAGCAGCACCGTCTCGTCGCGCGCGATCGACGCGACGCGTGACGTCGGGCCGTCGATCACCGGTCCGACGACGACCGCGTTGTCGCGCGCGTGCGCAAGGCGCGTTCCGTCGGGGGAGAGCGCGAAGCCTCGCGCGACGCGCGCGCGTGTCGGTGCCGATCCGTCGATCGGAACGATCCACGTCGGTGACTCGTCGCGCTTCCATCCGCCGACGAGGATGCGCGCCCCGTCGGGGAAGAACTCGATCTGTTCGGGTCGCTCGTCCGCGATCTCTTTCGGCATCGGCACCGCGCGGCGTGCGCCGCTGCCGCCGACGGGAGCAATCCATACGCCCTCTTCGTCGGCGTACGCGAACGTCGTCGCGTCGGCGCTGACGGCGAGCGCGCGCACGCGGTTCTCCGCCGCGAACGCGGTGAGTCGGCGTTGGCTCCAATCGCCTGTGGGGAGAGGCGCGGTCGCGTGGGTCGACGCGCTCGCGCTCGCGTTCGCCGACGTCGACGCGCTCGGCGAAGTGGGGGACGGCGACGGCGATCGCTTGCCCACCGCGAGCGCGAACGTCGCGATCGCCGCCGCACCCGCGAGCGCGACGATCGTCGTCCGCGATCGCGACGCCGGCGCGCGCGGAGCCGTCGCGGGATCTCCCGACGGTCGCGTCGCCGCGAGCGCGTCCGGCGTACGCGCGAGGGGCGACGATGACTTCGCACGCGGCGCCGAAGGCGTGAGGCTCACTATTTTCCCGCCGAGCGCGCGAATCAGATCGTCCATGTCGGCGAAGCGCTCCGCCTTGTTCTTCGACAGCGCGCGCGCGACCGCCTCGCTCACCTCGGGCGCGATGTCCGGCACGAGCGACGCGAGCGGCTCGACCGGCTGCGACAAGATCGCCGCGACGACGTGCACCGCGCCCGCCTGCGACGGCCACGGAAGCGCGCCGGTCAAGAGCTCGAACGCGAGCACGCCCCACGCGAACTGATCCGCGCGCCCGTCGATCGCCTCGCCGCGCAGCTGCTCCGGCGCCATGTACACCGGCGTCCCGATGACGACCCCTTCGCGCGTGATCGTGTCGGCGTCGACCGTCGGCGCGCCCGAGCTCGTGCCGCTCTGCACGCGCCGTGCGATCCCGAAGTCGAGCACCTTCACGGCGCCGTCGCTGCGGATCATCACGTTCTCGGGCTTCACGTCGCGATGGACGAGGCCGCGCTTGTGCGCCGCCGAGAGCGCGCGTGCGGCGTCGACGAGCCAGCGGACTTTGTCCGCGACCGGCGTCTCGACGTCGCCGACGTACGCGCGCATGTTGCGCCCGTCGACGAGCTCCATCGCGATGTACGCGCACCCATCGAGCTCACCGACGTCGAAGATCGCGACCGCGTTCGGGTGATCGAGCGCTGCGGCCGCGCGCGCCTCGCGGAGCAGTCGCACCGCGCCGTCGGAGTTGGAGCCCGAGCCCGTCCCCGGATCGGTGCGCACGACCTTCAGCGCGACTTGCCGCCGCAGCTTGGTGTCTTGCGCGCGAAAGACCTCGCCCATTCCGCCGGCGCCGAGCCGCTCCTCGACGAGGTAGCGATCGAAGTTTTCACCGACGCGAGGCTCGACCACGGCGCGAGACTAGCGCACGGCGACCCGTCGCGCCGCTCGTCGCCGTCGCAACGTGAGACCGAACAACGCCGCCATCGCGAGCGCGCCGTACGCCTGATCTCCGCGCGTCGCCGCGCGGCATCCGCACCCGCCGCTGTCGCCCGATCCGCCGGCGGCCGCGCCGGGTGTGGGTCCGGGATCCGATCCGCTGGGAGGCGGTGGCGCTCCGGGCGCGTTCGCGGTCTGCTCGAACGCGCCGACGTCGGGCGCGCCCGCGAGCGTGCGCTTCTCGGCCGCGCCGATTGCGAGGAGCCGACGCTGCGGCGGATGGTACGTCGGCAACGCGAGCGGCGACGGAAACGCGAGCGCCCCCGTCGTCGCGGTCGTCATCGTCCCGACGTCGACCAGCGGCGATCCCGCCTTGGGCCGGTAGTCGTTCGCCGCGCTGTCGACCCATCCGGGATCGCTTCCCATGATGGTGCCCGTCCACGACGCCGGAATGTTCGTCGTTCCGTTGCTGACCCAGTTGTTGCCGCCGAACATCGTCGCCGCGGGCCCGACCGGATCGTTGACGTCGTTGATCTTCACCGCGCCGCTCGCCCGGTAAATCACGTTGTTGTACATCTCGAGCGTCTCGACGGTCTGTTGCAAGCCGATCGCCGTCGTCGCCATCGGTCCGAGGATCATCGTGTTGTTCGCGAATCGGTAACGCCCCGCCGTGTTCCCCGAACCGTCGCCGCCGATGCGCGCGATGCGCCACTCGCTCGTCTTGATGAGGACGTTGCCGACCACATCGGAGTCCTCGCGCGCCATACCCATGTTGCCGACGTCGGGCCCGATGAGATCGAGCTCGTGGAACGCCGCGCCTTCGATCCAGTTGTAATAAATCTCGTTGCGCTCGGAGCGACTCTTGACGTTGTTGCCGCCCGTCCCGTCGTGGACATAGCAATACTGCATCCGGAATACCGACTTCGGGAACGCCGCCTGATCGGTCGCCATGTAGATCTGGTGACTCGTGAGCCCGGTCCCGTTTCGATAGAACTCCGAGTACTCGATCGTGAGCGAGCCCGAGTCGTTGTCATTGCCGACGAGGCCGCCTTGGTGCGGGCAATCGTGGACGACGAAATCGCGGAGCGTGACGTCGTTGGCTTTGTTGAGGATGCAGTAGTCGTTCGCTCCGCCGCCGACGACCTCGAAGCTCTCCATGATGAAGTGATCGGCGTTGAGGAAGACCGCCATCGTGTCCCATTGACCGGGGCCGACGCCGCGAAGGATGGGTCGCTTCCCGTTGACGATGATCCCGCGAACGGTGATCGGCGCGTTCGCCGTGCCGCTGTGGTCCTGCGGAAACTTGATCGTCCCCGTGTACGTCTGATCGCCGCGCACCTCGACGACATCGCCGGGCGCGGTCGTCAGCATTGCCTCGTTGATCGTCGCGAACGTCATCCCGGTCCCGACCGTGAGCGTCTTCGCGCCCGCAACGGTGGACCAAAGCAACGCCCCCAACGCCAACGGCCACGCGAGCGCACGCCTATCGAAGATCATGGGCGACTCCTCCCGCCGATGGAATGAGCGGAAACGCGCTCGCCGTCAACCGTGGGTCGTCTCCAGTCTCGGCGCGTTACGTGCGAGCATGGCCATTCGCGCATGCGGATCGCCATCGGGTTGCTCCAAGTGTTGCTCATGGTCGGCGGGCCGCTCGCGGTCGCGGCGTACCTGCGCCAACGATGGCGCCTCCCGTGGGGATTGTGGGCCGCGGGCGCGGCGGCGTTCGTCGCGAGTCAGATCGTGCACATTCCGCTCCTGATCGTCGTCGGCCCGCGGATGCCGGCGAGCTTCGCCGCGACGTGCGGGATCCTCGGCGCCCTCGCCGGTCTCTGCGAGGAGCCGGCGCGCTACCTCGTCTTTCGGTACTGGCGCAAGGACGTCACGCGCTACGAACAGGGGCTCGTCGTCGGCGTCGGGCACGGCGGCATCGAGTCGATCATCATCGGTCTGCTCGTCGCGGCCGGGCTCCTCGGGAGTCTCTCGATCACCGCGGACGATCCCGCGAGCACGCGCGCCGCCGCGGCCGCGACGCTCGACGCCGCGCCGATCGCCCGCGTGCTCGCGGTCTTCGAACGCGTCTGCGCGATGACGTTCCACGCGGCGATGTCGTTGATCGTCCTGGCCGCGGTGCGACGTCGGCGCATCGCGCTCCTCGGGCTCGCCGTCTTCTTGCACGCGCTCTTCGACGCGATCGTCGTGTGGGCGGCTCGCGCGTACGGAATGGTCGGCGCCGAGCTCGTCGGCTTCGTTGCCGCGGCGCTCAGCGCCTTCGTCATTCTCTACCTGCGCGGCGTCGAGCGGCGCGCACGCGACGCGGCGCGCGACGTGATCGATCACGCCGGAGAGTCGCCCGCGACCGACCAGGCGATCTCGGCGCGCGCGCTGACGAAGGCGTTCACCGATCGAATCGCCGTGGACGCGCTGACCGTCGACGTGCCGAGCGGGAGCGTCTTCGCGCTCCTCGGACCGAACGGCGCGGGGAAGACGACGACGGTCCGCATGCTGTGCGCGCTCATCCCGCCGACGCGCGGGACCGCGAGGGTCGCAGGCGCGCTCCTCGTGAGCGAAGAGGATTCGCTCCGCGCGCACGTAGGAATCCTGACCGAGACGCCGGGCCTCTACGAGCGGCTCACGGCGTACGAGAACCTCGACTTGTTCGGCCGCCTCTACGGTCTCGATCCCGCGACGCGCGCGGCGCGGATCGAAAAGCACCTCCGCGCGTTCGACATCTGGGAGCGCCGCGGCGACGCGGTGTCGGGCTTCTCGAAGGGGATGAAGCAGAAGGTCGCGATCGTGCGCGCGCTCATCCACGAACCGAAGGTGCTCTTCTTGGACGAGCCGACGTCGGGCCTCGATCCTGTCGCGTCGCGCGAAGTGAGCGACGCGATCCTGTCTCTGAAGGCGCAAGGGCGAACGATCCTTCTGACGACGCACAGGCTGACGGAGGCGGAGCAGCTCGCGGATCTCGTCGGCATCGTGCGCTCGAAGCTCCTCGTCCTCGACACGGTCACGAACTTGAAGTCGCGCATGTTCGGCAAGCAGATCGAGATCCGCGTGACGAACCCCTCCGACGCGCTCGCGTCCGCGGTCGCCGGCGTGGGCGGGCTCGGGCCGGCGGCGTGGGAAGGCGGTGTGCTCACAGTGACGGCCGACGATCCCGCGCGACGGACCCCCGAGCTGGTGCGCGCGCTCGTCGCCGGCGGCGCCGACATCCTCACGGTCGGCGAGACGAAGCACTCGCTCGAAGAGATCTACCTCGAGCTCGTGAAGGAGAAGAGCAATTGACCTCTCCGTCCGCCGAGCGCGTACGCGCCATCATCACGAAAGAGTGGCTCGATCTGCGACGCAACAAGCAGGTCATCAGCGCGCTGCTCGCGCTCCCCGTCATCTTGACGACGGTCTCGTGCGGGATGCTCGTCGTCGCGTCGCGCATGGCGGTGACCCACCCTCCGAAGGCGTCGAGCACGCCGCTGCCGGAGCACATCCTGCGCATCACGAGCGATCCGTCCGACGCGGGCATCGTGATGATCGCGTTCACCGCTCTGATGATGTTCTCGATCGTGCCGGTCGTCTTGCCGTCGATCATGGCCGCGCACTCGATCGTCGGCGAGAAGCTGTCGCGGAGCTTGGAGCCGCTGCTCGCGACGCCGATCCGCACGTGGGAGCTCTTGATGGGGAAGCTCGTCGCGATCGTGATCCCGGTCCTCATCCCGGCGTTCGTCGCGTACGCGACGTACGTGATCGTCGCGTGGCGGGCGGCGCCGCACGTGGTGTTCGCGCTCCTCGTGTCGCCGCCGTTTCTGTTGACGATCGGCGTCGTCGGACCGCTCGCGGCGGTCCTGGCGGTGACCTTCGGCATCATGGTGTCGTCCCGCGCGAGTGATCTGCAATCGGCGCAAGGGCTCTCGGGTCTGCTCGTCTTGCCGATCCTGGCGGTCGGCATGGGGCAGCTCTTCGGCGCCGTGTCGGTGTCGGTGACGGGCGTCCTCGCGCGCGCGCTCGTGCTGATCGTGATCGACGCCGGCATGCTGATGCTCTGCGTCTCGGTGTTCGAACGCGAGACGATCCTCGCGCGATGGAAGTAGCGCCGTCGCTAACGCGCGCGGCAGGGCACGCGACGCAACCGAACGACGACGAGCGCGAAGAGCGCGAAGAGTCCCGCGAGCGTCGTCGCGCCGCCGCTGTCCGGACGTGTGGCCACGTTGCAACCGCCGCCGTTGCCAGCCGCGATCGTGCCGTCGGGGTTCGTGCCGTCGGGGTTCGCGCCGCCGCCGCTCGTCCCGGGCGGGACCGCGCCCGCTTCGTTCGATCCAGGTGAGCCCGCACCCGCGTCACTCGCGCCCGGTCCGCCCGTCCCTGCGTCGCTCGCGCCTGGTCCGCCCGTCCCTGCGTCCGGCGCGACGCCGCCGCCGGGACCGTAGACCTCCGACGGAATCCGATGGCCGAGGTACTCCCAAACGTATTTCGTCAGCGTCTGCGGCGTCCCGTCGAGGCTGTTGCCCGTCGCGAAGCCGCGCGCGCCCGCCGCGCCCGGACCCGAATACGACGCCATGCCCTTGCGGATTTGATCCTCGTTCGGGAACGGCCACAACGGCTCGGTCGTCGCTTGGTTCCAACCCGGCTCGCCGTGGAGCGTGCCGGAGACACCAATCTTCACCATGATCTCTGCCCCGATCTGACCACCCGCCTTGCCCGCCGTCTTGAGAGGCGAGCCGGGCTCGATACGCGGCAAGTAACGCAGACTCGCGTTGACGACGTCGTCGGTGCGATCGTGCGGACCCATCGAGGCCGTGTGCGCGCCGCCGCCGTTCGCGCCGTTCCCGAAGAACGCGTTGTAATCGGACGACGTGTAGTCGGCGATTCCGAGCGAGCTGTTGCGCGTGAGGATCGAGCTCGTGAGCGTATTCTGCACGGCTCCGTAGACCGAGAAGCCGGTGCCCCAAGCTGCGCCGCCGTTCGGCCCGTCGTACCGGCCCGTGATGCCGCCGACGGTCATGCGCTCGGCGTTGACGCTCGCGGTGACGCCGGGGCCTTGGTTCGCGTAATAGCCGCCCGACGAGCCCCAAATCACCATGTCTTGGATCGAGCGCGTGCCCGAGACGACCCAGTCGAGATCGCCCGCGAAGAAGGCCTGCACGTTGAGGACGATGTTGCCTTGGAGCGTCTGGCTCGTGTCGGGCGCATAGTCGCTTTTGTTCTCGTTGAAGAACCCGCCATACAGCGCTCCCGAACAATGCGCGGTGTCCGAGTCGAGGACGATGTTGTTCTGCCAACCCGTCGCGACCGAATCGTAGTTCACGAAGCCCGCGCACTGGAGCGACCCATTCCAATAGTCACTTCGCGCGACCGACTGCCGAACGACGACGTGGTCGGATTGATAGACGAGAAACTGATAACGAGCGCCGCCATACGAGTGGCTCTCCTCGACGAGGACATACGACGACGAGGGACCAATGGAGAACGACGCCGCGTTCCCGGTCGTCGGCGCGTGGCTCGCGGAGCAGCGACGGATCTTCACGTGATCGCTGGAGACGACGATGACCGGCTGGTTGTTCGGAGTCGCCTGGTTCATCTTCACGTGGAAGCCGCGAACCTCGACGTAGTGGTTGTACCCGACGGTGATCCCGTTCATGAACGTGTCGGGGAACGCAGAGCCGTCGATGGTCACGCCCCAGTCGTTCGCCGCGCGGATGGTCGTGTACGCGCCGGGCGATCCGCCGGGCATGTGCGCGATCGACTCGGCGTACGTTCCGTCGCCGATGATCAGCGTGTCGCCGCCGGCCATCGCGGCGATGCCGTGGGCGATGGTTCCGCACGGTGTCGCCTGCGTCTTGCAGCCGTTGCTCGCGTCGCTTCCGTTCTTCGCGACATAGAGCGTCGCGGCGTCCGCGGCGGACGTCCACAGAATCGATCCCGCAACGGCGAGCGGCCCAATGATCCACAGCGATTTTGCCCCGGTGACCTTCGGCATATGGAGCTCCCCCTCGATGCGCGTGCGCACCGTGAACGCTTCTTTCTTCGCGGGAGACGGCACCGCGCCGGCCTCACTGCGTATCTGTCGACGCACAACCTAGCGGCTCGGTGTTTCATGGCTAGCGCGACCGTCGACGTTTGGTGGCACACTCGACTCCGGGGTGCGACCACGCCGACGCGAAGCGCGCTTGTTTTCTCGATGCGCGAACGGCTGACGCGTCCTCCGAGAAACGACGTAACCGTCATACTTCGGCGTCCGAGGTATCGTTCGATTCGAAGCTGGCCGACATCGGGAGGCGCAGATGGGGGAGACCGAGTGGCCGTGGCTCGGGACGCGGAAGTTCTGGCTGATCACCGCGTGCGCGTTCGTCCTCGCGATCGTCGGCGTGTGGATGATGAACCGCCGCTTGTCGCGTCCGGACGCGGTAGTGCCGGTCGTCGCGATCTCGGGTCCGCAACAAGCCACGAAGGGGCAGACGCTCAACTACGCCGTGCTCGTTCGCGATCGATTCGGCGCGCCCCTTCCGCGCGCGCTCGTGCGCGTCGGGTTTTGGAATACGAGCCTCATCGAGCTCGGACGCGCGACGACGGGCGACGGTGGCGACGCGACCGTCGAAGTGAAATTCCCGGACGACTTCGCCGAGCCGCGCTCGCTCGTCGCGATCGCCGAGGCCGGCGTGGCCGACGGCCAAGACGCGATGACCGTCTCGCCGAAGACGCCCGGCGCGGGGAGCATCTTCATCTCGACCGACAAGCCGCTCTACCAACCGGGACAGACGATTCATCTTCGCGCGCTCGCGATGGCCGGCGATCAGCCGCTCGCCGATCGGCGCACGGTCATCGACATCCGGACGGCGGACGGCGTGAAGGTCTTTCACGCGGACAAACAGACGTCGGCGTTCGGCGTCGTCTCGGCCGACTTCGCGCTCGCCGATCAAGTGAAGCTCGGCACGTACACGATCGCGGTCACGACGACGGTGACGCCGGCGGTCACGGGAGGTGGCGACGCGGGCGCGCACGTCAACGCGGTCACCGTGCAAGCGCAGCGGCAAGTCGAAGTGAAGCGCTACTCGCTTCCGAAGCTCAAGCTCGCGTTCGAAGACGTGTCGGCGCTCACGCCCAACGGCCTGACCGGGAAGGCGCGCGCGACGTGGATCTTCGGCGAGCCGGTCACGAAGAGCGCGCTCGCGGTGTCGCTCGAAATCCCGGGCGGCCGCACGATCCGCGTGGCCGGGCAGACCGACAAGGACGGCGTCTACGCGTTCCAGATCTCGGCCAGTCTGGGAAAGGCGGAGCAGCAGCTGCGCGGGACGTTCACGTTGCGCGCGCGCGTCGAGGTCGAAGGGGGAATCCACGCCGAGGCCACGCGATCCGTCGCGACGCTCCACGGTGAGCTCAAGCTCGAAGCGTTCGCGGAGAGCGGCGCGCTCGTTCCGAACGTCGAGCAGACGGTGTTCGTCGTCGTCACGCAGTCGCAGAACAAGGCCGGCGTCACAGTGCGCGCGCTCCCGGACGGCGAGCCAGCGAAGACGTCGGAGCAAGGGATCGCGTCGGTGAAGGTTCGGCCTCGAGAGAAGCCGAGCGCGGTCACCATCGTCGCGTTCGCCGACGACGGCAGCGAAGGGAAGACCGATCTCTCGGTGGCGCTCGAGTCTCTCGTCGTGAGGCCGGACCGCGCGACGTACACCGCGGGCGAGACGGCGCGCGTGACGGTGCTCGGCGCGGAGGTCGGCGATCGCGTGTCGCTTCGCATGACGAAGGGGAGCGAGCCGATCGCGATGGGCTCGTGCGTGGTCGTGTCCGCGGAGACGGGATGCGAGAGCGCGCTGACCATTCCCGCGAAGACATCGGGCCTCGCGTGGTTGCACGCGCTGTCGCTCCCGAGCGGCAAGCGCCCGGTCAAGGCGGGGAAGCGCCTCGTCATCGCGGGGGGAGGAAGTCGCGATCTCGATCTGAAGATGACCGCCGACAAACGCATCTGGGCTCCGCGCGATCTCGGCGCGATCGACGTCGCGGTCACGGGCACCGGCGGCGTCCCGGTGATGGCGCAGCTCGGCGTCGCGGTCGCCGACGAAGCGGTCTTCGCGCTCGCCGACGTTCGCCCCGACCTCGAGAAGATCTTCTTCACCGTCGGCAAGGACGTCGCCGGCGCGCGTCGTCCTTATTACGGCTATTCGCGGTCCGGCTCTTCCAGCTACGGGTACTCGTCGCAAGAGCACGCGCTTCCCGCGCCATTCGAGGCGGCCGCCGCGTACGACGCGAGCACAGCCGCCGACGTGAAGTCGACGATCCTCGCGGCGCTCACGACGATGCCCGACCTCGGTGGTGTCGACAACGCGAGCACGAGCAGCGTCGCGCAGCGCGCGATCGACGCCGTCGAGGGCCAAAAGAAGAAGCTCGCGGCGTGGTGCATCGTCGCGCTCGCCGCGTTCACGCTCGCGGCGTTCATCGGATTCGCGCTCTACGGTGTCTCGCGCTTCCGGCGTCCGCTCTTGCTCGCGACTCCGACGACGGCGAGCGACGACGCGACGACGCTCCGCTTGGAGACCCGTGGCTACTTCGCCGATTTTCTCACCGGCGTCCTCGCGCCGCCGGTGCTCGCGGTGGCGGGCGTCCTCGCGATCGAGGCGTTCACGAACAAGTCGTACAACGCGGATCGCGCGATCGTCGGCGCCTGGTTCGTCCTCGCGGGGTTCTGCGCCGTCCTCTTGGTGCGCGCGGCGATGCGCGTGCGTCGCGTGTCCGCGGTCCGCGACGCGACGACGCTGCGCCGCGTCCTCTTCTTGTTGCCGCTCGCGATCTTCTTCGCGCACCTCACGATCCTCTTGGTGATCGTCGACGAGGGCTCGCGGATGCGCCTCATCTTCAAGTACAAGCTCGACGGGCTCTTCCTTCCGATCGTCATCGTCGCGGCGGCGCAGATCACCTGCGGCTTCCTCTCGGTCATCCGACAGACGCAGCTCCGCCTCGTGACGATGAAAGGGCGCGTGTGGCTTCTCGCGAGCCGCGCGACGTTCCTCGGATTGCCGGTGACGCTCGTCCTGTGCGGCATGCTCGTGTGGCTTCACCACAGAGAGAACAAGCGCTTCGATTGGGCGGACGACGCCGAGTCGCGGGAGGCCGAACAGGTCGCGCCGTCGTCCGACAACAAAGAGGGGGGAACGGGAACGCGCGCGAAGGGCGAAGAGGGCTCGATGGGGAACCCGAACGCGCCTGCGGCCGGCGCGATGTTCGGTGCGCCGAAAGCGGACGCCGAAGTGGCGCGCCCGGTGGTTCACGTGCGCGACTTCTTTCCCGAGACGCTCCTCTGGGCGCCCGACGTCGTCACCGACGAGAGCGGGCACGCGCGGGTTCAGGTGCCGTTCGCCGATTCGATCACGACGTGGCGCTTCGGGCTGAGCGCCGTGAGCCGCACCGGTCAGCTCGGGAGCGCGACGGTGCCGCTCGTCGTGAAGCAGGACTTCTTCGTCGACGCGGCGCTTCCGCCGATCCTCACGCAAGGCGACCAGATCGCGGTGCCGGTCAACGTCTTCAGCTACGCAGACGGCGCGCAAGACGTGAGCCTCGAGCTCGAAGGAGACGGCGTGTCGGCGATCGGCCCGGCGAAGGTCGCGGTGCATCTCACGAAAGGGGAAGCGCGCGGCGTTCGCTTCATGGTGAGGGCCGACAAGGCGGGCGATCGCACGGTGCGCCTCAAGGCGACGTCGGCGGCGCACGCCGACGCGATGGAGCGGAAGGTGCTCGTCGTGCCGAACGGCCAAGCGTTCACGCGCGCGATCAACGGGCGCGTGAACAAGAGCGCGTCGACGACCGTCGAGCTGCCGGAGAAAGCGATCGACGGCGGCAGCGATCTCTACGTGAAGATCTACGGCGGCCCGCTGAGCCAATTGAGCGAAGGGCTCGACGGCGTGTTTCGGATGCCGCACGGCTGCTTCGAGCAAACGTCGTCGACGACGTACCCGAGCGTGCTCGCATTGAAGTTCCTCGAGCGCACGAAGTCGGTGAGCCCAGACTTGGAGAAGAAGGCGAGGGACTACATCGGGCAGGGATACCAGCGGCTCATTTCGTTCGAGGTGTCCGGCGGCGGCTTCTCGATGTTCGGAAAAGATCCGGCGGCGACCGTGCTCACGGCGTACGGGCTCCTCGAGTTCGCCGACATGGCGGGTGTCTTCGACGTCGATGGTCAGCTCGTCGATCGGACGCGCGAGTGGCTGTACAAGAAGCGGACGCCGACGGGTGGCTGGACGAAAGCGACCTACGACGCGAAGGACGCAGGCGACGCGAAGGACGACGCGCTCGTGACGGCGTACGTCGCGTGGGCGATCGCGGCGTCGCTCTCGTCGCCGGAGAAAGACACGCGGCTCGCGAGCGTGCTCGACGTGGTCGCGAAGAGCGCGCCCGAGGACGATGCGTACGCGCTCGCGTTGCGCGCGACTGCGCTCTTCGCGGGGGCGCGGACGAACGATGCGCGACCGTTGCTCGAACGGCTCGCGAAGCTCGCGATCCGCGGCGACGACGGCGTCCACTTCACGTCGAAGGCGGTCGGCGTCATGTACTCGTACGGCGCGTCGATGGACGTCGAGGTCACTGGGCTCGCCGCGCACGCCCTCGCGCTCGGAGCGATGGAGCCCGAGCTCCGCAGCGGCGCGCTCGATTGGCTCGTCGCGCGGCGCGGCGCGTACGGCGCGTGGTCGACGACGCAGGCGACGATCGCGGCGATGCGTGCGCTCCTCGACGAAGCGCGTCCCGTGACGAAGGCGCCGCAAGACATTCAGGTGATCGTCGACGGACAACCGTCGGACGCTTTCACGATGGAGCCGAAATCGCGCGACGTCCACCGCCTCGTGAGCCTCCGCAAGTTCGCGACGCTCGGAAAGCACGTCGTCGAGATCCGCGCGACCGGCGACGGCGACGTGTCGTACCAGCTCGTCGCGATGCACTACTTGCCGTGGCAGAGGCCGACGGGCGCGGGGCTCGCGCTCGAGGTCGCGTACGCGCCGAACGCGGTCGACAGCGGCTCGACGATGGCGTGCCACGTGCGGCTCGGCTGGCGCGGCAAAGATCCGGGACGCATGCCGATGATCGAGATCGGCGTACCGCCTGCGTTCGAGGTGGAGAGCGACGATCTCGAAGCGTTGCTGAGGCGGGCGGCGATGCCGGCGCAGCGGTACACCGTCGAGCGCGGAAAGGTGACGCTCTATTTCGTGTCGCTTCCGGAAGACAAACCGGTGTCGTTCGATCTGCGGATGCGCGCGCGGTGGCCGGCGCGTGTCGTCGCACCGTCGTCGTCGGCGTATCTCTATTACGAGCCGGAGATCCGCGCGGAGACGGCGCCGGTGCAGGTGCGATCGCTCTAGCCCCCTACTTCTTCAGCGTCTCGATCATCAGCTGCCGTTCGTCGTCGGTGATCGTCCGGAAGAGCGCGGGCGGCATCGCGAGGCGATTCGTGATCGGCGTGTTCAATCGATCGATCGCGATGTTCTTCTCCTCGCGGCTCATCTGATCGAGCTGATCGACGAGGAACTTCTCGCGCGTGACCATCATGTCGAGCTTCGAGTGATGGCACTCCTGGCACATCTGAACGATGAGCCCGCGACCATCGAGCCCGAGCTTCGGCGCGAATCCCATGTCCCTCAGTCCGTCGTCGAGGAAGATGTCGCGGAGCTCGGGCACCTCGGGCGCGGCGCCGGTCAGCCATTTCTGGTACGCGGTCGTCATCACGGCGAGCTTCGTCGGATCGGTCACCTTCACGTCGTGGTACGGCGCCGCGATGAAGAGCCCCGACGCCGCGTCGTCATAGAGCTTCTTCCACGTCGGGCTCTGCCCCATCGGAATGTTCACGAGCGGCTGTCCGGGCGCCGACGATTTGAGCTCGGCTTCGATCGCCGCCGAAGCGAACGCGTTCGGCTGCATGCCGAACCCCGCCTGCTTCACGAGCGCCGCGAGCTTGCTCGGATCCGATTGGTCGAGCATCGCCGCGGGGATCCCGCCGTAGTCTTCGTTCGTGCCGTGCGCCGCGTGAAAGTCCCCGAGGAGCGCGCGCCCACCGTCGGTGTTCGCGCTGAACCAATGCGTGAAGGGCGGAGCGATCTCCTGCATGCGCAAGATCGGATCGGCCGCGTTGTTCGCCTGATGGCAAACGTGGCAGTCGAGGATCGTGTTGCCGAGCGCCGTCGTGTCCTCGTAGATGCGCACGTTGTTCCATCCCGTCACGAGCTTCGGCGTGAGGAGATCCGTCGTCGTGCAACCACCGGGCGTGGCGTTGCACGCTTGATCGAAGAAGACGGCATAGAAGTTCACGCTCTTGCCGGTCGGATCGTACGACGCGACCTCGACGAACTGCTCTCCCGGATCGAACCCGACGACGATGAACGCCGTCGTGATCGGGCTCCCGTCCGCGGGCGGCGGCGTGAAGATGAACGCGGTCGGCGTGATCGTCGTCACCTTGCGCGCCGTGAGCGCAGACGAGTGCCCGAGGATCGCGAACGCCGGATTGCCACCTTCGCCGTTCTTGCCATTC
The DNA here is from genome assembly GCA_038209335.1 of Polyangiales bacterium. Taxonomy (GTDB): domain Bacteria; phylum Myxococcota_A; class Polyangia; order Polyangiales; family Polyangiaceae; genus JBBQXV01. Next base: position 1,638 of record JBBQXV010000144.1, on the reverse strand, counting down.
GGATCTTTGAAATCGAGGCCGAGCAGCTTGAGCAAATCGGCGAGGCCCTTCGGTGTCGGCATCACGCCGCCCGGCTTCTTGTCTTGGCAGAACACCTTCGTGATCGTGTCGGCGTCGTCGGGGAAATTCGGGTGATCCATGTCGGCGGTGCACAGCTCTTCGTGCGCGGCGGCGGGATTGAGCAGCACAGTGCCGACGTCGCTCGGAAGGAGGGGCGGAAGGATCGTCGTCGGCGCCGAGCCGCTCGCGTGTCCCGCTCCGGTTCCGAAGCCACGACGAAGGGCCGTCGGGTTTTCGTCCATTCGGAGACACGCCGCGAGCAAGGCGGCTGCTCCGACCACGAGCAGGAGCCATCGAGTCATGCCGAGGAGCGGTGCAAGCGATGCGCCGCAGCGTTTTGTCGCGCGTGCGGAGACAATTCCAACTCGGCTGCGAGGAGCGCATCGAATTCGCGGAACGTAGCTGCCAATGAGCAGCACCCGCGGATCCCGCGATCCCCCAGGGACCGTGTGCTCACGAGTAGGCGTCGACGCGATCGCGCCGCGCGCGGCGCTACGCTCGCTTCGTCGGATCGCCCTTCGCGCGATTGAGCGCGACGGCCTCGCGCACGAACGCGGCGAGGCGCGCTTCGTTCAGTCCGTCGGCCTCGGTGATCTTCACGTGCTTCATGCGATCGCCGCCTTCGAGCGCGCCGGCCGGATCGCCGAGCTCGGCGCCGCGCCAGAAGCCGAACGTCACGTGCCCCTTCGCCGGCTTGATGAACGCGAACGGTCCGTTGAGCTCGAAGACCGGCTGCGCCCATTTGATCGACACCGTCGCGTCGGGCGCCGCGCGCTTCGCGAGCGCGATGAGCCGTCCGATGACCTGCGCGTGCCACCCCGACGTCTTCGCCTTGACCCATGCGTCGACCGAGGTGCCTTTGAGCGGCGACGTCTTGGGAACCGCGCGCGCGACGACGCGCGTCGCCTTCTTCGCTTTCGCGTTCGCCGCGGGCTTCGACGCCTTCTTCGCGCCGGCTTTCGTCTTCGCCTTCGTTGCAGACTTCTTCTTCGCCGCCATGGCGCCGGAGGTTAGCGCACGTCAGCGCTTCACCGTGCCGAGATCGACGAACGCCTGATCGATCATCACGACGTACGGTCGCTCTTCGAACGTCAGGCCGCCGTGTCCGTCGTGCTCGATGACCTCGAGCTTTCCCATGCCGTAACCCATCGGTCCGCGCGAGTAGTAGTTGGCTTGCAGCGTGTACGTCGGGCGCTTCCCGGGCGGCAGGCGGATCGTGAAGCACTCGGGGCCGTAGCCCGTCGTGACGTCCGCGTAGAGCTCGCCGCCGCTCGGGAGCTTCAGTCGTTGGAAGAAGGCGTGCCCGCCCTTCGAGTCGTAGATGTGGAAGTCGACGTCGTTCGCGTCGGTCTCCCACGTGAGGACGAATCGGATCGACGGCGCGCTCTCGACGATCCCCTTCGCTGCTTTGACGCGCGCGAGGATCTCCGCGCGCTTCGCCGGCTCGGCTTTGATCCACGCCGCGGCGATGAGGCCGATGTCTTCGTGCAGGATGCGGTCGACGCCCGGAAAGCGATCGTCGGTGAACGCGAGCGACGCGCCTTTCACGATCGCATCGAACGCCTTCGCGTGCTCGCC
>JBBQXV010000143.1:0-23174 GCA_038209335.1 Polyangiales bacterium | reverse complement strand
GTCCGCGCTCCCCGACGGCGGCTGAGCGAGAGCCGACGCACGGTCTCGCTGCTTGGCGACCTCTCCCGAATCAGACAGCTCTCACGGATAACAAGCCGCCATCGTGCCGTTCGATTTGCACCCGTGCGGGCACAAGAAGTTCTGGACGACGTTGCCGAGCTGGCAGCTGATGAGGATGTCGGAGTTGGCCGCGGGGAAGCCGGCGAAGTCGCGACCGCAGTAGGTGCCGGCGGGCTTCGTTGGGCACTCGTTGCACGTGTCGGGGAACGGATCCTTCATCGCGATGCAACCGGCGTCGCCACACGCGCGGACTTTGAGGATCGCGCCAGCGTCGCACGTGATCAGATCCGAGAGCGGACCGCGGTAGCTCTTGATGTGATCGTCGGCGCAGTAGACGCCGCTCGAGAGACCTTTGCATGGCGCGTACTCGACGTCGGGGACGTCGGCGGCCGCCGCATCGTTCGGCACGTCGCCGTCGATCCCAGGCCCCGCGTCAGGCGTGGTCGCGTCGACGCAGAGGCCTCCGTCGCAATCGCCGGTCGCCGCGTCGTTGAACGAGACGAGGAACGTGCAGCCCGCGCCGAACGCGACGGCGATCACGAGCGCGGTCGCGACACCGAGCGGGGCGGAGACCTTGAACCGCACACCGAGCATTCTAGCAGCGACGCCGACCGATTCGTGCGACCATGTGGTCATGGCGCACGAGCGCGCTGGACGGCCGCTCACTCCCACCGCGCAGCACGAGCCTTCGACGAGCGCGGGCGTGGCACGCGAATCGACGCACGATCTCGCGTCGGTGGACAATCTGCTCGCCCTGACCGACTCGGGCTGGGAGCTCGACGAGCAGGTCAAGACGCTGAAACAGGCGGCTCTGGGCACGGGTGCGGGGCGTCCGATCGCCGAGCAAGCCCGAAAGCCACGCGGCAAGGTGCATCTGCCGACGCCGTTCGAGCTCGCGCCGACGGAGGTCGGGAGCTCGCCCGCGCTCGAACCGTCGCCGCTTCCGCCGGGCTCCGTGCGGCCGCCGCCGCTCCCGCCGAGCGCGTCGAAGCGTCCTCCGCCGCTGCCGGCGCCGTCGAAGAAGCCACCGCCGCCGCCGTTCCCGTCGTCGCGCGCGGCCGATTCGTCCCTTTCGTCATCCCTGTCCTCGTCGTCATCGTCGTCGCGCGGATCGCCGGCAGGGAGCGATTTCGTCCAACCGGCGTCGCTCGTCGATTTGCTCGGCGCGCGACTCGCGCGGCTCGCAGGGGGCGACGACAAAGTCGGACTCGCTCGTCTTCACATCGAGCTCGCGATCGTGAGCGAGACGATTTTGTCCGACGACGTTCGCGCGACGATGCACGCGGAGTCGGCGCTGAAGATCGATCCGGCGCTCCCGGCGGCGCACGCGCTCCTTCGACGACGCAAGCACGCGCGCGCGGCGCTCCCGGCGCTCCTCGCGCACCTCGAGCACGAGCTCGCGGCGGCGACGGCGGCGCCCGCGGTGGTCGAGCTGCTCGCGGAGAAGGCGCGGCTCCTCGAAGCGACGGGCGATCGCGCGGACGCTGTGCGCGCGACGTGGGAGCAGGCGATGGCGCACGCGCCGGGGCACGCGGCGGCGCTGAAGGGGCTCGAAGCAGATCTGTCGACGCGCGTGCACGGCGATCGCGACGGATCGCCGGTCGCGGCCGAGGCGCTGGCGACGCACCTCGCGAAGATGGCCGACACGTACACGTCCGAGCCGGCGCTCGCCGCGTGGCTTCAAGTCGAGCGCGCGCAGATCCTCGAGAAGAAATTGTCGCGACCGGACGCGGCGCGCGGCGCGCTCGAACGCGCGCTCGAGCTCGACGGGAACGTGGGGCCGGTGCGCGACGCGGTGGTGCGGCACGCGGCCACGCACGGAGATTGGCCGCGGCTCGCCGCGCTCCTCGCCGAAGAGGCCGACGTCGAGACGTTCGACGCGCGAAGCGCCGCGCTGCAGCTCGACGCTGCGTGCATTCTGCATGCGCGTGTCCGCGACGACACGCGCGCGATTCACCTGCTCGAACGCGCGGCCGCGCGTGCACCGACGGAGCCGAGCGTCGATCGCCGCGTCCTCGACGAGCTCGTGCGCCTCCACGAAGCCGCGGGGAATTTCTCGCAAGCGATGCGGGCGCGGCGTTCGCGGCTTCGCTTCGTCACGGAGCCGTCGTCGCAAGCGTACGAGCTGCGCGCGCTCGCGACGCTGGGAGAGAAGCTCGGCGATCTCGACTCGGCGATCGGCGACGTGCAGCGCGCCATCGGCGTCGACACCGGCGATCCGACGCTCGTCGAGACGCTCGACCGCCTGCTCGGCGCAGCGGGACGCGACGAGCAGCGCGTGGCGCTGTGGCTCACCGAAGCGGCGCGCACGGACGATGGGACGAAGCGCGCGCGGGCTCTCGGGCGCGCGGCGCAGATCGCCGAGAACGTCCTCGGTCGGCCGATCGATGCGATTCGCCATCTTCGCGCGGCGTGGGTCGCGGCACCGGGCGACAACGAGGTGCTCGACGCGCTCTCGCGCTTGCTCGCGCCGGCGCCTTCCGAGGCCATCGATCGCGACGTGCGTGGGCTCATCGATCTGTACGGTCAGGCGGCGGAGCACACGCGGGATCCGCGACGGCGCGTCGCGTACCTCGAGAAGGTCGCGCTCCTTTGGGAGGAGCTCCTCGGCGAGTCGGCGCGCGCGGCGCGCGTCTACGAAGACATCCTCGCGATCGATCCGACGAACGCGAGCGCGATCCTCGGGCTGCAACGGACAGCGACGCGACTCGGCGAGCCGCGCGCGGTCGCGCGGGCGATGCTCGATGAGGCGAAGCTCAGCGAAGACGGCGCAAACCAGCTCGCGTTGAAGACGCGCGCGGCGGCGGCGCTCGCGAAGGTCGACGGCGCGCGGGCGATCGCTCTCGTGCACGACGTGCTCGATCAGGATCCGGCGCACACGGCGGCGCGGTCGCTCGAGACGCGGCTCCACGAAGAGGCGGGGCGGTGGGAGCTCGCAGCGCACTCGGTGCGCGATCGCATCGACGGCGCGGCGTCGAACGTCGAGCGCTTCGGTTTGTGGCTCGCGCTCGCGCATCTCCAGGACATGCGCTTGCACGCGCCACACGACGCGATCGCGTCGCTCCAGGCGGCGCGCGAGCTCGATCCGATGAACCCAGTGCCCGCGGAGCAGATCGCGCGCGTGCTCGAGGCGACGGGCGATCTCCCTGCCCTACGCGCGGCGATCGAGCAGCTCGCGACGCACGCGGCGACGGCCGAGGAGCGCGCGCGCCACCTCGTCTACGCGGCCGAGCTCGACGAGCTTCGGATCGGCGACGACGCGAGCGCGGTGCGGCTCTACCAACGCGCGCTCTCGGAGACGCCGGACGACGAGCACATCGCGGATCGCCTCGGGCGCGTTCTCTCGCGACGCGGCGCGGGCGGCGAGCTGGCGACGCTGATCGCGCGTCGGATCGAGCGCGCGGTGTCGCCGACGGTGGCGCAGTCGCTCGCCTTCGACCTCGCGTCGCTCCTCGCCGAGCTCGGCCAGGACACGGCGCGCGCGACCGGGCTCCTCGAGTCCGTGCTCGCGGAGCAGCCCGATCACATTCCGGCGATGCGCACGCTCGAAGCGTTGCGGCGAAAGAGCGGCGAGTGGGCGCCGCTCGCGCGCGTCCTGGCTCGGCAGGGCGACGCGCTGGTCGACGTACGGGCGCGGCTCGGAGCGCTGTGGAACCTGGCGTCGCTCGAAGAGTGGCGACTGCCGGTGAGCGATGCGACGGCCACGTACAAAAAGATCCTCGAGCTCGACTCGACCGATCCGGGCGCGCTCGAAGCGACCGTGCGACGCGATCTTCCGCAAGCGCGACGCGGTGACGCGCGCGCGCGCCGCACCGTCATCAATGCGCTGCGCGCGCTCCTCCCGTTCGCGCCGGACGAAGGGACGCGGCTCGCCGTTCAACTCCGTCTCGCGCTCATCCTCGAAGCAGCGGCGGGCGAGTCCGCCGACTCCGCCGACGGGCTCACGGCGCGCGAAGCGCTCGAACGCTACCGCGACGCGCTCAGCATCGACGATCTCTCGGTGACCGCGGCGACCGGGCTCGCGCGCCTCTCGAACCGGCTCGCCGACGCGGAGGGATCTGCGGCCGCCGCGAGCGCGCTCGCCGAGCTCGCCACTGATCCGCGCGTGCGTGCGCGGTACTTGGTCGACGCGGCCGAGATCCTCCTCGGTCCGGACGACGACGCGCGCCTCGGTCCGCGCGCGCAGCGACGCGCGAAGGCGTCGGCGCTGCTCGAGCGCGCGATCGAATCGGAGCCCGACTCGATCCCGGCGGCAGGCCGCCTCGCGACCGTCCTCCTCGAAGAGGGCGAAGGCGAGCACCTGGTCGTGATCTTCCGTGCGGCGATCCAACGCGCGAAGACGCCCGAGAGCGTCGTGATGCTCGGCTCCGAAATCGCGCGCGTCGCCCGCGACGAGCTGAAGGATCTGACCGTGGCGATCGACGCCATGCGCCGCGTACGCGAGACGGCACCGCAACACGTACCGTCGCTCCTCACGCTCGCGGAGCTCTGCATCGCGCAGCGCGCATGGCCGGAGGCGGTCGACGCGCTCGAAGCGGTCGTGTCGACGAGCCGCGAAGCCGGACCGCGGCTAACGGCACTGTTCGCGCTCGCGAGCGTCTACGAGAAGGTTTTGTCGAAGCCGGAAGAGGTCGAGCGCGTCCTCCGCGCGGCGCTCGCGATCGAGCCGGCCAACGCCCGAGCGATCCGCGCACTTCTCCGTCGCCTCGGCGCGCTACAGAACGCGGCCGATGCCCCGCAGCGCAGAGCGCACACCGAAGAGATCGAAGAGCTACTCACCCGCCTCGCCGAAGGCGAAAAAGACTTCGAGCAGAAGAGCGAGATCCTCCTCGAGCTCGCGGAGGTGCGCTCGCAGCTCGGCGACACGAAGGGGACAGAGAGCGCGCTCGTCGATTCGGTCGCGTACTCGCCGAACAACGCGCGCGCGTTCGCGAAGCTCTCCAGCATCTACAAGCTCCCCGCCGGTGCAGCGACCGCACCTGGACCGAATGGCGCGCGCGACAACGTCGCGTACGCCCGCGCGCTCGCGGCGGTCATCGGATTCGGGCACGAGCTCGGCAAGAGCGACGCGCGCTGGTTCGCGACGCTCGGACAGCTCGAGGTCGAGTCGCTCGGTCGGATGCGCGAGGGCGTCGTGCACCTGCAGCGCGCCGTGCAGATGGACCCGCTCCTCTACGAGACGCGATTCGAGCTCGCGAACGCCTTCGCACGCATGAGCGCGAACGAAGAGTCGACGCGCACGCTCCTCGCGATGATCGGGCCGTCGCCGCGTCCCCTCTTGTCGATCGCCGATCCGGCCGCGGCGCTCGAGCTGCTCGAGCGCGTGCTCGGCGCGGATCGTCGCACGGAGGAAGCGCTCGTCGTGAGCGAGCTCCGCGCGATCGAAGGCGAGCTCGACGACGGTCGCCACGGTTGGCTCCGCGCCCGTCGACTCGGTACGCTCGATCCGCACCATCAGGTGCTCGATCGTACGACGCTCGTCACGCACGTCCTCCCGCCCGAAGGTCGGCACGTCCTCCTCGAGGTCGCGGCCGCAATCTCCGGCGTCGAATCGAAAATCCTCCGCGCCGACCTGAGCGAGCTCGGCATCGCTCCGCGCGATCGCGTCGGCGCGCGCAGCGGTCACCCGACGCGCGCGCTCCTCGATCGCCTCGTGCGTCAGCTCGGCCTGGGCGAGGTCGAGCTCGTCGTCACGCCGAACGTGGCGCGCACGCGCGTCCTCGCGCACGACGTGCCGTGGATCGTCGTGCCGCGTTCGCTCACCGATCTCCCGGAGCCGACGCAGCTCGCGGCGCTCGGACGCGCGCTCGCGCGGATCGCGTTCGGCGTGCCGTGGCTCGAAGAGCTCCCACCGCCGCACATCGAAGCGCTGCTCATCGCCGCCGCGCGCCAGGTCGTTCCCGGCTATGCCAACGACGACGTCGACGTCCTCCAACAAAAGCTCGTCGCGCAGCACGAAGCCAACGTCGCGCGCGTCCTATCGCGACGACAGAAGAAGCTCCTCGACGAGCTCGCGCCGCACATCGCCGCGCCGCAAGGACGACCGATGGCGATCGACGCGTTCATCAACGCGCTCGCACGCGGTGAGCTCCGCGCGGCGTACGTGCTGACCGGCGATCTCCTCGCGACGGTCGACGAGCTTCGCTCGATGGATCCCGCGCTTCATCGCGCGACGGAATCGCCGGGCCCCGCCGGGCTCGCCGCGGTGCTCGAACACACGTACGCGGGCGACGTCGCGCGCTTCGCGATCTCCGCCGAAGCGACCGCGCTCCGTCGTCGCGTCGGCGCGACGTGGACCGGCTGAGCGAATTCAAACGATCGAAGTCGCGACTACGAAGAGACACGCGCGACTGCACATTGCCGCGATTGCGGTGTGTCCAGATGCGGATTGAACACGGATTGGATCCGCTTGGATGCCGGTTGGATCGTGGACCACCCATGTACAATTTTTGATCACTTGCGCTTTGGCAATTTCAAATCACCTTTCACATCGATCTCGCTCGCCGTCACTCCGCTGCATACGGGTTCTTTCTTCTCAGTCGTTGGTGGACGCGGTAAGGAGCAGGCGTCGGATGCGGGCGCCTGGCGCGGTCGGAGTTGCCGCGTTGCTTGGTATCGAGGAGGCGAGGATGTCGTTGAGGAAGTCTTTCGGAGTGATCGCGCTCGGGGCCCTCGCAGGCGCGCACGCGTTCGGCTGCTCGTCGACTCCCAGCAACACCACCAACGGCGACGACAGTGGCCTCACCGGATCCGACGGCGGCAAGCACGAGGGTGGTGTCCACACCGACGCGCAGGCGCCCGTGTGCCCGCCGGCCGACGTCTCGACGTTCATGCCTCCGGCGTACATTCCCGCGAAGCGAACGGCCGCCGCGTGCACGACGGCGCAGATCTCCGCCTTCTACGACGGCTGCCTCGCGCCGAATTCGACGATGACCACATGCGCGCCGTTCTCTTCGACGGGCAGCACCGCGAACAAGGCGTGCGCGGCGTGCATCGTCACCCCTGCGACGGCGATGGCCTACGGCGCGCTCCTCGAGCAGAAGGGGCTCGTCAGCATCAACATCCCCGGCTGCATGGAGATCAAAGACGCCATGGGCGGCCTCAGCTGCGCGAAGGCGTACCAGGCATCCGAGAAGTGCAACGACATCGCCTGCGCGACCAATTGCCCGGTCACCGACGACGCCTCGTTCCAGGCCTACCAGCAGTGCACGCAAGTAGCGGCGACCACCGGATGCAAGACGTTCACGACGGCCGCCGGGTGCGCGGACGACGAAGCGGACGGCGGCGCGGCCTCGATTTGCTTCCAAGGTCAGTCGTTCCAAGACCTCTATAACAACGTCGTTCCGGTCTTCTGTTTGTAGGTCCCCATCAATCTTCGTTTTGATCGCCGCCGACTCTCTTATTCGACTTTGCTTTCTTGTTCGTAAACCGCGCCATACGGCGCGATGCAATGGCGCTCGCTGAAGCGATGGAATTTGCTGCTGTGGGCTTGAAAATTTCGAGGAGGCGAAGATGTTCAACAAGTCGATTCTTTTGATCCCCAGCATGGGCGTGCTCATTGGCGCGCTTGCCTTCGGTGGTTGCTCCTCGACGAGCAACACGACGACTCCGTCCGGCGATGACAGCGGCACCGCTGGCGACGCCACCGCGCATCACGACGGCGCGGCCGACGCTTCGCCGAACAAAGACACCGGCACCACCGGCGACGCAGCGAAGGCTTGCGCGCCCGGCGACGTCTCTTCGTTCACGGCACCTGCCTACAAGCCTGCCAAGCGCGTCGCGGGTGCATGTACCATGCAGCAGATCTCGGACTTTTATACGAAGTGCGACGACAACGCGACCGCGACCAGCGCGATGTGCAATGCGTTCGTCGCGTCAGCAGGCGCGTGCGCGGCGTGCATCGAAGGCAAGGTCAGCGACGCCACGTGGGCTGCGACCGTCGTTCGCACCGGCTACGTCGAAGTCAACGTGGCCGGCTGCATGGAGCTCCTCGGCGGGACCGCTGGCGCGGACTGCGCGAACAAAGCGCAAGCCTCGGGCGCGTGCAACGACGCGGCGTGCGCTCCGACATGCCCCGTCAAAGACGACGCATCGCTTCAGCTCTACTCGGCGTGCGCGCAGCAAGCCGCGGGCGGCGGGTGCTCGACGTTCACGCAGGCACGTCAAACGTGCCAGCAGGCGCTTTCCGGCGGCGACGGCGGAGCCTCGGTCTGCTTGTCGGGGATGGACTTCGCGAGCTTCTACGCTGCGGTCGTTCCTGTGTTCTGCGGCCCCTGATCGAAGAGCGCGAGTGACGAAGCGGTGCGTCGGCTCGCCAGAGCAGGCGCACCGTTTTTCATTTCGTCATCTCGCGCTCGTTCGGATCACGGGATGTTCGGATCGTCCGTCGCGACGAAGCAGATCCCTTCGCCGATGTACGGCGACGGTCCGCGTCCTTGCGCAGAGCACTGCAGCCCTTCGTCGCACGTGAACGCCGCCGTGCACGACTCGCCCGGCTGCCGCGACAGCGCGCACCCCTGCGCCGATTCTTTGCAATCGAGGTGGACGATCGCCGACACGTCGCGCTGATCGACCGCCGGGAAGAAAAGGACGTACGTGCCGTTGCTCGATGCCTCGATCGTCGTCAGGTGAAAGCCCGACGTCGCGTGCACGGGATTGAGCAGCTCGGTCGTTCCGTCGCGACGCACGCGATGGATCTCGAAGACGAGCGGGGTCGAATCGCGCGTCGCGAGCTCGAGCTCGACGCGCGATCCGGCGGACAGCGAGAACGTCGCGACCGTCGGGCGCCCGTCGACGTTCACGCGGTTGGTGAGCCCGAAGTAGACACGCGCGGCGCTGGCAGCACCAAACCCCGTGAGCGTGCTCGGGGTTCGCTTGGCCGGGAACAGATCGTCCCCGCTGGTCCCTCCGCAACCTGTAGCCGTCGCGAGAGTACAAAGTACTCCCGCGATCCAGCCGGAATTCCTGCGGATCATCGACTCTTCTCCTTCCTGATGACGCAATGCGTAAGAACGCGTCACAGGCCTGTCAAGGGACGGATGTTGTTTTCTGGTCGAGCGGCCAGTTTCTAGAGTCGATGCAGAGAAAGTCGAGGGGGTTGCCTATTTCTTTGGCGCGGACGCCGCGGGCTTTGCGCCGGACGCTGCGGGCGCGGCGTCCGGCGCTGCGGCGGCGTCGGTGGTCGCGGTCGTCGTCGCGGTTGACGTCGTCGTCGTCGTCGCGGTCGCGGTTGGCGTCGTAGTCGCGCTCGCTGTCGCCGACGCGCGCGGCGCCGCGTCCGTCGTTTCACTCGCCTTCGGATCATCACATCCAGCGGCGAGCATCGAACCGACCAAGAGGATCATCATCGTCTTCATGTTCATCGCTTCCTTCGTTCGCGACGCGTGATTGCGTCGCACCATGAAATCGTCAGTCGTCTTCGACGCGAATGCTGTCGTGTGCGCGCAATTCGTTGCTGCGACTTGTCGCGCGCGATGACATTGCGACTCCGCCACGCGACAACTGGAATCGCTGCGCTCGGGTGCGCGTTGAACGCGCCGCTCTCACGTCGGCTCAGTCGGCGTGCAAGCAGCACGGCGACATTCCGCGAAGCTGCGTCAGAAGACGCGAAGGTGAACCCACGTGCCGAGCTCACCGCCGCCGACGCCGCCAAACGCTCCGTGCCATCCCTTCGGGATCCCCGGCGTCGTCTTTCCGAAGACGTACATCGCATCGCGCGGCGAGAGGTTGATGCATCCGTGGCTGCGCGGTTGGCCGAACGCGTCGTGCCAGTACGCACCGTGCAGCGCGTAGCCCGCGTGGAAGTACTGCACGTAGGGGACGTCGTCGACGCGGTAGCGCGGATCCGGTTTGTCGCCTTCCTTCGCGGGCGGCTTCTCTTCAGCGGCCATGCGCGCGGTGACGTGCTTCGAGCGAATGCGAAAGAGCCCGCGCGGCGTCGACTTCGTCTTCTCGGGATCGCCGGCGCCGTCGACGCCGGTCGAGACGAGCGTCGCGAAGAACGGCGTGAGGCCTTTGTAGAGGACGAGCGTCTGAGCGCCGATGCTGATGTCCATCCACACATCCTCGGCACCGACGTTCGGAGGGACCGCGACCGCGGCGTCGAGCCTCAACGCGGGACCGTCGCGCACGATGTAGCGCGCCGTCGGTTCGAGCGCGTCCTTCGGCGGCGACGCGAGCTCGTGGAACTTCACGCCACCGAGGATGATCGGCTGCGGTTTGATCGCGGCGTGCGCCTGAAACGGCATCTCTTCTTTCGTCGGCCGCGCCGCGCGCTTCGCCTCGTCGAAGACATAGAGTGGCGCCGGATGCCAGTTGATCCAAATCATCGGCAAGTGCTCGCCCGGCTGATCGGGCGGCGCGAGCTCGACGCCTTGGAAATCGTACGGCGGCTTCGCGGCGCGCACGCGATCGAACGGCACCAAGAAATGTTCGTGCGTCAGGTAGAAGACGCGACCGTCGACATCGAACGACGTGAGAAACGACATGCGCCAATCCGGCCAGCCGCGTCCTGCGACGAGCGCGCCCGACGCGAGCTTTGTGTCGATGATCGCGGGGGAGAGCGCGTGATCCGCGAGGAGCGCGGGCATCGGCGACGTCGTCGGGAAGACGAGCTCGGGGTAGCGCTTCTTGTCGGAGAGCTTGAGGCGTTGCTTCGCCATCGCGGCGACGTGCTCGGCGACATTCCCCTCGAGCTTCGCCTGCTCGGCGGCCGTCGGCGCGCGCACGTAGAGCGGCGTTCCGAACGACGTGCCGTAGCCGTACGGGAACGGCTCGTCGCTCTTCGGCGGAAACTGCGACGCGAGGACCACAGCGGGATCGTCGACGTCGAGCGTGACCCCTTCGAAGCCGGTGCAGAGAAATCCGCGCGGCTGAACTGCGTACCAGTGCGTGCTCGGGCCGTTGCATCCGGGCGCTTCGACCGGCTCGGCGCTTCGTGGGATGCGGCCGCCGACGCGGAGGACGCCGACGTGCTGCGATTCGCGGTGCGGCTTCTCGTAGATCCAGCTGACGAGCGCGCGCGTCGCGATGAGCGGGCCGGCGGGGCGATCCGAAGCGACGGGCGCGTCGGTCGCAGCGTCGGACGGATCGTCCTCGGCGAGCGCAGCGGCGTCGATGTCGACGACGGGCGCAGCGGATGCGGAGGCCGACGGCGAAGCGGAGGGCGCGGCCGAGGTCGACGGCGCGCGCTCGGCGCACGCGAAGGCGCCGATCACGACGAGCGCGGTCCACCTCGAATTCGGCATCTCCTCCCCTTTGCACCATTCCGGCGCGCGGGGAAAGTCTGTGCGGCCCGACTGCGCGACTACGCGCGCGAGGCGAGCAAGCGCGTGAGGCCAATCTTCGCGCCGATCGACGTCACGGCGCCGACCATGAAGACCGCGGGGATCGCGAGGCCGCCGGTCATGGTGACGATGAGCGCCGCCGCCGCCGCGCCCGCAGCCGTCGCCGCCGCGCCGGTGCTCGCTTCTTTCGCGATGTGCACGAACGCCTGACGTCCCGTCATCGTCCCCTTCTTGAAGCGATACCCCGCTTCGGCCGCGCCCCACGCGCCGTCGATCAGCGCGCCGATGCCCGCCGCGCGACCGATGCCGCGCAGCATTTGCTGACCCGCCGCGCGCGCCGTCGTGATCGCCAGCGACGGCGCCGACGATGCAATCGCCGACGGAGCGCCCACGCCGATCGCCTTCACGGCCGCGCTCTCCGCGAGAATCCCGACGCCGGTGAAGAGCCGCGTCGCCTCGTGCTCGAGCGCGCCGCGCACCGCTTGCTGCGCCGCCGCGGGGAGCACCGTGTTCCCGCCGAGGGTGTACAGCCGCTGCGCGACCGGCCTCAGCGCGACGCCGCGCGAACCGGCGAACATCGCGCGCAACGCATCGCGTTTCGACACTCGGATAGGCTCCATACCAAGCAGCGTATCACTCGCCGGTGCCGAGCGCCTTCGCGAGGGTCGCAGCGCATGAGCTGACGCGCAGGAAATCGTCGGCCAACGCGCGCGCGCGCGGATGGCTGTCGGTGCAATCGACGCTCTCGAGGAGGCCGCTCGCGCGAATGCGTGCGAGGGCATCGCCGGGAAAGAGACCGTGCGTCGCGATCGCCGCGATGCGCGCCGCACCGGCTGCGCGGTACGCCTCGGCCGCGTGGAGGAGCGATCCGCCGGTTCGGATCATGTCGTCGTAGATGACGACGCACTTTCCTTCGACCTGCGCGCTCACCGCGGTGACTTCGGTGCGCTCTTCGTCGATGCGGCGCTTGAAGACGAAGCTCGCAGGGACTTGCATGTCGTTCGCGAGCGACTCGACCCACTTGGCGCGACCCGCGTCGGTGCACGCGATGACGAACGGATCCGCGCCGGCGATGCGGCGCGCGACGTCCGTGACGAACGATTTTCCGTAGACGTGCACGGGGCGCGACACGCCTTCGAAATAGTGCGGCAGCCCTTCGGCATGCAGATCGAACAAGAGGATGCGACTCTGCGCGGGCGTCGCCGGGATCGACGACAAGAGGCGCGCGCGATTCTTCGCGGTGACGACCTCGCCGCGCTTCACCGCGCGCTCCATCGTCGAGTAGCCGAAGTACGGAATGACGAGTGAGAAGCGGCGCGCGCCGTACTTCGCGAGCGCGCACGCGAGATCGTAGAGCTCGAGCGTGTCGCCGTCGGAGACCGTGCCGCCGACCAGAACGACGTCGCGACCGTCGACGGACGTCGCGATGCGGAGGTAGTGCTCGCCGTCGGGGAACGTGCGGCGGTCGATCTCACCGAGCTCGCCGTCGGCGAGGCGCGCGAGCTCGTCGCGAAGGTACGCGTACGACTGCGTCGAGAAGAAGAGCGCGCGGGTCGTCGACGGCGACGGTGTGTCTCGCTCGCCCACGCGCGCTCTCAGACCGCGTCGAGCTGCATCGGCGCGCGATCCGTGGCGGGCTCTTCGTCGAAGCGGTCGAGGGTGCCGTCCGGATCGGTGGCCGGGGGCGGCGGAGGCGTGGGGATCGTGTCGCGCTTGCGGGAAGAGACGCGCGACTCGACCGGCGCCTCGATTTCCGAGTCGTCACCTTCGACGCGCGAAGCGCTTGGCGGCGGCGCCGGAATGGTGTCGGTGCGCGGCGTGTCGAGCTTCGGTTCGGACGAGGATCGGGACGGCGTCATGACGCTCGTGCGGTACCACGGAACATCGGAGGAGAAAAGGCGAACGGGCCGTCTCCTCAGCGCGCGTACTTCACGCCCAGCTGTGTGAGGAGCTCGGCGCGGTTCGAGAAGCTCCATTGCCGAACGATCTTCTTGTCCTTCAGCTCGAGGATCGACGCGCCGTGCAGCTTGACCGGGTTTTTCGTCGGGGCCGCGCCACGAAACGATCCGGTGTTCACCGCGGCGAGCGTCACCTCTTCGACGACGAACCCCTTAACGCCCCACCCGTCGATCGTGACCTTGCGCTCGGTCATCGCTTTCCAGGTTGCGTCGATGCGCTTTCGCATCGCGTCGCGCCCTTTGGCCGGCGGACCACCGAGCCCGAAAAATTCCACGTCGTCCGCGTACACGGCGACCGCCGCATCCAGGTTGCCCTGCTCCATGAGCTTCGCGGACGAGTCGTTGAGCGCGACGTTCGCGTCTTCTTCGGGCGACGCTTGCGCGACGATCACCTCGGTCGACGTCGGGAGCTTCGATACGGCCGCGACCTCGAAACCCGGGAGCGCAGCGCCAACTTGCGCGAGCACCGAAATCACGTCGAAGTAGATGCGCTGGCTCTTCACGCGCCCGTCGGCGTCGAACGCGCTGACGCTGAGGCCATGGATCGCGATCGGCTTCGACGTCGCCGGCACACCGAGCCACGTTCGCGCGTGCGTACCGACGAGCGTCCATTCGACGGCGGCGAGGTCGCGGCGAATCCAAACGCGGCTCGTGCCGACCTTCACGTCGTCGAGCGGGTGAAAGATCTTCGCGTGCATCGCGGTGATGTCGTTGCGGCCCTTCCACTCCGAGATCCCGGGGACGGTCACGACCGCGTCGGTGGCGAAGAGATCCGCGTACGCTTTCGGATCGGCGCCGGCGAGCGCAACGTCCATCTTCTTCAAGGCGACGAGGTGGGCGTCCGCCGGATCGACGCCCGGCGCACTGCCCGTCGACGAAGCGGTCGGCGCCGTGCTGGCCGCGTCGAGCGATCCCCACTCGAACGGCGGCGGTGCCGTCTTCGGCGGCTCGTGGTCTCCACACTCGGCGGCGGTCAGGGCCGACAGCGCGGCCGCGATGACGATGCGAATCATGCGCGCGACCCTAGCAGGCTTCACGCCGGCCACGACACGGGTGCCAGAGCGTGCGCCATCTCGGCGCGCCGTCGAGCGCCAACACGGCGGCGAAAGGCGATTGCGATGCGCACTTTCAGAGAGGCGAGGCCTTGTGGCACCATCTTCGCAGCACGAGGAGCTCCACCATGTCCCACTTCATCCGTTCGGCCGCCGCGTTCTGTCTCGCCGGGTCGGCCCTCTGGCTCGGGTGCAGCCACAAGAACGTGCCGCCGACCCCCTCGACGACCGATCCCGACACGCTCGCGCCTCCACCGACAGGCCAAGGCGTTCAGTTCAAGAGCGGTGACTTCTCGATCCCGCCGGGGAACGAAGCTCAGTACTGCTACTTCTTCAAGGTCAGCGATCTCGCGAAGGCGGGCGGTCTCGATCCGAGCAAGCCGGTCAATCTTCACCGCGTGCAAGTCGCGCAGCGCATCGGCACGCACCACATGAACGTCTTCCGCGTTCGCACCGTCGTCGGCCTCGATCCGACGAAGGGGCCCGTCCTCAGCACGAACGGAAATGGCGAGTGCTTCAAGAGCCCCAATTGGGCCGACTGGCCGCTCGTCACGAACGCCCAGCAAGGGGGCTCGCTCGATTGGACGTACCCCGACGGCGTCGTCAACGAGCTCGAGCCCGACGAGTGGCTGATGATGCAGACCCACTACGTCAACGCGACGACGCAGGCGACGCCGGACGCGATCGGCTCGGCCACCGTCAACTTCTACACGCTCCCCGCCGAGCAGGTCACCGCGAGGATCGGCACCGTGTTCGCGACCAAGCAATCGATTCGCGTCTGCTCGAAGAACCCGACCCCGACGTTCTCTGGCACCTGCCAAATCCACAGCCCGGCTCCGGTCACGATCATCGGTGCGAACGGACACTTTCATTCGCGCGGCAAAGAGTTCGACATCTTCGCGTGGGACGGCACGTCGACGACGGCGCCCGCGGAGGCGCAGCGCTTCTACCAGTCGAAAGCGTGGGACGATCCGCCGATGCTCCACTCGCCGGACCTCAACGTCCAAGTGCCGGCGAACGGCGGCATTTGGTACACGTGCGCCTTCGAGTGGGCGCGGCCGACGGACGCCGTGGGATGCGCGGGCGTCAACGCCTACGACAAGTCGAAGTACATGACGCCCGACGATCAACTCGACTGTTGCTACACGTTCGGTGGAGTCGTCGAGAAGAGCGAGCACTGCAACGCGTTCGTCTACTACTACCCAAAGCAGGACAACGTTAATTGCAACTGAGGGCGCTCGCGGTCGTCGCGGTCTTCGGCGTGAGCGCCGGCGCGGTCGCTTGCTCGCCGCGCACCGACGAGCACCCGAGCGACGCGGGGAGCGACGTCACCGACGAGATGTCGGCGTGCACCGTCGGCGTCTTCGGCGATCCGAACGCCGCGATCGATTTTCAGATCACGGCGCCGGGCGATACCGCGGACAGAGTGTTGAACGAAGGCGACACGATCGGCATCGCGCTACCGCCGCAAGGCGGACGCGTGATCTTCCTCGGTGTGCGCGCGACCAACATCGACGGATGCGGCGTGCAGCTGTCCGGTGCGCTTCGCGACGAGGCGACGAGCCAAGTGCGGCTCGACGCGCGCACCGTGAACCTCGTGCGCGGGAGCGACGCCTGGGGCACGTCCGGGATTCAAGGGGTCAGCCCGAGCTCGCAGCTCGCGAACTACGCCAACGTGCCGGTGTGTCCGAACCAATGGGCGTCGACCGACGTCTTCGACAAGCCGTTCAAGATCGAGGTCACACTCGAAGATCGACGCGGGAGAAAGGCCACGAAATCGGTGCATGTTACACCGAAGTGTGTCGACGACATTCAGTACAGTCGATGCCAATGCATCTGCCTCAAGGACTACAAGCTCGGCTCGTCGTGCGAGAGCGACGCCGGCAGCGACGCGAGCGGCGAATGAGGCGCGCGATGCTCGCGACGATCGTCGCGACGTCGGCGCTCGCGTGCGTCGGGTGTCCGTCGTCGCACGAGAACGGCGCGGATGCGGGCGCGAGCGACGTCGATTCGCCCGCGGCTTGGCAGACGGTGGTCGAGCACCTCGACGGAGCGCTGTTGTCGGTGTGGGGCACCGGCCCGAACGATGTGTGGGCCGTCGGCGGACCGCTTGGCACGGCGCCGTTCGCGTCGCTCGTTCTCCATTTCGACGGCACGTCGTGGACGCGCCTCGCGCCGGGCGGGACCGCGACGTACTGGTGGACGCACGGCACGAGTAAGACCGATGTTTGGTTCGTCGGCGAAGAAGGGCGCATCACGCGTTGGGACGGCGCGAAGCTCACCGAGCACGCGTCCGGAACGACGGCGACGCTGTTCGGCGTGTGGGCCGCGTCGCCAACGGACGCGTGGGCGGTCGGCGGCACTCCGACGGGGACGGGGCTCGACGGCGGCGTGGGCGAGAGCGACGTGCTGCTCCATTGGGACGGGAGCGCGTGGACGCCTTCGCCGTTGCCGCAGAAGCTCGGGCGGACGCACTTCAAGGTTTGGGGATCGTCGGCGGACGACGTCTTCGTCGTCGGCGAGGCGGCGACGATCTGGCATCTCAATCGCGGCATGGGCGGCGCATGGACGCTCGCGCCGCAGCTCGCGCACGGATCCCTCCTCACGGTGAACGGATGCAGCGCGACGGAGGTCTACGCCGTCGGCGGACGCGACGTCCTTCGCTACGACGGAAAATCATGGGCGCCGCTCGCGGTCACGCTGACCAACGACGTGAACGGCGTCGCGTGCGGTCCGAGCGGCGCGGTCGTGGTCGTCGGCTTCGGCGGCTTGAAGCAGCGCCTCGTCGACGGCGTGTGGCACGACGACTTCGGCATCCCACCGAACATCGATCTGCACGGGGCGTGGTCGGACGGCGCAGGGTCGTTCTGGTCGAGCGGCGGCGACTTCATCAGCAAGCCGACGCCGAACCTGCGACGCAACGGAACGATCGCGCGCTACGGAAAAGGTAGCGTCTCGGGCGTCCTGCAATAGCGAGCGCGCACCCAAGGCTCGCGCCCACCCGCCGGTCGAAGCGGCGGAGCTCGAACGATGTCCTCTGCGCGATCCCCCGCGCCGCGACGCGCGTGGTGCGCGTTGGTGGGCGCGACATTCGTCTTTTCATCGGGCGTCGCGACGGCGCAAGAGCGCGTCCGCTTCGAGGAGCTGCCCGACGAAGCGCTCTACGCGATCACGGTACAGCGCGACTCCGACGGCACCGCGAGCGATCCGATGCGCGCGAACGGGTACGCCGGCGTCGGTGGATCGATTTGGCGCGGCGCCGCGGGAGCGCGGATCGTCGCGCCATTCGCCGGATTCGGGCTCGGCGTATGGTCGAGCCCTTCGACGTTTCTCCAGCTGCGCACCGAAGCGATCCTCCCGGTGCGCGACGATCTCGGCGCCGCGACGTCACCGAGCTGGCGCGACGTCGAAGGGGCGCATCGATTGCGCGCGCAGCTCGGAGTGGGCGCGCTCGCCGAAGGGGAGACCGGCGCGGACGTCGAGGTCGAAGGCTCGATGCTGCACGCCGCATCGACGAGCACGACGTTCCTGCGTCGCGATCTCCCGGCACGCGCGTTTTGGGACGGAGGCGCGCGCGCTACGCTGTGGCCGCGCTTCATGGAGAAGCGCGACGAGGGAATCGTCGCCCCGCTGTCGTACGCCGTCCGGCGCGTCGAGTACGACGGCGCGAACGGCGTCGTCGCGGGCGGATTCACGAGCGAGCGACTCGCGTCGGGCTTCGGCCTGCGCGACTACGACGGTCGCAACGTCCACGGTTGGATCGAGCTCGTCGGCGTCGGCTGGGAGCACGCGCGCTTCGATGCCACGCCTGGTTTGCCGCGGCCACGCCTCGGCGGCCTCGAGCGGATCGATCTGAAGTTCTTGCACCTCGACGCGATGATGGGCGCGGCATCGAGCGACGTCTTCTTCAACGTCACGACGCACGTCGGCGGCTCGTGGTTGTGGGACGCGACGACGCGACAAGAAGTGAGCGCTTTCACGTTCGCGCTCGCCGCGTCGGTGCGACAGGTTCCGGAGCGCGGCAAGCCGGGCGACTCGATGGGCGCAGGCGTCGGCGTCGCGCGGCGCGCGGGATTTCTCGCGGATGGATCCGCGCTGACGCAAGGGTGGCGCGTCGAAGCGTTCGCCGACGTCATCGCGTTTCACGGACGCGCAGGCGGATCGCTCCGCGCGGCGACCGAGCAGCTCTCGTTGCCGCTCGCCGCCACGCCGTCGATCGACGGCGGCTTCCGCGGCGTTTACGCGACGGAGTGGTTCCTCGGATTGACGCCGGCGCTCCACGTCGGCTTCTTCCACGTCTCGACCGATCGCTGCCCTGCGGTCGTCGCGCCAACCGGCGACTGGTGCCATCAGCTCGGTGTGTTCCTTCGCGTTCGCGGCGAGACCGCGCCTCCACCGGATCCTCCGGCGTCGCGCTCGAAGCAGAACGACGACTCGAAGATCCTCGACGACGATGATCCGCTGTCGGCGACGACGCCGATCGTGCGTCACTGAACGTCGGCGTACAAAACCGAAAAGGTCCGAAGGATTTTCCTTCGAACCCTGTCGGGGCGAGTGGATTCGAACCACCGACCCCTAGACCCCCAGTCTAGTGCGCTAACCAGGCTGCGCTACGCCCCGTCCGCCCGGCTTACGCCGAGCCGTGCGCAAGGTAGTCGAGCCGCTCTCAGGCGCAAGGCGTATCTCACGCGGCGGGCGCGGCGGGCGTCGTCCCGAACAGCGCGCCGTACGCATCCGGCTTGAAGCCGACGAGGACTTTGCCTCCGCGCACGAGAACCGGGCGCTTCACGAGCTTGCCGTCGGCCGCGAGCCACTTGACGATCTCCGCGTCGCTCGCCGCGTCGATCTTCGCTTTGCCGAGCGCGCGGTAGCTGAGGCCGCTCGTGTTGAGCCACTTGCGCACGCCGACGCCGCTCGCGGAGATCCACGTCTTCAGCTCGGCGATCGTCGGCGGACGGTCGACGATCGGCCGAACGTCGTGCGCGACGCGATGCGCTTCGAGCCATTTTATCGCCTTCCGACACGTCTCGCATCCGGAGTACGCGAGGACCAACACGCCGTCTTTCATAGCGTCTTCAAATACTCGATGACGGCCGCGCGATCATCCGCAGACAACGCGTCTCCGTACGTGTGCCCGCCGTTGCCGTAGCCGACCTTCGTCGTGTCGTAGATTTTCTTCCGCTTCGTCGCGCTCGGCTCGGAGTCTTGCCCGGACGCGAGCGCGGTGAAATTCCATCCCAGGTTCGTCGGATCGAAATCGTCGGAGCGGTATGTCCGCGACCAGAACTGCGGACGCTTCGTGCTGTCGAGCACGAGCTCGATGTTCGGAACCGAGCCGTTGTGGAAGAACGGCGCCGTCGCCCAAATGCCGTCGAGCGGCGGCGCGTAGTAGCCCTTTTGCGAATCGATGTGCGCGATCTCGCCGTAGTACGATTCGTTGAACCACTGCACGTACGCGTCCGCGAACTGCGCGGCGCCCGTCGCGAGGATCACGTCGGTGCCGACGTCGGCGATCGGGATCACCAAGTTCGGATACCGCGCGCCGGCGCCGTACGTCCCGTGGCAGCGCGAGCACGTCTGCTCGAAGACGCCTTTCCCTTTCGCGGCGATCGTCGCGTCGATCGCGAACGGATACTTCGGCGGCGCGAGCGTCTCGATCCACGCGCGCACGTCCGGGAAATAGGCGTCGATCGATTTCGCGATGTCGACGCTGTCCACGCAGAGCGTCGACGCCGTCATCATGATCCGCGCGTGATCGCCGCGCCCCGCGCCGGTGTAGAACATCGCGTTCTTCTTGCTCATGCGCCACCACGGCGGCACGTCGACCGGAACGACGACCTTCGGCGGAAGCTCGAGCAGCAGCGTGTCGGACCACGCGAGCGTGTGACGATCGCGATGCGCGATGAGCACGGCCGCGATGTTGTCCGCGGGCGTCACGCCGATCGTCGCGGTCTGGATGTTGGGCGCGAGCGCGTTGGCGCGCGCGAGGAACTTCGTGAGCTCGAGCTTCTCCGCCGGATCGGTGACGAGCGCCTGCGCGAGGTTCGCCTGCTGCGCGTAGTCGATCGTGAAGTCTTGGTACGTGTCGCCGAGCCCGACGACGACTTGCCCGAGGATCGGCGCCGCGTGGCACGTGAGGCAGTTGGGGCCAACGACGTCGACGCCGCTCGCGGTCGTGAAGCGCGTGACGTTGAACGCCATCGTCGCGTTCTGCGCGTTCCGCCCGGGGATGCGCTGCGCCGGCGGCGCCGGAGCCATGACTTGCGAGTACGCGGAGTACGGGATGCCGCAGCCGACGTAGCCGTTGTTGACGAGCGCGTCGTACCCCTTCTGCGCATCGCCCGCGCGTTGCGGCGCGGGATCGATCACGATCGGCGGAAGCTCCGCCGTCGCATCGTCTCCCGCATCGACGTCCCCCGCATCCGCCGCGCCCGCGACCCCGCCACTGCTCTTCCCACAAGCGGCGCCAACGCCAATCGCGACGACGAGCCCGGCAACTCCGAAGTACTTCACCACACCAAATGTAAACCCTTCCTCCCTCCCCGTCTCCCGTCTCCCTGTTCGTTCTCTCCTGTCTACCGTCCGAGCGACTTCCCATCCCCATTCGCGTCGATCCAAATCGCGCCGCTCATCGCCCAAGGCGCGATCTCCTTCGCATCGCCGCTAAGGACCGGCGTCATCGGCTTCGATCCCGTCGCGACAACGACGATCGCGTCGTCGGCTTCGACCTTCACCTTGAACGTGACGTCGGCCCCCATCGCGCCGCTCGGAAGCGCCGTGAGCGTCACGCGACGCGTCTCCTCCGTCCCCTTCGCGTTCGCGCGGAGCAAGCGGACATCTTCGACGAGGACCCACGGCGCACACTCGACGTGCACCTTGACGATCACCTCGCGCCCCTTGGCGATTCCGCCGATCGGCGCGCCGTTCGCCGTCACGCGCAAGAACGGCCCGTTCGTCAGCACGACGTCGCGCACGCCCTTCACCGACTTCACGAGATCGCCCGTGCGCGCCGCGTCCCACGCATCGAGGTGATCGTCGTCGGACACGCGCACGTACGTCCGCGGGTAGCCGGCCTCCTGATCGACGATGCCGTGCGTATCCGTCGTCGCGGTCGCAGTGACCGGATGGCTCGTCCGGAGCATCGCGAGAAAATCCTTAATCACAGCGTCGCGTCCGTCGACGTTCCGCCCGTTCCAGATTTCGAGCGCGTCGAACCGATCGTCGTAGCCCGGATCCGTCCCCACGCCCGTCTTCGCGTCGAAGCCGTATTGAAGGAAGTAGCCCGCGAGCTTGTAACGCGGATGGTTGATCTGGATGACGAACGGATCCTTCAGCGTCTTTCGCAGATCGTCGAACACGTCGCGCGCAGTGCGATCGCGCACGTCCGGCGCGCCGCCGCGCGGCTTCGCGGCGTCGAACGGCATCGGGAAGACGTTCGCATGGCCCCACGGCTTGCGGCTGTTGTCGGTCGTGAGCTCGTCGCCTGCGATCTCGACGAGCCATCGCTCCAGCTTGAGCTCTCTGACGATCGCCTGCAGATCGGCGACGATGTTGTGCTCGCTCGCGACGGCGAGATCGAGCCCTTCGGCGACGTTCGAGACGATGCGATCGCGCGTCGCGACCGGCGAGTCGGCACCGAGCATCGTGTGCTGGTGAAAGTCGGTGCCGATGTACCCCGCGGTGTCGACGACGCGCTCGATGTTGTCGACGCGCGTGACCGTCTTGCCTTCTTGGACATCGACGTCGAACGCTGCGAGCGCGTACTCCGGGCCGCGCGACAGCGTGACCCGGTATTTCCCGGGCGCGACGGCGACGTCGATCACGCCCGTGCCCGTCGTCACTTGATGACGCGCCGGCCCCGCGACGTGCGGCGGTCCGAAGTCGGGCGTCGGCGTCGCGCCGAGCCCTTCGATCGTCGCCTTGCACGGCGCCGCGTTCATCGCCGGCGATTGTGTCGATGACGTCGGAACGACGCGCACCGTGCACGTCAACGCCAGCCGCCCCGCGCCGCTCACCGCGACGGTCGCCTTGGCCGTCTTTCCGGTCGCGACCTCGACGTCGACCTTCGCGCCGCGCGCGCTCCGTCCGCCGCCCGATCCGTACGTGAGCTTGTACTTCCCCGGCGGCACCTCGCCTGCGATCGCGTCGCCTTCGTTCGTCGCGCGAAGCGACAGAACGTCGGCGCCGGCCGCGTTCGAGAGGATCACCTTCGCGCCCGCAGGGGGCTTCACCGGCGCGCCCTTGTCATCGACGAGCGCCACCTCGATCGCGCCGAGCGGCTGACCGCTCGCGTGCGTGAGCTCGGCGACGACGCTCGCGACGTCCGCGCGCACGCCGACCATGAAGACGCGCTGGTAGTCGTTGCTCTCGCCCGGTCGCAACGTCGTCTCGTCGGTCTGCGCGGTGTCGGTCCACGATCCGCCGCTCGTCGCTTTGATCTGTCCGTCGGTCGACGTGATCGCGTAGCTCACGAAGCGCCCGAGCGCGCCGATGAACGGACCGCTCGACGGCCCTTTGAATCCGACCGCGAGCCCCGGCGCGAATTTCTCGGCGCCGCCCCACTGAATCGCGTCGCCGAAGGTCAGCTTCGCGATCGCATGATCCGAATCGTTCTTCAGCAACGTGCGCACGAGGATCGCGCGGTCGGGCGCGGCAAGCGTGTAGCGCGTCGTGATCGCGAGCTTCGGTTCGAGGAGCTCGTGCCCCTTCGCCTCGACCCACGCCGAACCGTCTTCGTTCGCGCCGGTCGTCATCTCTTCGTACACGGCCTGCCGCGGGAACGTCCCGAAGTACGTAAACATCTGCCCGAGCTCGTCTTT
>JBBQXV010000142.1:0-23249 GCA_038209335.1 Polyangiales bacterium | reverse complement strand
ATTCCGCTATTTGCCAATCCGGCCGATCCGCTCAATCCGGCCAATGGGATCTCGACCGCCGGACTCCAACTTCGCCGCGCAATGGCGTCGTACGTGCTGTCGTTCGACACCAACATGCGACCTATCGTCGGGCAGCAGACGACGCTCACGCCGACCAACGGCGCGGCCGTCGCGACGCGGCTCTCGCTCCTCGAAGCCCAAGCCACGCTCGGCAACTGCGATCTCGTCGTACGCGGGCACATCGGCTGGCGTGACGCTGGCTTCGTGTACGCGAACGGAACGTTCCTCGCTGACTCGGCGTTCATCCCGCCGCTCTCGGACGCGCAGCTCCGCGCGCTCGTCGGCACGTGGACCGACGCGCTGACGTTCACCTGCGCGCCGCCCGGCTCGGGTTATCGCATGGGCATCGATCGCGACGGCGACGGGTACGCCGACGCCGACGAGCTCGCGTTCGGTAGCAATCCGGCCGATTCGAATAGCACGCCGTAACGCCCCACACGACGAACGAACGGTCGCGCTTCGCGCGGCCAGCTTCGCGAGCGCCGCATGATGCGGTCCGTTCCGAAGCTTGCCGCGCGGATCCTGCTAGCGTGCTTGATCCTCCCTGGAGCGAGACTCCAGGAATGAGGCGTCCTCTTCGTCCATGCTCCGACCTACACGCCTGCAGGTAGCACTGCTCGGCGTGCCGTTAATCACGGTCGGCTGTGGCCTCACACTCGCTGGGACGCTGTCCGTCGACGCCGACGACGCGGCGACCTCGTTCGATCTCGACGCGACGGTTCGAGACGCAGGCGCCGTCGATGGCGACGCACGCGACGGCGACGCGGCCGATGGTGCCACGACGTCCGAAGCCGACGCGCGCGACGCGTCGACAATCGACGCCAACGACGTCTGCCTCTCCGTCTGTGCAGATGCGGGATTGGGCACTTGCGATTCGAATGGCACCTGCACAATCGCCTGCGTCGCTGCGGGTACGTGCACGGGTCCCGTCGTGTGTCCGCCCGGCGTCCCGTGCGCCGTGACATGCACGGGCGCGGGGTCGTGCACGTCGACGATCGATTGCAATGCCGCGACCTCGTGCACGATCCACTGCGTCGGCGCGGGCTCGTGCACGCAGCGGATCGATTGCAGCGGGAGCAAATGCGAGATCGGGTGCACGGCGGCGGGCACGTGCACGGGGCCGATCGTGTGCGAAGCCGGGACGTGCGACATCAAGTGCGAAAATCCCGACTCGTGCCCACAATCGATCTCCTGCATCGCGAACCGGTGCGACATCGACTGCGCCGGCGCGCGCGCGTGTGCGGCCGACGTCACGAGCAAGTCGACGACGACGACGGTCAATTGCGGCGGGATGGACTCGTGCAAGCGCGTGCGCTGTTCGGGCACCGCATGCGACGTCAGGTGCACGGGCATGGGGAGCTGCACCGGAGGCGTGTGCTGCGACGCCGGAAGCTGCACGGGAACGCCGCCCGCCTGCCAATGAGCGGCGGTCGACGGAGCTCGGTCGCTATTCCGGAAGGCCCAGCGCGGTCTGAATGTCGTCGCTCGTCATGAGCGTCTGCGCGCGATCGATGCGCATCAGGAAGTAGTGAAAGAACGTCTTCGGCGCGCCGTATTTTTCGGCGTCCACTTTGGCGACCACCCAGACGTAGCCTTTGCCTTCCCAACCCTTGTCGCGCTTCGGAAGCTTGAATGCCGTCTCGATGTGGTCGGTGAAGAAGATGAAGACCGGCTTCTTCGAGAGCATGTACTCCTCGGTCGCCTCGCGCTGATGGCCGGGGCGAGAGCCGATGATCTTTCCGTTGTGGGAGACCCACACGTCGCAAAGTCCGAGCACGTCGAGGTTCTTCACTTCGGGGCCGGCGTAAAACGGCATCGCGCCGGCCGCGCCCGTGACCATCCAATCGCCGGGCTTCGCGTGCGCGTGCACCCAGCGACCGGTCGCCGCCCAGCGCAGCGCGTAGAGGCGCGACCAGCCGATCGGCTCGATGCTCATTCGCTCGCGACGCGGCTCGGCGAGCTGGCGCGCGCGGCTGCCGACCATCAGCTGTCGCCATGCGTGCGGACCGAGCGTGATACCGAGGATGCACGCGGCCGCGACGATTCGCGCGCGCCCCGGCGGCCACCTTCGCACGACGCGGGTCGCGCCGTGAGCGACGCCGACGAAGACGATCGGGAAGAGCGGAACGAGGAAGCGATAGAGATCGAGAAAATCTCCGCCGACCGACGCGACGTACGGGATGAGAGTGAGCGCGAAGACGCGGATCATCCAGAGCGCGGCGCGGCGCACGCGCGAGCGACCGTCGGCGTCGAACGCGAGGGTGCGCGCGGGGATGAAGAGCGCGCCGAGGAGGATCTGCGTGAGCGGCTCGCCGGTCTCGTTGAGGCAGAGGCGCATGTAGCGCACGCCTTCGGCGAAGAGCCCCTCGCCGGAGGTCTTCACGTAGAACGTGTTGGGGAGCGGGTAGCCGTAGTAGCTCCAGCGCCACGCCTCGAACGGTCCCATGAGCGCGAGGTACGCGAGGACGATGCCGGCGATCGTCGCGATCCCGTGGCGGCGTTTGCGCGCGAAGAGGAGCGCGATGAAGGTCACGAGCGCGGTGAGCGC
The DNA here is from genome assembly GCA_038209335.1 of Polyangiales bacterium. Taxonomy (GTDB): domain Bacteria; phylum Myxococcota_A; class Polyangia; order Polyangiales; family Polyangiaceae; genus JBBQXV01. The sequence goes on along the minus strand of JBBQXV010000142.1, from coordinate 20,641 downwards.
GGCGCCTTCGGGGCGCGTGAGCGTCGCGGCGGCGAGGACGAGGCCGACCGCGGCGCCGCTCTTCCACGTCCCGTTGACGGCGGCGCGCGCGGCGAGGGCGATCGAGAGCGTGACGAGCGTCGCGAAGAGCGGCGTCTCGAGACCGCCGAGCGTCCATGCAGCGACCGGTGCGGAGACCGCGACGCCGGCGAGAACGAAGACGCCTGGGATCCACTTCGAAGGCTCGACGCGCTTCCACAGTAGCCACGTCGACGACATCAATGCGAGCGCGGACAGAGCGCCGAGCGCGCGCACGGACGCTTCGGCGGTCGCGCCGAGCTTCATGCCGAGCGCGACGAGCACCATCCACAGCGGGCTCGTGTAGCCCTCGACCTTGTCGCCGAGGTTGTAGACGGGCGATCCGTAGAGCGCGAGGTTGCGCGAGAAACGGAGCGTGATGAACGTGTCGTCGCAGACGAAGTCGAAGACGCGCGCGTGGTAGAGGAGCGCGGCGGTCGCGGCGAGGACGATCGCGACGGAGAGGAGGGTCGATCGTTTCATCGGCGGAGGAGCGCGCGGAGCGCCGCCATCGGATCGAAGCCGAGCGCGCCGGGGACGTCTTTGCCGGTGGCTTGGCCGAGCTTGCCGCGCACCGCGCGCAGGAGCGGATCGAAGAGGCCGAGCGGATCGATTCGGCCGGTGACGATCTTGATCCCGTCGAGCGCGTAGCGCGCGCCGTCGACGCCGAGCGCAACGCCGACCGCGAGCGGAATCGGCGAGAGGATCACGTCGCGCACGGCGACCGCGCGGCTCCACGCGCCCGGGCGTCCGTCGGTCTGCAGATCGCGAAACGCGCCCACCTCGGCGAAGCATCCGAACGCGAGCGGCGCGTAGCGCTCTTCGGCGGCGCGCACGAGGTGGCGGTAGTCGCGTCGCCAATCGCCGGACAAGAGACCCATCGCCGGGCGCAATTCGTCGGGCCCCGCGATCACGTCGAAGCCGTCGCCGCGTCGTCGCGCGACGAGCGCCGTCCACAGCTCTTCGTCTTTGAACATTCCGAGCGCGATCGCTTTTCCGTCCGCGCACACCGCGTCGACCGCGCGCCGCACCATCGCGTCCGTCGGCGGCGGCACTCCACGCAAGCGCGCCGGCCACGACGCGATCGCCCCTTCGGCCATCATCTGGCGCACGACGCCGACGAGGACGAGCCCCTGCGCCGTGAGATCGTCTTCGCGACGCGCGCGCGCGCCGAATCGCTCCATCACTTCGTCCAGCGCGCCGAGGTGCGCTTCGATCGCCCAGCTCGCGCCGTGCTCCGTCGCGAGATCTTGCAACGGCACCGGCCACGGTCCTCCGGGCTCGAGGCGACCGCGGCGCGTGTGGAGCATCTTTCGAATGCGCGAGCTGTCGTGAATGATGAAGAGCCCGCCGCGCGGTCGCGTCGCCTCGACGTCCGGCGTCGCTCGCGGCTGCCAAAGGTGGAGGAACCGAACCCAATCCTCGGTTGTCCATCCTTCGAACCGCACGTCGGTCGTCAGCATCGCGGAGCGCAACCTTATACGACGTGCTACGGACGCTCGCCATGGCAGAGCGCGTGACCGCCGAGCAGCTCTTTTTGGCTCATTTTCTGCCGCTCTATCCGGCTGGTACGGCGGGCGCCGCGGCCGACCTCGCGCTGGCGCGTGCGACCGACGCAAACCCGGCGAAGAACCCGTCGATCGCGATGCACCTCGACGACGCGGCGAAGGTGTTCGTCGCGCAGGCGCCAAAGATTTTCGGCGAGGATCTCACGCTCGATTTCACCGCCGCGAGCATTCATCGATTGAGCGCGGCGCTCACGCCGGCGAGGCGCGACGCATGGGCGAAGGACGGCGCGATCGGGACCGCGGACAACGCGCTCTTCAATGTCGTCGTGCACGGCGCGGCGTACGTCGGCGCGTGCGTCGTCGCGGAGCATGGCGGGACGTGGAGCGCACGGCGTCCGCTGTGGGAGAGCATGGTGCGCTTGGTATCGCGCGCGGGCGAGGCGGAGCTCGCGGTGTTTCATTGGTGGTTGAAATCGCTCGCCGACGACGCCGACGCGACGCTCGCGGATCGCTACCGCGCGCACGTCGAGATCCCGTGCGCGCGTCCGGAGGAGCTCCCGCAGATCGCGCCGGCGGATCGCGCACTGCCTCGGATCGCGAAGGTCCGTTACGATGTACTCTACAAGTACTTGAAGGCGCATCTGCCCGAGCTCCGTGATCTCGGGAAGGACTTCCCGACGCCGGAGCGCTTCGAGGCGTTCGGCTTCAAGTGGCTCGACATGATGCTGGTCGGCGACGGACGCATGCTCGTCATGCATGGCCAGGGCGCGCACGGTGTGTCGGTGTTTTGGCTGACGGCGGCGGGCTTCGAGAAGAGCGCGTTCTACGAAGCCGATGGGTTTCCCGAGCATCGCGTGAAGATCGACGGCGAGAAGATCGCGGTCATCCTCAGCGTCGGCGGGAAGGTCGTGACGCACGAGATGCTTTGGTGGGGGCCGTGATCGGGAGAGGGTCGCCAAGGGCGCCGAGGGGCCAAGGGCGCCAAGATTTTTGGGGGGAGAGGTGAAGTGGCTACCGCGTTCGACGGGAGTCGATGATGCGGCGGACGCCTTCCTTCAGGAGCGGGACGTTGAAGTTGATGAGGAGACCGAGTGTTGCGTTTGCTGCGCGTAGGTAGGTGAGAGCTTGCGCGGTGTGTAGCGGGAGCAAGCGCTCGACGGATTTCAGCTCGACCACGAGAGCGCCCTCCACGAGGAGATCGAGTCGCACCGGCTGGAGGAGTTTGTCTTTATAGCGAATGGCCACTGCCACCTCGCGCGCGAACGCGACGCCTCGTGCCTGAAGCTCGATCGCCATCGCCTCGGCGTACAGCGCCTCGAGGAAGCCGGGCCCGAGCTCCCGATGCACGTCAATCGCCGCCCCAATGACCGCTCGCGCGAGCGAGTCCTCCGTTGCACTGGGCTCTCGAGTCTCGAATCGAGTGTTCATCCCCACATGGTCGACACAAGCCCGCCAAAGTTGCGCGCGACGAAGTCTTCCCCCAAATTTCTTGGCGCCCTTGGCCCCTCCGCGCCCTTGGCGACCCCTCTCCTAAATCTCACTCCGCCACTCCGCGCCGTTCGCGGCAAACGCCGCGCGGACACGCGTGACGACGTCATCGGAGAGCGCACCGTTCGCGAGGTGCCGCACGTTCTCGCGGAGGTGATCGATGCGTGCCGTGCCGATGAGGATCGCGCTGACGCCGGCCGTGAACGCGGCGAAGCGGAGCGCGAGCTCGCTCCACGCGAGCGGCGCGGGATCGATGCCCATCGCGCGCATGCGCGACCAGTACGTCTCGCAGTAGTCGCCGGTCGGGCGCGCGTCGAAGCGCCACGGCGCGTTGGCGATCGCGCGCTTCACGAGGACGCCGACGCCGCGTGACGACGCGTCCGCGATCGCCCCGTTGATCGCGCGCTGATCGAAGACGTTCATCGAGCACTCGACGGAGCCGAAGCGACCCGACGCAACCGCCCACGCCAGCGCTTCGTTGTCTCCGGAGTACGCTGCCACGCGGATTTTTCCGGCGTCCCGCGCGTCGTCGAGTGCGCGTAGCAAGTCGTCGCGTCGCGCGACGTCGAGCGGGCACGAATGGAAATGGAAGACGTCGAGGCGATCGGTTTGCAAGCGTCGCAGCGCGTCGTCGATGCCTTGTGTGATCGCGCGCGGCGTCCAGTCCTCGACGCCGTCGACGCCGTATCCGCCTTTCGTCGAGAGGACGACGTTCGCGCGTCGCGCGGAGTGCGCGCCGATGAAGTGGCCGATGCGTTCTTCGGAGAGGCCGTAGCTGCGTGCGGTGTCGAAGAGCGTGATGCCTTCGTCGATCGCGGCGAGCACGAGCGCTTCGGCGTCGCGTTCGTCGAGACGCGCGTCGCCGAGCGCGCCGGCGCCGAGGCCGATCGCCGACACGTCGATGCCGGTCGCACCGAGACGTCGCGCGATCATCGTGCTCGGTAGATCCCCGCGATCTTGCCGTTCGGCGCGATCGAAATCTTTCCCCCCGTGACCGTCAGCGTGGCCGGCGCGCCCGCGTGAAGCAGATCCTCGAGCACGGTGCCTTCCGGCCACGCAGCGCGATCGGACTGTGCAATGCCACCCGCGGACACGAACGGAATCGCGATCGGCGCGGGGGCGCCCGCATCGTTGTGAAGCACGACGAGAATGCGACTGGCACCCCAGCTTCGATAGAACGCGTAGAGATTCGTCGCGCCGCCGTTCGGTCGCCACATCTCCGTGTATCCACCGGACGACAACGCCGCGTTCTCTGCGCGGATCGCGATGAGCGATTTCGTCAGCGCGAACGTCGACTGCGGATCGCCGACGTACCCCGCGTGCGCCCCCGCGCGCCCCGCCGCGCTCCACGCCCAGTCGGGCATGTCGCTTCGATTGTCCGGCGCGGCGCCGAGCGCTCCGAGCTCGTCGCCGTAATAGAGCTGCGGGATCCCCGGCACCGTGAAGAGCGCGGCGAGCGCTACGCCATAGCGCGCGGCGAGATCAGTCTGCGCTCCCGCTTCAGTGAGGAAGCGCGGCACGTCGTGGTTGTCGAGGAAGCTCGTCTTCATGAGCGCGCGGATGAGGCCCCACGTCTTGATCGACGACACGACTTTGTCCGCGACGAGATCGAGCGAACCCCCTCTGCCGATCGCGTCGACGAACGCGCGCCGCAGCGGAAAGTCGAAAACCGAATCGAAGCCGGCGTCGAGCTCCGGCAAGAAGTTCGTGTACGCGCCTTCGTCGAACACTTCGCCGACCGTGAACAGATCGCCCTTGGCCTGGCGCACCGCGGGGTTCCACGACTTCGCAAAATACGAAGCTGGCACGTGCTGCGCGGTGTCCATGCGAATGCCGTCGGGCCGAACGCGCTCGACCCATCCGCGGCTGATCGCGGTCAGGTACGCGGCGACCAGCGGGTTCTCTTGCGTGAAGTCCGGGAGGCCGTTGAGCGAGCAGTAAATCTTCGGATCGCCGAGGCTCGCGCACGTCGCCGCGGTGTGAAACCAGCTCGGCTGCTGCGTGAGGATGCGCGCGTTGCGTCCCGAGTGATTGACGACCATGTCGAGGACGAGCTTCATCCCCGCGCCGTGGAGATCCGTGACGAGGCCTGTCGCGTCGGCGAGCGTCCCCATCTTCGGTTCGATCGTGCCGTCGTCGGGATCGGCGAAGTCGGCCCAGTAGCCGTGGTAGCCGCACGCGCCGTTGCGGAGCGGAGTCTGTTGGTAGAGCGGCGTGATCCATACGGCGGTGACGCCGAGATCGCGGAGGTACGGGATCTTCTGGCGGATGCCGGCGAGATCGCCGCCGTGGAAGAGCGACGTGTTCCCTTTGTCGAAGCAGCCGGCGGCACCGGCAGCGTCGTTCGTCGGATCGCCGTCGAAGAAGCGATCGGTGAGCGTGAGGTAGATGACTTGGGGGCGCCACACGTTCGGATCCGCGGTCGTGCCCGTCGCGGCGTCGCCGTTTGCGTCGGCGGTCGACGCGTCCGCGTTGGCGTCGGACGACGTCGCGTCGGCGATCCCGGCGTCGTCACCGACTCCGCCGTCGCTGTCGTACGCCGGCCCGTGCACGCCGCTGCTCGATGCGCCGCACGCCGCGACGAGCGCGGTCAACCATGGGAGCGAAGCTGCGCACCGCACCCTTTCGTCACTACCCCCTGAGTGGCGTTCGGGCAAGCCTCCGGGCCCACTTCGTTCAGGCTAGCCTCGGGCCTAAGGCCAGAGCCCCTCGTCATGCTTGGAAAAACCGAACGACGCCTCGCGATCATCATCTTCTTCACGGCGGGGCTCCCGCTCACCGTGGCGATGGTGTTCGCGAGCTCGATGTTCGAGCGCTCGTCGATCTGGCTCAATCCGGAAGTCGGCCAGCAGCTCGATCGCGGCGTCGTCCTCTACAAAGATTACGTCAAGGTCGTCAAAGACGACATGAAGCACCAAGCCGACGCGATCGCCGCCGACAAAGCGCTTCGCGACGCCGCGAAGAGCCCGCGCGGCGGCGAGGCGCCTGTCGAAGCGCGGCTCGCGACGTTCTTCGCGCGCTACCCGGAGCTCTTGTCGTTGTCCGTCGAGAGCGCCGACGGCGATCCGATCGCGGCGCGTGATCGCGGGCGACCGCTCGATGAAGAGAAGGAACGCAAGCTCGAGGTGCGACGACCGCTCGGCGACGACGAGACCGCGCCGCAGATCGTCTGCGTCTTCGTGTTCGATCGCAAATGGGAGAAGGATCTCGAGCGCGCGGGCATCGTGCGCGACGGCGTGCAGCTCGCCGAGCAAGAGCGCGACAAGATCGACGGCATCGTCACGCGCGCGTTCGTCGCGCTTCTCGCGGTCACGACCGTCCTCAGCGTCGTCCTCGGCTTCCTCCTCGCGCGCGGCGTCACCAAACGCATCAACCGTCTCGCCGTCGCGATCGACAAGGTCGCCGCGGGCGATCTCGCCGTGCGCGTCCCGGTCACCGGCTCGGACGAGCTCACCGAGCTCGCGAGCACGTTCAATCGCATGCTCGGCGACATGCAGCAGTCGCGCGCACGCATCGAGTATTTGCAGCGGATCGGCGCGTGGCAAGAGATGGCGCAGCGACTCGCGCACGAGATCAAGAATCCGCTCACTCCGATTCAGCTCGCGGTGCAGGAGTGCCACCGGAAGTATCCGGGCGAGGATCCGAAGTTTCGATCGCTCCTCGATACGACGCTCGAGATCGTCGAAGAAGAAGTCGGCACGCTGCGTCGTCTCGTCGGAAACTTCTCGAGCTTCGCGCGGCTTCCGCAGGCCGAGCTCAAGGAGGCGGATCTCCGCGACTTCGTCCGTGAGTGCTCGGAGCAGCTCGGTCACCTCGAGGACGCGAGCGCGACGGCCGACTCGTCGAACGAGATCGAGACGCTCGTCACGCACAACGTGGACATCGAATGGGACGTGCCAAAGAAAGCGCTCCCCGCGGCGATCGATCGGCAGATGCTCCGGCGCGTGCTCGTGAACCTCGTGCGCAACGCGGTGCAAGCGATCCGCGACGTGCGCGCGAAGGGAGCGACGGGGGACGAAGTGATCGGACACGTCTTCGTGACGGCGCGCGCGGATGGCGACGGGACCGCGATCATCGTCGACGACGACGGACCAGGCGTCCCCGAGCAGGCGCGCGATCGGATCTTCGATCCGTACTTCACGACGAAGGTCGACGGCACCGGGCTCGGGCTCGCGATCGTGAAGAAGATCGTCGTCGAGCACGGCGGCACCATCGAAGTCGAGGCGAGCGAGAAGCTCGGCGGCGCGCGCTTCATCGTACGACTGCCTTCGCCGGGATCCGCGGCGATCGCGGCGGCGCGTGGCAGAGCTGGCGGCGGCCCTCCGTCGCGCCCGTCGAGCCGCGCGCTCGCGTGAGCGTGCTAAGAGATCCGAGAGCACCGTGAGCACTTCGACCGACGATCGTCCGCTCTCCGTTCCACCGCTCGTGCTCGTCGCCGTCGCGCTCCTCATCGGAGGGTTCGCGATCCTGCCGCGCGTGTTCAAGCCGCAGGAAGGCGAGCTCGTAGGGAAGGCCGCGCCGGACTTCACGCTGAAGCTCGTGATGAACGAGGCGATCGCCGGAGGGAAGCCCGGGCTCACGCTCAGCGACTTGCGCGGGCAAGCGGTCGTCCTCGATTTCTGGGCGTCGTGGTGCGGGCCGTGCCAGGCCGAGGCGCCGATCATCAACAAGGTCGCGCAGCGCTACAAAGACCGCGGGCTGGTCGTCGTCGGCGTCAACACCAGCGACAACGAGCAGAAGGCGCGCGCGTGGGCGGCTCAGCGCGGGTTGTCGTTCCCGATCGTGTACGACGGGAACGACGCGACGGCGCGCGCGTACGGCGTGGAGAACTTGCCGACGCTCGTCGTCGTGTCGCGCACCGGAAACGTGATCGCGGTGCGCACCGGAATGACCGACGACGCGGAGCTCGAAGCGCTGGTGAAGCAGGCGCTCTAGCGGGCTTTGACGTGGAGACGCAGCCGTTATTCAAAAACGCGCCGTCTCGGTTCCGCTTCGCCGTCCGCGATCGACGGTGCGCGGATCGCGCGCTATGGTCCGCGCCGGAGGTTCCCCATGAGAGCGGAGCTTGGAGCGGTTGCAGTCGCGGGAGTCGTGATGGGCGCGGCGATGCTCGGAGGGACGGGTGACGCGCTCGCCGATCCGGTGCAGGCGCATGGAGTCGCGCCCGGAGCGTTCGTGCTCGAAGTCGGCAACGTCCACGCAGGATGGATCCATTCCGTCGAAGGCGGCCATGCGACGTCCGAGGTCGTCTCGGAAAAGATCGGCCCGGACCACATCGCGCACAAGCACCTCGCGGGCGTGAAGTACGAGGACATCACGGTAGTGTGCGGCACCGGTATGTCGAAGGCCTTCTACCAGTGGCTCCAGAACAGCTTCGAACAAAAGCACGTGCGCAAGGACGGCTCGATCCACACGGTGTCCCCCGACTACAAGGTCGAGCGGACGATCGACTTCACGAACGGGCTCATCACCGAAGTCGGGATTCCCGCGCTCGACGCCTCCTCGAAGGACTCGTCGAAGCTGTCGGTCAAGTTCGCGCCCGAGCACACGCGCTTCACGCCGAAGCTCAACGGGGGCAAGAGCATCGACCCCGCCCGCCACGCGCTCGGGAAGGGAGAGCAGAAGGTCTGGCTCCCTTCGAATTTCAGGTTCGACTACACGGGCTGCGGCGACCCGTGCAAGCAGGCGAACAAGCTCAGCGCGGTCACCGTGAAGGTGGGCGCGCCGCCGGCGAAGGGCGCGCCGGAGACGCCGCTCCACCTGACGAACATCGTCGTGACGATGCCTCCGCCGCAAGACGCGACGAAGTGGGCCACCGAAGGGAGCGGGCGAAACGGGACGCTCGAGTACAGGACCGTCGACGGCTCGGTCTTCGTCGCGTTCGTTCTGATCGGGCTGCGCCCCGTGCGAATGACCGTGTTGCCGGGGAACAACAAGCCGATGGTCGAGCTCGAGCTCAGCGTGCAGTCGGCCGCGACGAAGCCGAGCGGCTGACGGCGTGAGCGACGCGGCGTTCGCGTACGACGAGGTCCGGTACGACACCGGCTCGCAAGAGTCGACGCGGCCGGCGCGAATGCAGGCGATGGCGGCGCTGCACGGATTCCGCGCGGCCTCGCCGTCGCGTTGTCGCATGCTCGAGCTCGGCGGCGGGAGCGGGCTCAACGTGCTCCCGCTCGCGGCGGCGTATCCGGACAGCGAGTTCGTCGTCGTCGATCTCGCGGCGAGCGCGATCGCGACGGGGAAGAGGATCGCCGCGGAGGCCGGGATCACCAACGTGACCTTGCGACAGGGCGATCTCGCCGAGCCGCTCGATCTCGGTGCCTTCGACTACGTCGTCGCGCACGGCGTCTACTCGTGGATCCCCGATTTCGTGCGCTCGCATCTCTTCGACGCCGCACGACGCCACCTCACGCCGAACGGCGTCTTCTACCTCAGCTACAACGCGCAGCCCGGTTGGCAGGTGATGGGGGTGCTGCGCGATCTCATGGAATTTCACGTGCGCGGTGAGACGGACACCGCGACGCGTGTGAACCGCGCCATGGATCTCGTCGAGCGCATCGCGGCGCTCGAGACGACGACGGAAGGTTTCGCGGCGGCGCTGAAGGTCACGGCGACGTCGTTCCTGCGCGTCGTCTCGCAGTCGAAGAAGCCAGGCGACCGCTTCAATCATTTCGTGTTTCACGATGTTCTCGCCGAGACGAACGACGCGTTTTACGTGCGCGACGTCGCCGAGCGCGCGGAGCGGCACGGGCTCGCGTGGTTCTCGGGAGCGGCGTGCGCGCGACCCGGCACGCGCGAGGCGTTCGACGCGCTCCATGCTTCGCTCCACGGCGCAACGTCGCTACCACGCGAGCGCGCGGCGCTCTACGTCACTCAGTGCGACGATCTCATGACCGGAAACCGGTTTCGTCGCGACCTCTTCGCGCGCTCCGATGCGAAGACCGAGCGCGCGTTCTCGAGCGACGCGGTCGGCGATCTTTTCGCGACGTGGCGCGGCGCGCCTCCGGAGATCGGCGAAGGCGGGCGGCTCGTGCGCGTATCGGACGTGGATACGAGCGCGCTGTCGTCGTCCCACGCGGCGGTCACGGCGCTCACGGCGGTGCGCGCGGCGTGGCCAGCGCCGATGCTCGTCCGCAATGCCGTTGGGGACGTCGACGCGGCCGCGCGGCACACGGCGCACCTCGAGCTGCTCCGCAACTGGACGCGGCACGCGATCGATCTCGCGGTCGAGGTTCCGCCGTTCGCGCGGCGCATCGAGCGCGCGCCGCGCGTGTCGTCGTTCGTGCGCGCCGCGGCGCGACGGCACGTGGCGAATGGGCTCCGCGAGCCGTGCGACGTCGTGAACGTCTTCCACGAGACGTACGTGTTTCCGGCCGCGTTCGCGAAGCTCGTGGCGAACCTCGACGGGACGCACGATCGGCGCGCGCTGCGTGAGGCGTTGGGCGATGATCCGCGCGCGGACGCATTCATCGAAGCGGCGCTGAAGGATTTGTTCGACGTCGGGGCGCTGCTGGCGTGAGCGCGGTCTCGCCCGCTCCTCGCGGTCTACGCTTCCATCAATCCGGCCGCGGCGAAGGCGGCGAGCATCGCGTTGGCGCTCGCCGCCACCTTCGAGCGATCAGCGCCGGTCGGCGGGAGGATCTTTCGCTCGATGCCGATGCGGGTGAGGTCCTCGATCAGAGCTTCGAGATCGCGCGTGCCGTCGAGCTCGGCGAGGAACGCGGCGCCTACGTCGTCGAGGGAGACGCGTTCGCCGTACGCGTTGGACGCAGGGAGACGCGCACGTGACCGTTCGCGCGCAAGCGCGAGCGCACGAGGCCGCGCGGTCACGCGGGCGCAGATCGACGGCGGCGTGACGAACGCGCGCAGCGCGCCGGATTGAAGCGCGACGAGGAGCGACGCGCGCGACTCCGGATCGTCAGGCACGAGCCGCGCGCGATCGATCGGGCGCGTCTCCGGCGCACTGCTCGCGAGCTCGTCGACCAAGGCGCGCGCGTCCGTGGAGAGCGCGATCGACACGCCTTGCAGATTCGTCATCCGTCCGTCGGCGACACGCACGCGGGTTGCGACGTGGAGCGTGGATGGCAGAAGCGCGTTCGTCGCATCTCCTCTCTTGCGCCCGAAGACGCCGCGCCGAAACGTGCGACCTCGGAAGAAATCCGTGTACTGCTCACGCGCGTTCGGGTCGTTCGGCGCGACCGACGCGGCGAGCTCCGCCGCGGCGGGATCGAGCGGCTCGTCGAGGACGTCGTGCGTGCGCGCCTCGGCGATCCACGCGAGGCCTGCGTCGTCAGCGCGACGAGCAATCGCTTCGAAGTAGAACGCACGCGCTTCGCTCCCCGACAGATCGTCGAGGAGTGCGTCCGCCTCCGGAGACGCGACGAGGAGCTGCGCGAGCTGCGCTGCCTTGAAGCGGACCATTCCGGCGTACGCAGGCTCCACAGCGTCGAGCGGCACCTCGAAATGCGCCAGGAGGCCAGCGGCGAGCTCGCGGCGAACCAACTTGTCGGGCGTCAGATGCGCGAGCGTCGCGCGAACGACGCCGAGCATTCGCGCGCCCGGCATCGCGTCGAAACTGACGTACGCGATGCCGCACGGCGAAAGTGTTCGCGCGATCCACGCGAACAGCCGCGTTACCCCCGCGTCGTCGAGCGAAGCGCAGACGCCGTCGGCGACGACGACGTCGACGGATCCGTCCAGCGCCTCCGCGGCATCGAGTGAGCCGATGGCGAACCGAACGTTCGTCGCGCCGACCGCTTCCGCGAGCGCGCGCGCCTCGTCGACCTTCTTCTCCGACGCATCGAGTCCGACGAAGCTCGCGCCGGGCAACGCAAGCGCGCTCGCCACGAGCCCTTCGCCGTCCCCGCACGCGATATCGACGACGCGCGCCTTCGTCACGTCGGGTGTCGCCGCGCCGGCGAGCGCAGCGACGATCGCGAGGTGCTGCGGATCTTTCTCGGCGGCGACCGACACCCGACGAAGGTAGTCGTTCTACACCCGCGCTTCGAGCACGAGGTTGAACGGCGTCTGCGTCGCGCGACGAAAGCGCGTGAAGCCTCCTCCGCCGACGACGACCTCGCGCAGCCGCGCCTCACCCGCTTGCGCGCCGAGCCCCGGACCGCGGAGCGCGAGCGAGTGCGGCACACACAGCATCGTCGACGCCGAGTAGAAGACGCGCCCGACCGGGTTGTGGTTCTCCTCCGCCTTGTCACTCGCGAACGGCTCGACGATGAGCCACGTGCCATCCTTCGCGAGCGCCGCGCGCGCGTGCTTCGCGGCGCCGATCGGATCCTCCATGTCGTGCAAGCAATCGAAGTTCGCGATGAGGTCGTATCCCGTGCCCGTGAAGTCGGTCGACTTCGCGACCTCGAACTTCACGCGGTCGTCGACGCCGGCTTCCTTCGCGCGCTTACGCGCCGTCTCGATCGAGCCTTGGTGCGAGTCGAAGCCGACGAACGTCGACTTGGGGAACGCCTTCGCCATCAGGATCGTCGACGCGCCGAGACCGCAGCCGACGTCGGCGACCTTCGCGCCGAGGGCGAGCTTCGCCTCGACGCCGTCGAGCGCCGGGATCCACGACGACATGAGGTTGCCGATGTACCCCGACCGAAAGAAGCGCTCGGTCCCTTCGAAGAGGCACGGATGCTGATGTCCCCACTCGACGCCGCCGCCGCTCCGGAATTTCTCTTCCATCTTCGGCTCGCCGCTCCACATCGCTTGCGTGATCTGGAACATCCCGGTCACCGACGCGGGGCTCGTGTCGTCCGCGAGGCAGAACGCTTGCTCGGGCGGCAGCGTGAAGCGTCCGTTCGCCGGATCGTAGGTGACGTAGCCGCCCGCGGCCTGCGCGTTCAGCCACTCGCGCACGTAGCGCTCCGTCGTCTCGGTCCGCTTCGCGAGCTCGGCCGGCGTCATCGCGCCACCCGCAGCGAGCGCGCGGTAGAGCCCGAGCTTGTCACCGAGGACGACGAGCACGCCGCTCATCGCAGCTCCGACGTCCCCCACCACTTTGCCCAGAAAGTCGTTCAGCTTCGCTTCGTCGATCGCCATGGCATCCTCCCGTTGGGCTCTGCTTCTTCGAGCCGGTGTGGAAGATGCTCGCGGTGCGTTTGAACGATCGTTGGCGCTGGCGTGGAAATGCGGGCATCGTGCGGCGCGGCCTTTTTCGCAGGGGGATACGTCGGTGAAAGCGCTCGAAGTTCGGCTGCTCGGCGAGCTCGAGATCGCGGTCGGTGGGCGCAAGCTCGCGCTCCCGGCGTCGAAGAAGACGCGCGCGCTGCTCGGGTACCTCGTCGCGACCGGCACGCCGCATTCGCGCGAACGGCTTTGCGATTTGCTGTGGCAAGGCCCGGACGATCCGCGCGCGGCGTTGCGTTGGAGCCTCACGAAGATTCGCGGGCTGCTCGACGTCGGCGGCGTCACGCGTGTCGTCGCGGATCGCGAGCACATCGCGTGCGAGCGGCGCGACCTCGCGTGCGATCTCCTCGCGCTGCACGCGGATCTCGCCGACGGCGTCGCGAACGCGAGCCTCGATGCGCTGCGCTCGGCGGCGGCGCGGTTTCGCGGCGAGCTCCTCGAAGGGCTCGACATGCCCGATTGCTATGCGTTTCATCAGTGGTGCGTCGGGGAGCGCGAGGCGGCGCGCGCGCTGCGGGTCGCGACGTTGTCGGCGCTCGTCGAGCGGGTCGAGGATCCGGAGGAGGCGTTGCGGTATGCGCGCGCGCGTGTCGGGATCGACGCGCTGACCGAGGCGGCGCACGTCGCGCTCGTGAAGATCCTCGGCGATCTCGGTCGGAAGCGCGAAGCGCTCGATCAGTTCGAAGCGTGCCGGCGGATCCTTGCGAACGAGCTTCATGCGAAGCCTTCACCGGCGCTCCTGCAGGCGCGGATGCACGTGACCGACGCGGCCCGTGCGCCGAGCGAGCCGCCTGCGCGCGACGCGCCAGCGCGTGAACGACTGCCACGTACGATGACGTCATCGCCTCCGACGCCGGTGCGCGAGGCGATCGTCGGTCGCTCGGCGGAGCTCGATGAGATCGCGCGCGCGGTGTCGGCAGCGCGCGCGGGCGAAGCGACCGACGCGCTCCTTTTCGTCGGCGATCCGGGGATCGGCAAATCGCGCCTCCTCGAAGAGCTTACGTCGCAGGTGCGTGCGGCAGGTGGGCGCGTTCTCTCGGGTCGAGCGTTCGAAGCGGAGATGGTGCGGCCGTACGGCGCGTGGATCGACGCACTGCGATCGGGCGCGATTCCCGACATCGACGAGGGCGCGCGCGCCGATCTCGCGCCGCTTCTCCCCGAGCTGGGCGACGCGAACACGGCTGCGGGCGATCGCGGTCGTCTCTACGACGCCGTCACGCGCCTCGCGTCGCGCATCGGCGACGCGTCGCCGCCGCTCGCGCTCGTCCTCGACGACATCCAGTGGTTCGACGAAGCCTCCGCGGGTCTCCTGCACTACGTCGTCCGCGCGCTCGCCGGATCGCACGTGATCATCGCGTGCGGCGCGCGCGCCGAAGAGCTCTCCGACAACGTCGGCGTGCAACGGCTCGTCCGCGCGCTCGAACGCGAGCGTCGCTTCCACGTCGTCGAGCTCTCTCCGCTCGACGCCGATGCGACGGCCGCGCTCGCCGCGTCGCTCGGCGCGGAGATCGACGTCGCGCGCGTCGCGACAGAGAGCGGCGGCAATCCGCTCTTCGCGATCGAGATGGCGCGTGCGCTCGCCCGTGGTGCAGCGCCGTTCTCCGAGTCGCTCGCCGGTCTCATCGGCGATCGCCTCGCGCGCCTCGACGGTCCCGCGCGCGATCTCGTCCCGTGGGCCGCCGCGCTCGGGCACGGGTTCGATCTCGACACGCTCGCGCTCGCGACGCGCATCGCGCAACCCGAGCTCCTCGCCGGGGTCGAAGAGCTCGAGCGGCGCGGGATCTTGAAAAGCACGACGTCGTCGGCCGGCGCTTGTTACGACTTCGCGCACGATCTCCTCCGCGTCGGCGCGTACCGCACGCTCTCCGAGCCGCGACGACGCTTGGTGCATCTGCAGATCGCGCGCGCCTTTGATCGCGGCGTCGACGGCGCGCTCGCGGGGGACGTCGCGCACCACGCCGCGCTCGGCGGCGACAGCGCACTCGCCGCGCGCGCGTATGTCTTGGCGGCGCAGCGTTGCTTGCGGATCTTCGCGAACGACGAAGCGGTTCGCCTCGCCGATCGCGGCATGCAGCATCTCCTCGCTTTGGATCGACCGACGGGCGTCGCGCTTCGTCTCGCGTTTTTGCAGGTCCATGTTCTCTCGGGACGATGGCTTCATCGCGCACGCGCGCTGAACGAGGAGCTCTCGCGCGCGATCGTCGACGCGCAAGACGCGGGGCTGCAAGCCGCGGCGGCAGACGGACTGCAAACGTTGTCGATCATGCAGCACGACGGCGGGGACTTTCTCGGTGCGCGCGACAGCTCGCTTCGCGCGGTCGACGCCAGCCGCGCGGCCGATCCGCACACGGCGGCAAAGCAGCTCGCGAACAGCGCGCGTTGCCTCGCGATCGTGGAGAAGGACATGCCGCGCGCGCGCGCGATGGTCGCCGAGGCGGTCGCGCTCGCCGGAGCCCAGGGAGGGGCGGAGCTCACTCACCTCGAATGGGCGCGCGCGCTCCTCAGCGCGTACGACGGCGATCACGAGGCGGCGCGTTCGCACCTCGATCGCGTGCTCGCGGCGACACGACGCGACGAGGAGCGATGGGCGGAGTTCGACGCGACGATGCGCTACGTCCTCCTCGAGCTCGAGCTCGGACGTCCCGACGCTGCCCTCGCGCGGTGCGCGGAGCTCGCGCCTGTCGCAGCGAAGATGGGCGAAGGGACCGAGGCACCGGCCGCGGAAGCGCTCGAAGCGCTCGCGCGCGTCGCGCTCGGCGAGTCGCTGGCGGAGGAGCGCCTCCAACGTGCGATCGACGCGCTACGCCAAGTCGACGCGAAAGGGATGCTCGCGTACGTGCTCACGTTCGCGGCGGACATCGATCGCGCTCGGGGCGCGTCGGACCGTGCACGCGCGCGCGCGGAGGAGGCGCTCGTCGTCGCGCAGATCGTCGCGAGGAGGAGCCTCGTCGCCCTCGCGCGCGCCGTGATCGCGGAGACCGCGCTCGGTTCGGGCGATCGAGACACCGCGCGCGCCCACGTCGAAGCGACGCGCGAAGACCTCGCCACGCCCGACGCGCTGAGCGCCCGCGCGCGCGCTGCGATCGAGCGCGTCGCGAGCGCGCTCGCCTCCCCCGCATCCAAGCCAAAAAAGGCCCGATGACGTTCCAACGGCCAGTCCAACGGAGTCCCAAACGGGCGCCGCGCATCTTCGCAGCATGAGGTTTCCAACGGAGGGATGGACCATGCAGATGCGAGCTGTCGTGTTGGCGTTCGGAGTCGTGGGGTTGGTCGCGTGCGGAAGTGCGAGCCCGCCGGCGGCGAGCGCGCCGATCGAGCCGAAGATCATCGCCGTGTCCGCCGAGATGGGGAATCCACACCCGGGCGATCCAGCACCCGACTTCGAGCTGCCGGACGACAAGGGGAACAAGGTGAAGCTCTCGTCGATGCGCGGATCGATCGTGATGCTCGCGTTCGTGACGTCGTGGTGTCCGTTCTCGAAGGCGGAGCAGCCGCATTTGAAGGCGCTCGCCGACGACTACGCGCCCAAGGGTGTGAAGTTCGTCGCGGTGAACATCAACGAACCGGACGCCGGGTACAAAGAGTACCTCGCGCGCGTCGCGCTTCCGTTTCCGGTGCTGCGTGACGAGTCGGGCGACGTCGCGCGAACGTTCGCGCCGCCGAAGGTGCTGCTCGATTTCAAGGATCGATCGCGCGTGGTGATCTCGTCGAACCTCGTCATCAACGCCGACGGCGCGATTCGGTTGTTCGCGCTCGCGGACACGTACAGCTTCGACGCGAAATTCGTCCACGTTCGGCGCGCGCTCGACGAGGCGCTCGCGCAGGGCGGCGCGACGACGGGATCGGCGAAGTGATGCGCGGGGCGTGGTGGTGCGCGATCGGGATCGCGATCGCGATCGCGGTGTCGGCGTGCGGCGCCGCGCCCGTGAAGAACACCACGCTCCCGAATTCGACGCGCCCCGAGTGGGGACCGCCGCAGCCTGGCGATCTGGCGCCCGACTTCGAGCTGCCGCGCACCGGCGCGAACGGGACGCTTCGGTTGTCGTCGCTGCGCGGCTCGTGGGTGTTGCTGCACTTCACCGCGTCGTGGTGCCCGTTCTGCGACGCCGAGACGGGGAACCTCGGAAAGGTGGCGGATCGTTTCGCGTCGCGCGGCGTGAAGGTGTTGTTGGTCGACGTGAAGGAGCCGCTCGATCATTGGACGGCGTACGCGAAGGCGCACGTCGCGCCGAGCGTCACCGCGCTTCACGATCTCAGCGGCGCGGCCGCGAAGACGTTTGCTCCGCCGGGCGCGCAGCCGTCGTTCACGGAGCGCGCCGACGTCGTGCTCGATTCGACGTTGATCATCGATCCGAGCGGCGTCATCCGCGCGTTCATTCTTCCGGACTCGGCGCACTTCGATCCGACGTTCGCCGCGATCGCGTCGGAGCTCGATCGGTTAGTCGGCGGTGCGGGTGGCGGCGCGGTGGCGAGCGCGACCGCGACCGCGAGCACGGTGAAGGAGCCCGTGGTGCCGAAGAGCGGAGTCGTCGTGAAGATCACGCCGTGGTCCGCGGGCGGTCAGCCGGGAATGCGGAGCCTCCTGCGGATCGGCCTCGCGATCGATTCGGGATTTCACATCATGTCGAACGATCCGAGCAAGGCGACGTACATCGCGACCGCGGTCACGATCGAGCCGGCCGACGGTCTGAAGTTCGACGTTCCGAGTTTTCCGGACGCGACGGTGTTCGCGCTCGGGCCAAGCGATTCGATCCGCACGTTCGTCGGCGAGGTCGAAGTGAGCGTGTTCTACGACATCGCGCCGTCGGCGGTTCCGGGCGTGCGCGTGGTGCGCGGGACCGTGCGGTATCAGGCGTGCACGACGGGGAATTGTTTATTTCCGAAGACGCTTCCGTTCGACGTGAAGATCGAGATCGCGGCCCCTTCGCCGAGGCCGTGACGCGCGCGGATTGTGCCCGCTACGCCCACGACAAGCGGAAGCCGAGGGTGCGCCGCGTGCACAGCTTCGGGATCTCGTGCACGTACATCTTCTTGCAGAAGAGCTCGACCACCGCGAGGACGATCCCGCGAAACGTCGTGCGGTTGTAACGGAGGTACGCGAGCGGATAGCCGACGACCTCGACGCGCGCTTCTTTCGGACCGAGCTTCCACACCGCGACGCCGCCACCCTTCGACGTGCGATCCCAGATGCGTTGAATCTGCGCGAGGATCGTCCATGGATTGACGCCCGCGTTGCGTGCGAGTCGGAACGCGATCGAGAGCACGGTCGCGTTCGCGCGACGCGCGGCCCCCATACCGATGTCGACGAGCTCGTTCGTGGGGAGGTCGAGCTTGTCGCACGCCGTGTAGTGGGCGCGCGCGACGTCCATCGGGAGCCAGAGGCCGGCGACGATGGAGAGGATTTTTTCTTTGTGCTCGGGCGCGAGGAGCGCGGCGTAGCGATCGCCGTGGCCGCGTTCGCGGAGCGCGGCTTGCGAAGCGGTGAGCCAGGTGCTGCGGAAGTGCGTGCCGTCGGTGAGGGATTCGCGGGGCACGGGGAACGGGAGGAAGATTTCCTCGCCGGGTTCGGTGGGCGCGTCGCCGGGCATCGGGAGGAGTCTACAGTCCCGCGTCGGGCGAATCGACGGGTCGATGGACTCGTCACGACGATCGCACTACACGACGGCGGGTCGGGTCACGACTTCGTCTTCACGCAGGTACGCTGATTGTTCGGTTACAGTCGACGGTCTCGAGGGACGATGCGCCGATGAAGCCGCGATTCGAACCGCTCGTCTTCGAGCGCACCGATGCCGACACGATGCGCACCCGCGCCCGCGATTTCTACGCGGAGCTCGATCAGCGGCGCACGACGCGTCACTTCTCGACGGAGCCGGTGCCGCGCGAGCTCGTCGAGATGGCGATCCGCACGGCGTCGACGGCGCCGTCCGGAGCGCACCGCCAACCTTGGCACTTCGTCGCGGTTTCGGATCCCGCGTTGAAGGCGCAAATGCGCGAGGCCGCGGAGCGCGAAGAGCACGAGAACTACAACGGCCGCATGTCACCCGAGTGGATCGAGGCGCTCGCGCCGCTCGGGACCGACGAGCACAAGGCGCACATTTCCGACGCCCCTTGGGTCATCGTCGTCTTCAAGAAGGCGTACGATCTTCGCGCCGACGGATCGCGCGTAAAGAACTACTACGTCGACGAGAGCGTCGGCATCGCATGCGGCTTTCTCATCGCCGCGCTCCATCACATGGGGCTCGTCACGCTCACGCACACGCCGAGCCCGATGGGGTTCCTCGCGAAGCTGCTCGGTCGGCCGGAGAACGAGCGCGCGTACTTGTTGATGCCGGTCGGCTATCCCGCCGCGAACGCGTCGGTGCCGGTGCTCCGACGCAAGTCTTTCGAAGACATCGCCGAGTTCCGAGAGCCGACGCCGGCGTGACGTTCGTCAACGCAAGGGTCTGGGTCTCGAGGCCACCGAGGAGCCACGTATGGGTCTCGTGACGCCGAGTGCGCCCGGGATACGCGCGGGCTGGCCGAAGCTTGCCATCCGATTCGTGAAGAACCTGCCAGCGGCGCCTCGCGACGTGATCCTCGAACGCATCGGTCCAGCGCGAGAAAGGATTCGGGAGACGTCGTTTCGTGACTACGTTGCTCTCGAGGATTTCGTGTTGCTCGCGGACTCCACGTTTGGTGCGCTTGGGCTCGTTCTGACCAGGAGCCTCTGGCATGAGGTGATGCTCGAAGCACTTCGACAGCCGGCCATTGGCGAGCTCGTACGTCGAGCCGGGGTCGAGAACACGAAGCCTGCGCCTCTCCTCGAGCGAACGGCGGACGCGTTTCGCTTCGTCCATCGAAACTGCGGCGATTGGATGGTCGACACATCCGATGCGGAGAAACGTAAAGCGATCATCACACTCGAGGCGGCACGCTCCATTGTCATTGCGAGCCCAGGGATGTTGGCAGTGTATTGGGGGAACATACGCGCGGCTTTCGCCTCCCTCGGCGTCGAGGCCCAGCTCTCCGTCGTTACCGAGGCCGCGGACCGTCGCGTTCGATACAGAGCGCGCTGGTAGAGAATCGTTGCGCGCGCGACTGCCAAAACACACGGTAGGATCGACAGGAGCATGAGCGTGGCACGTGACGAAGAGATGATCGTTCCGCTCCCGAACACATTCGCGCGAGCGCCGGTCACGACGCACATCCGAAGCACGCTGCTCGTGAGCTCGCTCGGCGCCATCACGCGGCATGGGTTCCGCGACGCGTACGTGAAGCTGGTCCCCCCGGAGCGTCTCACGACCATCGAGACGGCGGTCGCGGGGATGTGGTGCTGGCGCCGCTCGGAAACTGACCCATTCGCCGGTCAGAAGTTGACCCACCCAGCGAGTTGATTCCTACGCCTTACGACCGCTCTTCGGCAAGGACGGCGAGTCGGTCGCGTCGCTCTTCTCGTCGTTCGTGACTCTCTT
>JBBQXV010000141.1:0-23281 GCA_038209335.1 Polyangiales bacterium | reverse complement strand
CGCGACGAGCGTCGTCCGCAGGATCGGCGACGCGAGCGCGAGATCGAGCGTCTCGGCGATCCCCTTCGGTCCGAAGAGATCGCGCATGCTCCGCGAGCGATCCATGAGCACGTAGAGCGCGTTCCGCGTCGGCGCGAGATCCGCGGGCGACGTGCAAAGGCCCGCGGGATCGACGACGTCGCCGCCATCGGGCACAGGCGTCTTCGCGTCGGCCGCGCAGATCGGGTTGAGCACGGTCTTCGACGGACAGCTGAGGCCGACGAACACCGCTGCGATCCGCCGCGCCTGATAGCGACGACAGAGAGCGGGCGCGATGCGGAAGCGATCGGGCTCCTCGGTCGTGAATCCGTCGATCGGATCGAGATCGAGCACCTCGCGCGAGAGATCGTCGTGGACGATCTCGACGTTGACGCCACGCGAGATCGTATCGTCGTGCGTGAGCTGGAAGACGCAAGCGTCGCGATCGACGAGCAGCGCGGGGATGCGTCCGTCGAAGCACTGCGACGGCGGGAGACAGAAGCTCGTGTCGCGAACGAACGAGTCCGAGTAACGGACGAGCGCGGCGGAGTCGACGTCGGCGCTTCTGCACTCGCCTTGGGAGCATGTCTCGTCGGCGGCGCACGGCGTGTCGAAGCACGCACGCTGAAGCGGCATCGGCAGATACAGGTTCTCGCCAGAGACCAGCGTGGTCTTGGCGTGCCGAACGACGCGCGACGACGCCGGGAGCGAGCAGTCGCCCGCGGGGAGCTGCGCGACGCCGTCCGCCACGCCCGCGACCTGCACGTCGAGCCGCTGCCCGGCGTATCCGGTCACCGCGACCGTCTGCGGGAGCGTGCCGCCCTCGACGTCGATCGCGAACGTCGCGCACTTTACCGGTTGCTCTTGCGAGCGCACGACGACGCGCACCGCGCGCAGATCCTTCGGCACGCGCGTCTGCGTCGAGACTCCGATGACGATCCCGGTCGTCGGCGCCTGCGAGCACGACGCGACCACCGAGCCAGCGACGACGAATGCGACCGCGAGACGAAGGGAGAGCCGCAGCACGACGGTTCTCGGCCTCTGCTCAGCGTGTCAGCGTGATGTCTCGTTTCGGTCCCGAGTCGACCGGGCGCGGAGGCGGAGGCGCGGACGGCGCGACGGCGTGCGTCGGCGCGAGCTTCTTCGGATCGGCGGTCGTCGACGGCGTTGCGCTCGTGCTGGGAACCGCGCTTGCCGACGGTGCAGCCGCGGTCGTCGCGGACGGCGTCGCGGACGGCGCGATCGTCGCGGACGCCGCCATGGGCAACGGCGCAGACAACGGGGGCGCAACCGGCGCAGCGTTTCGCGGCGACCGCGCGTCGATGAGGACAGTGACGGCGGCGGCGACGATCGCGGCCACCGTCGCCGCTCCGAAGACGAGCAACGCGGTCTTCGGTCCCGAGCCGGAGCGCGCTCCAGGAAGCGTGCCCGACGCCGTTCCGCCGACGGTCTGGTGCGCTGGCAGCGTCGGCGCGGCGTACGTAGGCTGACTGCCGAGCGCATGCGCTTCGGCGGCGCTGATGTGCTGCACGCCCGGCGCGCTGATCGACGCAGCCGGACTCGCGACCGCCGCGTGAGGCAGGCTCGGCGCCGACAGATGCAGCGGCGGCGCCACGCCCCCGGATGCCGCGACGAGCGCATCGACGAGATCTTGCGCCGTCGGGAACCGTGCGTCCGGATCGCGCGCGCACGTGCGTATGAACCACGCCTCGACGGCGGGCGGAACGTCTGGCCGATACGTGACGAGACTCGGAAGCGAGCGCGTGCAGATCTGAAGAAGCAAATCGCCGAACGACTCGCCGGTGAACGCCTGCCGTCCCGTGAGCATCGTGTACGCGACGAGGCCGAGCGAATAGAGATCGGTGCGCCCGTCGATCGTCTTCAAGCCTCTCGCCTGCTCGGGGCTCATGAAGAGCGGCGTGCCGACGAGCGCGCCCGTGCGCGTCGTCGACTGCGTCTCGTCGGCGATCGAAAACTTGGCGACGCCGAAGTCGAGGACCTTCACGACGATGCCGCCGTCTTCTTCGGATTGCGCGAGGAAGATGTTGTCCGGCTTGATGTCGCGATGAACGATCCCGGCCGCGTGCGCCCGTCCGAGCGCGCGCGCGACTTGCGAGACGACCTGCACCGTCTCCGCGAGGGACACGGGCCCACCGTGCACCAGGCGAGTTTGGAGTGACTCCCCCTGAAGGAGCTCCATGGCGATGAACGGCGTCCCGTCGGCGAGCTCGCCGTTGTCGTAGATCTGGACGACGTGACGCGACTGGAGCTTCGCCGCCGCCTTCGCCTCGGTGTCGAAGCGCGCGCGGAGATCGTGCGAACGCGCGAAGTCGCTCGAGATGATCTTCACCGCGACGACGCGATGGAGGCCGAGATGCGTCGCGGACCAGACCGCTCCCATGCCACCTTTTCCGACGATCGACTCGAGCCGATACCTCCCAGCGATCACCGCCCCGGGGACGGCGATCGGAGACATGGGCGGAGGAACGGAATTCACCATGGAAGTGGAACGAGCGCAGCCTCCGGCGTCAAGCCCGAACGTCAGCCCGTGCGATACGACCCCTGCACCTGCGAAGGATCCGGCGGATCGAATTGTACGCCTTGCGGGACGTACCCGAGCAGCACGGGGCGCCGACCCGGACCGAGGATCGCGTAAAGAATCCCGGTCGCGGCGGCGCCCAAGAAGAACCAGAGGAACCCGAGAATCAGGCCGGCGCCGAGGCTCCCGTCTTCGCCGTCCGCGGCGACGAGCGCGACGCAGCCTCCCGTCGACAAGAACGTCGTCCCGAATCCAATCATCAACGCCCAGAAGCGGAGTTGCTTTCGCGAGACGGCCTTCTGCTCCCACGCCTGCACCGCCATTCGCTGCGCGATCCCGTGCGTGCCGCAGCGTGGACACGGCGATTGCGTGAAGAGCGATTGCGCGTTGCCTTGCGCCGACGCCATCGCTCGTTGGCGCGCGGCGTTCGCGTCGGGCGATAGATACGCCATCGACGCGCTGCCGACTCCTTCGCCGAGCACGTGCGCCCAGGTCGAGAGTCGACACGATTCGCAATGGAACGAGAAGTGAAATACATCCCTCGCGCGAACGGTGACCGTACGTCGAACGATCGGAATGAACATCGGATTGCCTGCATTCTATACGAAGTTTCCACGCGCGCGGTGGATGTGCCGCGCGCGGCGTTCGGGCAAGGAATGCGCGCACATCCTGCCGCTCAATTGCCGAGCTGAGCCGGCGCCGATGCGCGCGTCTGTTAGAATGGGAATTCGTCGAAGGGGCGGGGAGCCAACTTCGAGGTGTGCAGAATGTCGAGGACGAGGAACAGAGGCGCCCACGGGGCAGGATTCATCTTGGTGACGGCGTGCGCTCTCACTGCATGCGCCATCGAGGACGCGCCACCCACGTCCGCCACGGGAAATAGCCCCACGTCCGGACTGCCGTCGTCGAGCGGCGCGCACGACGCGGGAGCCGGCCTCATTGAAGATGCGACCAGCGATTCGAAGGTCATCAGCCCGCCCTCGGACGGCGCCATCGACGTCGGAGCGGACGCCGGCCTGGTATCTGCTTAGCGGCATCCCACTGTGTGGGTCCATTCTTCGCTCGTGAGGCGGAAACTTCTTTCCATAATGCGCGGTTGAGTGCATCACCGATCGCGTGACACCCGAGCAGCAGCGGATTGCCGAACTCGAAGAAGAGATCGCGGTGCTGCGCAAGCGCGACGAGGAACGCACTCGCGAGCTGGCGGCGCTGCGCGAGGAGCTCGCGAAGGTGCGCAAGGAGATCGAGGAATGGAAGCGCGGGTTTCGCGAGCGCGGCAAGCGACGCACGTCGCGTACGGAGGGCCGGCGAGCGCGGTCGGGCAAGCCGCTCGGTCGTGCCGCGGGTCATGTCGGAGTGCAGCGTCCCGTTCCCGATCGCATCGACGATGAGGTCGAGCACCCGATGCCGACGTCGTGCAGTTGCGGCGGCGCAGTCGAGTCGACGGGCGAGACGGAGAGCACTGTGGTGATCGACATTCCGCCCGTCGTGCCGCAGCACACGCGCCACGTCGCGCCCGTCGGCCGCTGCGCGCGTTGCAACAAGCGCGTGGTCGCGAAGCTGCCTGGCGCAGTCGCCGCGGGCAAGAGCGTCGCCGCGGTATCGCTCGGCCCCAACGTGCAAGCGATGTCGCTCGGCCTTCGCTTCGAGCAGGACGTTCCGCTCGGCAAGATCAGCGCGTTCCTCGGGCAGTGGTTCGGCATCTCGATCACATCGAGCGGCCTGTCGCAGATGTTCGATCGCCTGCGCCGCCGCTCGGCACCGAGCTACGACGAGCTGGTCACCGTGGCGCGCGCTTCCGACGTCGTTGGTCTCGACGAGACGGGCCAGCGGCAAGACGGCGTGCCGGGCTGGATGTGGCTGATGCGCACCGACCGCGTGTCGGTGTTCCGCGTGGAGCTGTCGCGCGGCGCGTGGGTCGCCGAGGCGATGCTGGGCAAAGACTTCAAGGGCGTCGTGTGCAGCGACTTCTATGGCGTCTACACGAGCCACGACGATTGGCTTCATGCCTATTGCGGCGCGCACACGATTCGCGAAGCCAAGA
Organism: Polyangiales bacterium; assembly: GCA_038209335.1. Classification (GTDB taxonomy): domain Bacteria; phylum Myxococcota_A; class Polyangia; order Polyangiales; family Polyangiaceae; genus JBBQXV01. The sequence goes on along the minus strand of JBBQXV010000141.1, from coordinate 18,680 downwards.
AGATCGCCGAGGTCGAGCCGTGCGCCGCGACCGAAGAGTTTCGCGACCGGTTGATTGCCTTCTACGTCGCGGGCAAAGAGGCGGCAGAGAGCGGAGATCGCGGCGCGCGCAAAGGCGCTCGCATCCGCCTCGGGCACATCATCAGCAGCACCAACTGGGTCGCGTTCCCCGATATCGTCCGCCTCCAGGAGCGGCTCGACGTGCACTACGCGGGCGTCACGCTCTTCATCAATCGCCCCGACGTCCCGGCGACGAACAACGCGACCGAACGCGACATCCGCGCGCCCGCGCGGCATCGCGCCATGACCGGCGGAACGCGGTCGCCCGGCGGCAGCGCAACGCTCGCGCATTGGCTGAGCATCACGCAGACGCGTCGCAAGAACGCGCTCCCACTGCGAGGCTTCGTCATCCAGCTGAACGCGAATCACTTGCGCGGAAAACCGCCACCCTCCGTCTTTGCCAATTAGCCCGCTCGCTTCTCCCGCGCTGAAGTCACGACGCGATCCGCGGACGTGCGGGGACCGCTAAGCAGATACCCGGCCTGGTTCAACGGCTCCTCGCGTTGACCGCCAATTGCAACGTCGCCTCCAATGGCAAGTACGCAGTCAAGTCGGGCCGAACGCCGACCGTCGACGTATGTCGATTGAACGGTGCGTTCTTCTGGAATTCGGGAATGCAGATCGACTGCGACGGACAGCGCACCAACGAGTGCAACACGAACACCGATCCGAACTTCGATCCGCAAACGAGCTTCCCGCAATCGGACAACCAGCCACTCATTGCGTCGTCGCTCTCGTTCTATGTCATTCCGCTCCCCAGCTCGCGGTTCAACTACAAGACCGCCGGCATCAAAGGGGGCGCGGTCGGCATCGTCATCGTGAACGGCGCCATGCGCTACGGAGTCTTCGGCGACGAAGGATCGTCCGACGTGATCGGCAGCGCGTCGTACGCGATGGCATCGCACTTGGGCATCGACCCGAATCCGAGAACAGGCGGCGTCGACAGCGGCGTGACGTACATCGTCTTCACGGGACAGGGCGCGGTCGCGTCGCCCATCGAAGATCACAACGCTGCAAACGCCCTCGGCGCGCAGCTCGTCACGACGTTGCTTCAGAACAACTGAGTAGCGAAGCCGATCACCGCTCGTCCCACTGCATCGTGCTGAAGCTCGCGATGACGAAGTCGCGGAAGAGCGCGACGCGCGCGGGGACGTGTCGACTCGCCGGCCAGACCGCGTTGAGCGATGCGCCGGCGATCGTGAATTCGGGGAGCACGCGCACGAGATCGTCCTTTTTGCATTGGAGCGGGAGGCGCGGAATCGAGCCGATCCCGATGCCGGCGAGGACGGCGCGCTGCATGAACATCATGTCGTCGACCGAGACGATGGCGTTGACTTCGACGCTGGTCTCGCCGTCCGGTCCGGTGAGTCGCCACTTCGTGCCGCTGTCGGACGATCGAAAGAAGATGCAGTCGTGCGACGCGAGCTCGGCGAGCTTCTTCGGTCGACCGCGACGCTTCAAGTAGGCGGGTGACGCGAAGAGCCCCATGTCGGCAGCGCCGAGCTTGCGCGCGATGAGCGACGAGTCGGCCATGCGACCCGCGCGCACCGCCATGTCGAACCCTTCGTCGACGAGGTTCACCCTTCGCGACGTGAGCGACAGATCGATCCGAATGCCGGGATACTTTTTGACGAACTCCGCGACGATGTCCGCGAGCATGAGGACACCGACGTCACCGGGCGCCGTCACGCGCACGACGCCTTGCGGCTTCACTCCCGATTCGCTCACGGCCGCGGTCGCTTCGTCCAAGCCGTCGAGCGCGATCCGCGCGCGCTGGAAGTAGTCGCGCCCCGCGTCGGTGAGACTGAGCTTGCGCGTCGTCCGCTGGAGAAGCTGCACGCCGATCTCCTCTTCGAGACGCGCGATGCTTCGGCTGACCGACGACTTCGGCACGCCCAGCGCGGCGGCCGCTGCGGTGAAGCTCTCCTTCTCGACGACGCGAACGAACGTCGCGATGCGGTTCAGATCCATTGTTGTGAGCATAGCAACAGATTGTTCAATGTTCGAATTCTTGTGCTTGCTGAGCAACGACGCACCTTGGAGTTCATCAGACACGACGAGGAGAACGTCATGAACACCATCGCTCGAAAGATTCCGACCGCCGCACGCATCGTCCTTGGGCTCGTTTTCACGGTCTTCGGACTCAATGGCTTTTTCCATTTCCTCCCGCAGCCGCCGATGTCCGGACCGCCCGCGGAGTTTGCCGGTGCGCTCGCGGCGACCGGCTACATGTTTCCGCTCATCAAGGCGACGGAGGTCGGCGCGGGGCTGTTGCTGCTGTCGGGTCGCTTCGTTCCGCTCGCGCTGACGCTGCTTGCGCCGGTGCTCGTGAACATCATCGCGTTCCACCTTTTCCTGGTGAAAGGCGGCCTCGGGCTGCCGGTTGCGCTCGTCATCGCCGAGGTTTACCTGGCGTGGGCGTACCGCGAGGCGTTCGCACCGATGCTCCGCGGGCACGTGGAGCCTACTGTCGCGCTCGCGCCGGAAAAACGCGCAGTGACGGTCTGAGGCGCTGATTTCTCGGCGAATTCCGCCCGATTGACGCATCGCGGCGGAATGACATCCTCCGGAAACGGAGGCGAAACAGGCGGCGCGCTACCTCCATCCGAGGGCGCCGCCTGTTGGTGCTCGGAGGCGATGGATGACCTTGCCACGTGCGCTCGAGCCCCCCGGTGTTGCGACGCACTGCCCCTACTGCGCGCTGCAGTGCGGGATGCGCGTCGCGCGGACGGAGGGCACCGACGAGCTCGACGTGCGAGGTGACGACTCGTTTCCGGTGAACGCCGGGGCGCTGTGCGTGAAAGGCTGGCGCGCGGCGGCGACGCTCGCGCATCCGGAGCGGATCACGCAGCCGCTGGTGCGCGACGAGCACGGAACGCTCGCGCCGGCATCGTGGGACGACGCGCTCGACTTGATCGCGCGACGGGTGCGCGAGACGCAGGAACGTTACGGACGCGACGCGGTCGGAGTCTTCGGCAGCGGCGCGCTCACGAACGAGAAGGGTTACTTGCTCGGCAAGCTCGCGCGCGTCGGGCTCGGCACGGCGAACATCGATTACAACGGACGCTTCTGCATGTCGTCGGCCGCGACGGCGTCGAACCTCGCGTTCGGTCTCGATCGCGGGCTCCCCTTCCCCGTCGAGGACATCGCGCGCACGGAGGCGGTCCTCCTCGTCGGCGCGAACGTCGCCGAGACGATGCCGCCGATGATGCGCTACCTCGACGCGATGCGCGCGGCGGGCGGCGCGCTCGTCGTCGTCGATCCCAGGCGCACGACGACCGCGAGCTCGGCGACGCTTCACCTTCGCTTGACGCCGGGCTCCGACGCCGCGCTCGCAAACGGGATCCTGCACGTGCTCGTGCGAGACTCGATGATCGACGAGGCGTACGTCGACGCGCGGACCGAAGGCTTCGCGAAGGTGAAGGCGCTCGTCGCGGGTTACTGGCCCGAGCGCGTCGAGCGGATCACCGGCGTGCCGCAAGCGCAGATCATCGAGGCCGCGCGCATCCTCGGACGCGCGCGCAAATCGATGGTGATGACGGCGCGCGGCGCCGAGCAGCAGTCGCAAGGGGTGAACAACACGCTCGCGTTCGTGAACATCGCGCTCGCGCTTGGCCAAGTCGGACGAAGCGACGCGGGGTTCGGGACGATCACCGGACAAGGGAACGGACAGGGCGGACGCGAGCACGGGCAGAAGGCGGATCAGCTCCCCGGCTATCGGAAGATCGACGATCCCGAAGCGCGGCGTCACGTCGCGTCGGTGTGGGGCGTCGATCCCGAGGATCTCCCGCGCGCGGGGCGCTCGGCGTTCGAGCTGTTGTCGACGCTCGGCGACGACGACGGCGTGCGCGCGCTCTTCGTCATGGGGTCGAACGTCGTCGTGTCGGCGCCGAACGCGATCGCGATCGAAGAGCGGCTCGCGCGGCTCGACTTCCTCGTCGTGTCGGATTTCTTTTTGTCGGAGACCGCAGCGCTCGCCGATGTCGTGTTGCCGTCGGCGCAGTGGGCCGAAGAAGACGGGACGATGACGAACCTCGAAGGGCGCGTCATCCGTCGGCGCCGCGCGATCGATCCGCCCGCGGGCGTGCGCACGGATCTCGAGGTGATCTGCGCGCTCGCGTCCCGTCTCGGACGCGGGCATCTTTTTCCGTCGAGCGAGCCCGAGACTGTCTTCGACGAGCTTCGCCGCGCGACTGCAGGCGGCCTCGCCGATTACTCCGGGATCACGTACGCGCGGATCGACGCAGAGCGCGGCGTCTTCTGGCCGTGCCCGGGCGAAGGTCATCCGGGAACGCCGCGCCTCTTCGCGGAGCGATTCGCGACGTCGAACGGCCGCGCTCGCTTCCACGCGATCCCGCACCGCGCGCCGGCGGAAGAGCCCGACACCGAGTACCCGCTCTACCTCACGACAGGGCGCGTGCTCGCGCAGTACCAGTCGGGAACGCAGACGCGACGCGTCCCGGAGCTCGCGGCGATCGCGCCAGACGCCACCGCGCAGCTTCACCCGGCGACGGCGCGACGGCTCGGGATCGCGCACGGCGACGCGGTCACGGTCACGACGAGGCGCGGCTCGGCGCAGCTCAAGGCGAACGTCTCGCCGAACATTCGCGAAGACACAGTCTTCGTTCCGTTTCATTGGGGCGGCGCGCAATCGGCGAACCGCCTCACGAACACCGCGCTCGATCCGATGAGCAAGATGCCCGAGTTCAAAGTGTGCGCAGCACGAATCGATGGAGGAGAGCGATGAGTACCAAGGAACGCCTCGTCGTCGTCGGCAACGGAATGGCGGGCGCACGACTCGTCGAAGAGATCATCGCGCGCGGCGGACGCGACCGCTTCGACATCGTGATGTTCGGCGACGAGCCTTACGGAAACTACAACCGCATCCTCCTCTCCAACGTCCTCGCCGGCGCGCACGACGCGAAGGACATCTTCTTGAACCCGCTCGAGTGGTACGCCGACAACGGCGTCACGCTGCACGCCGGCGCGCGCGTCCACGGCATCGATCGCCGCGCGCGCGTCGTCCACGCGGCCGACGACACGATCCTCGAAGGCTACGATCACCTCGTCGTCGCGACCGGGAGCAACGCCTTCGTGCCGCCGCTCGAGCGCGCGTACGTCGACGAAGGGGTCTTCCGCGACGGGGTCTTCGTGTTTCGCTCGCTCGACGACACCGACGCGATCATCAAGTACGCCGAGAACGCGAAGACGGCCGCGGTGCTCGGCGGCGGGCTCCTCGGGCTCGAGGCGGCGCGCGGGCTCGTGCAGCGCGGGCTCGACGTTCACGTCGTGCACCTGATGAAGCACCTGATGGAGGTGCAGCTCGATCGGATGGCGGGGCTGATTCTCCGTCGGTCGCTCGAAGGGATGGGGCTGCACATCCATCTCGAGAAGGCGACGTGCGGCGTCATCGGCGATCCAAGCGTCGAAGGGCTCCTCTTCGCCGACGGGACGACGCTCGACTGCGACATGCTCGTCATCTCGGCGGGCATTCGCCCGAGCACGCAGCTCGCGATCGACGCGGGGCTCGACGTCGAGCGCGGGATCGTCGTCGGCGACGACATGCGCACGAGCGACGAGAACATCTACGCCGTCGGCGAATGCGCGCAGCACCGCGGACGAACGTACGGCCTCGTCGCGCCGCTGTGGGATCAGGTGAAGGTGCTCGCGGATCGCCTCACGTCGAAGAAGCCCAACGCGGTCTACGAAGGATCGCAGGTCTCCACGAAGCTCAAGGTCGCCGGCGTCGATCTCGCCGTGATGGGCTCGCGCGATGGCGATGGCGACGACGAAGAGGTCACGTACTCCGAGCCTTCGCGCGGCGTGTACAAGAAGCTCATCGTCCGCGATGGCAAGCTCGCGGGAGCGATCCTGCTCGGCGACGCCTCGGCCGCGCCGGACCTGTTGCAAGCGTTCGATCGCGGACGCGCGCTCCCCGAAAATCGATCCGAGCTCCTCTTCGCGCTGTCGCAAGACGGCGGAGTCGGCGGCGCGAGCCTCGCCGACATGCCGGACGACGCGCAGATCTGCAACTGCAACGGCGTCACGAAGGGACGCGTCGTCGCCGCGGTGCGTGGAGGATGCCGCACGCTCAAGGTTCTCTGCGACACGACGCGCGCCGGCACCGGATGTGGCGCGTGCAAGAAGGACGTACAGACGCTCCTCGAGCTCACGGCCGGCGACGCGGTCGCCGAGGATCCGTCGATTCATTATTACGTGCCGGGCGTGCCGCTCACGAAGCCGGATCTCGTGCGCGCGATCCGCGAGCGTGGGCTCCACAGCGTGTCGTCGGTGTTCGGCGCGCTCGCCGGCGGCGTCGAGGACGCGACGAGCAAGCCCGGGCTCGCGTCGCTCCTCAAGACGATCTGGGGCAAGGAGTACGACGACGAGCGCGACGCGCGCTTCATCAACGATCGCGTCCACGCGAACATCCAGAAGGACGGAACGTTCAGCGTCATCCCGCGCATCTACGGCGGCGTCACGTCGCCCGCGCAGCTGCGGCGCATCGCCGATGTCGCCGAGAAGCACCACGCGAAGATGGTGAAGATCACCGGCGGGCAACGGATCGATCTGCTCGGGATCCCGAAGGATCGCCTACCGCAGGTGTGGCGCGATCTCGGAATGCCGTCGGGTCACGCGTACGCAAAGTCGTTCCGCACGTGCAAGACGTGCGTCGGGACGGAGTTCTGCCGCTACGGCGTCGGCGACAGCACGCGCCTCGGGATCGAAATCGAACAGCGCTTCCAAGGGCTCGAATCGCCGCACAAGATGAAGCTCGCGACCGCCGGCTGCCCGCGCAATTGCTCCGAGGCGACGACGAAGGATGTCGGCGCCGTCGCGATCGAAGGCGGACGTTGGGAGATTTACGTCGGCGGCGCGGCCGGCGCGAGCGTGCGCAAAGGCGACATCTTGTGCGTCGTCGACTCGCACGAGGAGGTCTTGAAATACATGGGGCGCTTCATGCAGCTCTATCGCGAGCAAGCGAAGTACCTCGAGCGCACCTACGGATTCGTCGTGCGCGTCGGGATCGAGAAGTTGAAGCGCGTCCTCGTCGACGACGAAGAAGGGATCTGCGCGCGTCTCGACGCCGACGTGCAAGCCGCGGTCGACGCGTACGTCGATCCGTGGCGCGAGGCCGATTGGCCGGCCACGCCGACGCAGTTCTCGAACGCGCTCGATCCGACCGACGGCGCGCCGCTCATTCCGCTGCGACGCGCTTCGGGGGCAAGGTGAGCGAACGCGCGATCAACTTGGGGCCGCTCGCGCGCATCCCCGAAGGCGAAGGGCGCACGTTCGACGTCGGCGCGCAGAAGATCGCCGTGTTTCGTACTCGACGCGGCGCGGTCTACGCGACGCAGGCGGAGTGCCCGCACAAGAGCGGGCCGCTCGCGGACGGCCTCGTCGGCGAACGCGCGGTCACGTGCCCGCTGCACGGTTACAAATTCGATCTCGTGAGCGGCGACGGGCTCGGTCATGCGTGCGGGATGCTCCGCACGTTTCCGGTCGACATCGACGAGCGCGGCGACGTGCGCTTGCTCCTGGAGGAATGACGATTGGCGACCTTGCGCGGAATCCGGATCGCGCTCCTCGAAGCGCGCATGGGCGGCGAGCTCGAGTCGCTCGTGCGTCGTCACGGCGGCGAGCCGTACGGCGTTCCGGCCGTGCGCGAGGTCTCGCGCGACGCGGGGCCGGAGATCGCCGCGTTCATCGACGCGCTCGGCGCGCGGAGCATCGTGGTCTTCTCGACCGGCGTCGGCGTGCGCGCGCTCATCGCGCAAGCCGAAGCGCTCGGGCGCGGCGACGAGCTGCGCGACCGCTTGGCCGGCGCCGTCACGATCTGCCGCGGACCGAAGCCGACCGCGGCGCTCAAAGACGCGAAGATCCATGTCGCAGTGCGCGTTCGTGAGCCGTTCACGAACAAAGATCTCGTCGATACGATCGACGCCGTCGTCGCGCCGGACGACGAGGTCACTCTCCTCCACTACGGCGAACGCAACGCGGCGCTCGTCGACGCCGTCACGCGACGCGGCGCGCACGTGCGCGAGCTCTTGCTCTACGAGTGGGCGCTCCCGGAAGATTTGACGGCGCTCCGCCGGCTCGTCGAAGAGATCGTCGAGCGCCGCGTCGGCGCCGTCGCGTTCACCAGCCAAGTCCAGCTCCGTCACTTGCTCGCGGTCGCGACCGAGATGCGAAAGTACGCCGACGTCATCGCCGCTCTGCAAACGCACACGATCGCCGCCGCCGTCGGCCCGACGTGCGCCGAAGCGCTCGCGAGCGTCGGTGTCATCGCGCGCGTCGTGCCCGAGCATCCGAAGATGGGCGCGATGGTCACGAGCCTCGCGCGCTACCTGAGCGAGCGCAGCGTCGCCTGACGTTCAGTCGCCGTTCGCGTCGTTCGCGCGCGCGTCACTCGAATCTCCGACCGCCGCGTCGCTCACGGGGCACGCGCTCATCGATCGGACCGCGGCCGGCGCTTTCCCTGATCCGAAGATGCACGCGAGGCCCACAGGCAGGCCATCGCATCCGCACGCGACGTGCGACGGCGTCGTGCACGTTCGATCCGGCGCGACGCAGACTCCCTTCGCGTCGCATCCGTCGGCGATCGGAAACGCGCAGAGCGCCGTCGGATCGCAGTCGTCCCCCGTCACGCACGCTCCGCCCGTCGGCGTAGGGCACTGCCCGGCGCTCTTCACCGGCACCGGCGTCCCCGGGTATCCGCAGCCGATGAACACAGTCTTTCCGTCGCACGCGCACGACGGAAGCGCCGGATCCTCGCAGAGGTTGTCCCAGGTTTTGCACTCGCCCTTTGCGCCGCATCCCCCGCCGGTGGCGTACGCGCAGTTCTCGCCCGTCGCGCAGTCGCTGTCGTGGACGCACGCCTTGTTGCCGCCGCACCCGTGCGCGGCGAGCACTGTGGCGAGAACGCCCAGCGCGACGAGCGGCGCGATTCGCATGCCTCACCCTAGCCTCTTCTTTGCACGTGTGACGCGCGGGAACAAAGGCGAACGCTCCGCGGTCGTTCAAGCATCGGAAGGATGAGAACCCCCGCTTTGTTTGGCCCGCCCGAGCCTATGGCGCATATCGTGCTACCAATTTAGCGAATCTTTTCATGACGCCCCGCCCCTTCGCGTTCCTCGCTGCTCTCGCGCTCGTCTCGACGGCCGCGTCCGCGCGCGCGGGAACGTGGGCGCCCGAGCCCGTCGGTCTGCCGGGTTGGCCGCCTGGAGGTGGCGCGCCGGCGCGGCGTCCGGTGGATCCGTGGATCGGCATGTGGTCATCGTTCGCACCGGTCGCGTCGCTGTCGCCGCCGGCGCGGAGCGCGTTCGGGATGACGCTCTCGAGTGAACAAGACGCGACGACGCTCTCCACGCTCGCCGACGACGTGCCCGAGCTCCAACTGCTCGAGCTCTCGCTCTTCTCGACGCCCGCGATGGAGACGGGCATCGACGGATGCGAGCTCGTGATGGACGGCGGCTCGGGCACCGGCGTGCAAGCCTGGGAGAACAACCTTTGGATCGGCGCGCCGTGGACGCCGGTCAAGGCGAACGGCCACACCGACAAAGACGGACGATGGGTCGAGTACGATCAGATCGGTCGACGTTGGGATCGCCCCGAGCCTTATGCCGCGTACCGCTACCCGGTCGCGAACGCGATGGTCGTCTCCGGTTACGATCTCGACAAGCCCGACGATCGCCAACGACGCGGCAAGATGAACGCGGTCGGCCACGGCGGCGTCGACATCCCCGAGAAGAAGGGGACGCCCGTCTCGATGATCGCGCTCGATCACCAGATGGGCGACGCGGAGGTTCTCTACGTCGGTCACCTCTTCGGCGAGACCGTCGTCACGCGCCACACGCTCCGCGAAGGCGGACGCAAGCGCGAGTACGTTCTCCTCTTCGGTCACCTCGAAGAGGCCGCCGAGGGGGTTCGTCGCGGTCGACGCCTCCGCCCCGGTCAGCTCGTCGGCTACGTCGGCAACACCGACTCGCCGGAGTTCGTGCACCTTCACCTCGAGGCGCGCCGCCTTCGCGACGGCGTCGACCCGTGGAAGATCGCGGCGTGGAACATCAACGCGCGCGAGATCTCCGTCGTGACCGATCCGCGCAACGTGCTCCCGCTGATGGTCCCGCGTCGCGCGAAGCCGAAGTGCGCGCCGAAGCTCTTCGCGCCGCGCGCCACCGGGTGGACGCTCCCGGCGATGCAGCTCGTGCTCGGCGCCGACGCGAAGGGCGAACGCGCCGAGTAGCGCCCGGGACCGTAGCCATCCTTCGCGCGAGCCGCTATGGATCGTCGCGATGAAACAGCTCACGATCAGCGGGCATACGTGCGTGGAGACTCTGGCGCTCTTGGTCGCGATGGCCTGGGCCGACGGCCGTCTCGAGGACAGCGAGAAGGCCGGCGTGCGCGGCGCCGCGTCGGTTCTCAACTTGACGAAGCAGCTGCGCGAGCGCCTCGACGCGGTGCTCGAGAACCCGGTGCCGATCGATCAGATCCTCTACGACGAGATGTCGGTGCGCGATCGTTCGTTCGCGTACGTCGCGGCGGCGTGGATGAGCGGCGTCGATGACGACGTCGACGAGCGCGAAGAAGCGATGCTCGACAAGCTCGCCGACATGCTCGGCTTCGACGGCGTCCGCAAAGCGGAGCTCGAGACGATCGCGCGCGATCTCGGCGACAAGGCAACCGGCGATCGCAAATGGGCCGACGAGCTCACGCGCTTGTTCAAGGCGATCCCGCCGCGTCTCGAGGTGTCGCTCGACGCCGACGACTTCGAGGTCGTGCTCGGTTAGTCGCCGCGCCGCTCAGACTTGCACGCGGCGAACGAGCTTGGCGATCGCGCCGATGTTCCAGAACGCGAATCCGAGGAACAAGATCGCGAGCGCCGCCGACCAGCGTGACGCCGCGGGCGCTTCGCCATCCACGAGCAGCCACGCGTTGTCCGGCACCGACTGATTCGTCGCCGTGACGATCGCCATGGCGAGCCCGCGATGACGCGGACCCGTCGCGTGAAATCGCACGAGCCGCCCCGAGAAGCTGCGCGGCGGCTCCCATCGCCCGCTCTCTTGACCCGCGGGGATGCGAACCTCGACCCACACGTCCGGCCGACCCGCGATCGGTAGCGCGCGAAACGTGTCGCGTGCGAACGGACGCTCGTAGCGAATGCCGCCCGCCGCGCCGAGCATTCCGTGCGCGCTGACGAAGCCGTTTTCGGAGGCGTCGATCGTGTTGTCGACCGTACGCAGATCGCCGAGGTCGATCGGCGCCGCGCCGCGGATCGCGTACGCCACGTCGCGCCTGAGCGCGAACACCATCGCGAGCGACGCGATCGCCGTCACCGCCAACACCACGAGCGTGAGTGTCCGCCCTTTCTTGGGCGGATCCGGGAGCGCGAGGAGCTCGGGATCGAGCTCGTCGGTGGCGAGCGGCGCAAGGGCCGGATGAGAAGGCGCGGAGTCGCGGGTCACGGTTTCCTATCTTACCCGACACCGCCACGAGCCGTTTGGTTCCCGGTTTTCCGTTCCCCCCCGAAAAGTCCTCGAAAAGGCAAAAACGACCGCGTACCGAACGGTTTGCGATTCGGAAGCGACCAGGGTTACGCTGCTCCGGTAGTCGCAGCCCTACCCTTCGAAGGAACGTCGATGGCCAAGCCTGTCGTTTGCCCCTCATGCGGCTTTGGGAAGAATCCCCCCGGGGCGTCCCGATGTGCGTCATGCGGCGCCAAGATCGAAGACCTCGGCAAGATCAAGCGCACCCACGCCGAGGAGCTCGAGCGTCGTTACCAACAGGAAGGCGTGAACGTCCAGTGGCTCGCGATCGCCTTCGCGGTCCAGGCCGTGCTCACCGCCGCGCTCGTGTTCGGGCTCCCGATGGTCATCACGAAGTTGGATTTCGAAGGGGGCAACGGGATGGCGATCTGCATCCCGGTCTGGTTCGTCGGAGGTCTGCTCGTCGGGATGATTTCGCCGGGTCGCACGTTCGTCGAGCCGATGATCGGGAGCCTCCTGGTCGCGATCCCGACGACGTTCCTCCTCGAGCACAGCCAGACCGTCCGCGTGATCCCGACGTTTCTCTACGTGATCCTCGCGCTCATCGGCATCCTCTTCACGCTCGTCGGCGCGTACATCGGCGAGCGCATCCAGCTCGGGCCGCCGCCGAAGGCCGTCGACTAGCGAAGTGAGGGCTCTCGACGTCGTCGTCATCGGCGGCGGGCCGGGCGGCTCCGTTTGCGCCTCGGCGCTCGCGCGGCGCGGACGGCGCGTGCTCGTGCTCGACAAGGTGCATCACCCGAGATTTCACTTGGGCGAGTCGCTGCTTCCGTTGTCGATGCCGACGCTCGACGCGATCGGCGTGCTCGACGCCGCGCGCGAGCGCTTCCTCGTGAAGCCCGGCGCGTGCTTTCACTCCGACGACGGACTCCGCGCACGCTACGGCTTCGACGAGTCGTACGCGGCGCAACGAAGCGGGTGGGCGTTGCAGGTTCCGCGCGACGAGTTCGACGAGATGCTCCTTCGTCACGCCGCGACGTGCGGCGCCGAGGTGCGCGAAGGATGGACGGTGACGCGCGTTCGCTTCGACGGCGCACGCGCGATCGGCGTCGAGGCGCGCGACGAATCGGGAAACGATCACGTCATCGACGCCGCGTTCGTCGTCGACGCTTCCGGTCGCGACGCCCTCAACGCGCACGCGACGCAAACCACGACGCGCATTCCGTCGCTCGACAAGACTGCGCTCTACACGCATTGCCGCGGCGCCTGGCGCGACGAAGGCTCGTGCGAAGGCGACATCCAGATCGTCCTCTTCCGCGGCGGCTGGTTCTGGTTCATCCCGTTCAAGGACGGTCGGACGAGCGTCGGCGCCGTGGTCGGGAGCGAGTGGATCCGCGCCGCCGAGAAGCGCGATGCCCCCGCCCTCTTCGCGCGCGCGGTCGCCGAGTCCGCGGTCGCCACGCGCTTCCTCGTCGGCGCCGAGCAGCTCTTCGAAGCGCGCGCGACAGCCGACTTCAGCTTCCGCGTTCGGGACGTGCGCGGCGACGGATGGATCACCGTCGGCGACGCGGGCGGCTTCATCGATCCGCTGTTCTCGACCGGGGCTCACCTCGCGATCCACGGCGGTGCCCTCGGCGCCGCCGCGATCGACGACGCGCTCACCGCCGGCGACGTCTCACGCGCGCGCTTCGAAGCGTGGGAAGCGGTGATGCGCCGAGGCACCGACCTCTTCCTCGGCATGGTGCAAGCGTTCTACGAAGGACGGCTCCAGCCGTACATCTTCGCCAAGAAACAGCACCCGTACCTTCGCCGCGCGATCACCTCGATGCTCGCAGGCGATGTCTACGAAGACTCGCGCTGGTCGCGCGATCTCGCCGCGCGATTTCCCGCGCGGCTGGGGTAACGCGAGGGACGCGAGTGACTCGCGGCGCTCAGGAGTCTTTTTGGTCGCGAACGCGGGCGGCCTTGCCCTGGAGCTCGCGCAAGTAGAAGAGGCGCGCGCGACGGACGACGCCCTTCGACACGATGTCGACCTTGTCGATACGCGGCGAGTGCGACAGAAACACGCGCTCGACGCCGACGTTGAAGCTGACTTTTCGCACGGTGAACGTGCTGCGCGCGCCGGCGCGGTGCCGCTTGATGACGACCCCCTGGAAGATCTGAATGCGATCCTTGTCGCCTTCGACGATCTTGTAGTGGACGCGGACCGTGTCGCCGACGCGAAAATCGGGGAGGCCCTCGCGGAGCTGGGCCGACTCGATGGCGGCGAGCTTGGGGATGGTGTTCATGGCGGCGAAATCTCCGGGGAATCCCCTGGCAAGCCGCTGGAGCGGCGGGCGTATAAGGGAGGCGGGCTTAAAGCACGCAGATAGGGGGCTGTCAACGTGCGGACCCGAGGCGGTGGCGTCGCGCCGTGCCTGCTCACGTGCAACGATGCCCGGCGATGCGTTCGTCCCTGATGGCTTTTTTGTGCGCCGGCCTCGTGGTCGCGGCGTGCAAACGCGACTCGGCCCCCGCGCAGCCGCCGCTGCAACCCACCGCCCCGGCGTCGGCGCCGCGCGGCACTCCGTTGACCGACGACCACGCCGTGGTGGCGAGCGGTCACCCACGCATCTGGATCACCGCCGCCGATCTGCCGCGCCTTCGCGGTTGGGCTAACGCCAAGAACCCCGTCTGGAAGGACGGCCTCGCAAAGGCGGTCGAGCAGGCGCTCACCATCTACGACACGGAGTTCTACCCCGGAGGGCAACCCAACCCGAATTGGCCCGACTCCGGAATCGACAATTGGGTGCGGCGCTCGACCGAGGCGTACGCCGAGCTCTTCGCGTTCATGTCACTCGTCGATCCCGACGAGTCGGCGCGGCCCGCTCATGTGACGCGCGCGAAGAACCTCCTCATGTACGTGATTCGTGAGGCGGCGAAGGGAGCGAGCCCCGATCCCGCGAAGCCCGAGCGCTTCCGCGGCGCGAAGTTCGCGACGTACAACCGCGCGAGCGCGTGGGGCGAAGGCTTCGCGCTCACCGTCGACTGGATCTACTCCGCGTTGAACGCCGAAGAGAAAACGGTCATCCGCAAAGTCTTCATGCGTTGGGCGGACGAGAACGTTCACGCCGTGACCGCCGGCGACGAGCACCCCGAGCCGATCGGCGTGATCAACGAGCCGCGGATCCTCGCCGACAAGTCGCGCCTCCGCTGGACCATCGACAACTATTTCACCGCGCACATGCGCCAGCTCGCGTTCTACGGGCTCGCGTTCGACGCCGCGGACGATCCGCCGCTCGATCCCGCGGCTCCGCCCGGCCGACTCGGCAATACGGCGCGCAGCTACCTCGACAACGCGGTCGGCGCTTGGCTCTATTACCAATACGCCGTCTACGAAGATCCCACGATCGCCTCCGCTGCGATCGGCGTGCCTGCGAGCGCGCTCGGTTTGGCGAGCGGAGGCCTCTCGCCCGAAGGATTTCTCTACGGCTCTTCGATTGGCATGTTGCACGAAGCGTTGCTCGCGCTCTACACCGCCGGATATCGCGACACGCGCAAGTACGGCCCGCAAATCGGGCTCATCGGTAGCGGGTATTGGGATCGCGTCGTCGACGGCGTCCTCCACTCGCTCGTCGCCGAGCCGCAGCCGGTGCCCGGAGAGGCGTACATCGGTCCGGTTTACCAATTTGCCAGTTATGGAGACACGCAGCGCTACTGGCTCATGCCCGACTACGCGACGATGTTCCTGTCGCTGGCGATCCACGATCGTGCGACCGGCAACGCGAAGCGACTCGACAAAGATCGGTGGCTCGTCGTCAACGCGATGGAAGGGATCGCCGCCGGGCTCTCGCGTCGCATCGCGAACATGGGAGGAAACAGCACCGCGAGCTTGTCGATTCTCCATTTCCTCGCGCTCGATCCCGCAGCGAAGCCAACCGAAGATCCGCGCCCCTCGTTGCCTCTCACGTTCGTCGATCGGCAGCTCGGTCGCGTCATCGCGCGGACGGCGTGGGGGCCGAACGGGACGATGTTCGACTACAAGTGCAGCTGGGAGACGATTTCGCACCAGCACGGCGACTGCAATCAATTCGAAATGTGGCGGAAGGGCGAATGGCTCGTCAAAGAGCGAACCGGATACGCCAACGACCCCGCCGTGCTGACGTCCGAGTTTCACAACACGTTGGCGATTCAGAACAAGACGACGTCGGGCGCCGACAAGCCGGCCGACTTGCAATGGTTCGAGGTCGAGACGTGGGCGCGCGGCGGGCAATTCACCGTCGCGCAGAATGCCGGCGATCCCAAAGTGCTCACGAGCAGCGCTCCTGCTTGGAGCTATGCGCAAGGCGACGCGACGAATCTCTACAATCGCCCGAGCCGCCACGGCGACGGAGCGACCGACGTCGCGCACGCGAGCCGATCGATCGCGTGGGTGAAACCAGATTTCATCGTCGTCTACGATCGGGCGACGACGAAGTCGGACAACCGGTTCAAGCGCTTCTTCTTGGTCAGCGGCGGCGACGCGGACGTGCAGGGAAAGCTCGCGACGTTCACCACGCCGAAAGGACAGAAGCTCTACGTACAGACGCTGCTCCCGGCGAACGCAACATCGCGCGCGGTCAAGGCCGAGCCCTTCAATCAGATGGCCGCGGGCGAGCCATCCCGCTCGAAGCTGATGGTCGAGGATCCTGCGTCACCGCGCGACATTCGTTTTCTTCACGTGCTCCAAGGCGCCGACGCAGGTGTCGCTCCCGCGGCGGTGATCGCGGTGCAGAGCAGCGCGGGGACCCCGTTCGCAGGCGCGGTGGTCGGCGCGTACGCCGTCGTCTTCCCGGTCGACCCGAACGCGCCGTTCACGAAGGTGACGTACGCGGTGCCTGCAAGCGTGACGTCGCAGCTCGTGTGCGGCCTTCGTCCCGGAGTCGGCTACGACGTCGCACTCACGAACGTCGGCGGGAACGTCGAAGTCACCGTGACCGCCGGATCGGCTTACAAAGCCGACGACGCGGGCGTCATCGCGTTTGGTGGGTTCGCGCCGAAGAAACCGTGAGCGCCGCGCTCATCCGCCGGTCGCCGCTTTGTAGCGGGTGTACCCGAAGATGAGACCGATGATGATGACGTCGAAGACAACGATGCCCATGATGTCCTTCACGCCGAGCTTCACCTCGAACGTCGGATCGTCCTTTCGCACGATGCCGTAGAGCGCGCCCGCGACGCCGAACCAAACGAAGAGGAGCTGCTTGTAGGTGAACGACAGAAAGAAAATGCCGATCGACATGCCGATGAACGAAACGAGGAGAGCCATCGCGAACGGCTTGATTCGCGGGTCCATCGAAGCGGGCGGCTTGAGGACGACGGTGAGCGGGATCTTCAGGCACGACCAGCAGAGGCCCGTCCACACGATGAATCCGGGAAAGCCGAGCTCCGACGCGGCGAGCAAGTACGAGTTGTGCGCCGTCATTCCGAACCAGTTGTGCTCGGAGAACTGATCGGCGCCGACGCCGATGAGCGGGTGCTTTGCCACGAGCGACGCGCCTTCGTAGAGGATCTCGGTTCGTCCGGCCGCCGACTCTTCGGCGTCGAGACCTTCGCGACCGCCGAGCAAGAGGACCGGGAGCGCGAACAAGATGGCGCCGATGATCCCCTTCGCACCGAAGCGCGTGACGAAGTAGATCATGAACACCACGCCTATCGTCAGCTGCCCGCCTCGTGACTGCGAGAGGATGACGGCGTAGAGACCGGCGCCGAGGATGCCGAGCGCGAGGATCCAAAAACTCGTCTTCTTGATGTACGAGCCGAGCGCGAAGAGCAGCGGGATGACCGCTCCGATGTAGACCGAGAGCTCGTTGGGATCGCCGAGCTGCCCGCGGTAGCGCACGCGGAGCCCGGTCGAGTACGTGCCGAACCATCCTTGACGCTCGCACGCGTACTCCATCTTGTCTTTGCCGTTTTTTTCGCACGAGTAGGCGGTGTCGCACGGGCGGCCGTCCGGCGTGCCGTCCTCCACCGCCGCGATCTCGTTCTTCTCGTCTCTCGGGCGCTCGATGCAGACAGGGTCGACCTGTCCTTGCTGGACGGCGACCACCGACACGAAGGCGCAGCAGCCGACGAGCAGCGCGACGAACGCGCGGAAGCGAGCGAACGTTCGACCGCCGTACATCACGACGATCATGCTGAGGACGGGGATGATGGCGCACTTGAACGCGATCTGGAGTCCCGGACGACCGAGGACCAACAACGACGACACGTAGACACTGACTACGAACGCGGCGGCGTAGAGGAGCTGCGGCGCGTACGGATGTTTCTGTTTTCCAGTCGCGAAGTCGATGATGACGCCGAGCAACGCGAGCGCGGTGAAGCCGTCGAGCAAGTGAAACAGATTGAGGACGTGCCAGACCTCTTGCGGCCGAATGATCAGGACGAAGACGAGCGCGAAGGCCCCGAAGAACGCCACGTCAGATGAGTATCATCACCGCGCGCCGATGCGGAAGAGCACCACCTTGACCGTGTCGAGCATGATCGAGAGGTCGAAGAGCACCGAGTAGCTCTTGATGTAATAGAGGTCGTACTGAAGCTTCTCGAGCATGTCCTCGGCCGACGCGCCGTACTCGCAACGCACTTGCGCGTGACCCGTGAGACCGGGCTTCACGTAGAGGCGTTGCTTGAAGTACGGCACCTGCTGCTCGAGCTGTTCGATGAACACGGGACGCTCGGGACGCGGACCGACCATGCTCATGTCGCCGCGCAGCACGTTCCATAGTTGCGGGAGCTCGTCGACGCGCGTCTTGCGAATGAACTTTCCGACGCGCGTGACGCGCGGATCGTCCTTCTGCGCGAACTGCGCGCCGCCCTTCTCGGCGTCGGTGCGCATCGAGCGAAACTTGAGGATGGTGAAGAGCTTGCCGAACTCGCCCGCGCGCACTTGCTTGTAGAGGACGGGCCCCGGCGACTCGAGCTTGATGAACACGATCGCGAAGAGCATGAGCGGGCCGGCGAGCACCAGGCCGATGCCGGCGCAGAGCACGTCGACGATCCGCTTCAAGCGACGCGTCGTGGGGCGCGCGGTGAATCCTTCGGAGAAGATGAGCTGGCTCGGCTTGAGCTCGCGCACGAAGATCTTGCCGGCCTCGCGCTCGTAGAAGTTCACCCCTTCTTC
>JBBQXV010000140.1:0-23314 GCA_038209335.1 Polyangiales bacterium | reverse complement strand
CGTCTCTGCATGGTGTCCGCGGCGGCGGCATCGAAGAAGATCCTCGGCATCGATCGCGCGGCGAACCCGTGGTCCGACATCCGCGAAGCGAAGTGCATCCTGATCGCCGGCGCGAACGTCGCCGAGTGCGCGCCGATCACGACCGAGTACATCTGGTCCGCGCGCGAGAAGGGGGCGAAGATCATCGTCCTCGATCCGCGCATGACGCCGATCGCGCGGACGATCGATCTCTACATTCCGGTCCGTCCCGGCGGCGACATCGGCGTCTTCAACGGGATGCTCCACGTGATGATCGAGCGCGGATGGATCGATCGCGAGTTCATCGCCGCGCATACGACGGGATGGGACGCCGTCGTCGAGTCGGTCAAGAAGTACACGCCCGAGTACGCCGCGAAGATCGCCGGCGTCCCCGCGTCGATGATCGTGCGCGCCGCGGAAATGTGGGGGCCCGCGCCGACGAGCTTCCTTCTTCACGCGCGCGGGATCGAGCACCACACCAAGGGCGTCGACAACTGCATGGCGGCGATCAACCTCGTCGTCGCGAGCGGACGCATCGGTCGCGAAGGATGCGGCTACGCGATGATCACCGGTCAAGGCAACGGCCAAGGCGCGCGCGAGCAAGGGCAGAAATGCGATCAGCTCCCCGGGCAGCGCGACATCGAGAACCCCGAGCACCGCAAGTACATCGCCAGCGTCTGGGACGTGCCCGAGGAGTCGATCCCGCACAAGGGGGTCTCGGCGGTCGAGATCGTCGAGAAGATCCACGCGGGCGAGATCAAAGGGCTGCTGCTCCTCTGCTTCAACCCGATGGTGTCTCTCCCGGATCAGAATTTCGTTCGCGAGGCGCTCGAGAAGCTCGAGCACTTCGCGGTCATCGATTTCTTTCTGTCCGAGACCGCGCGCCACGCCGACATCGTCTTCGCGGGCTCGCTCATGGAGGAAGACGAAGGGACGACGACGAACGTCGAAGGGCGGGTCATCCATCATCGCAAAGTCGTGCCGCCGCCGGGCGACGCGCGCGAAGACTGGCGCGTCATCGTCGATCTCGCGGCGCGCCTCGGACAGAAAGAGCGCTTCGCGTACGCGTCGCCCAAGGAGATCTTCGAAGAGCTTCGCGTCGCGTCCAAAGGCGGCGTGTCGGATTACTTCGGCATCACGTGGGAGCGAATCGACGCAGAGAACGGCGTCGCGTGGCCGTGCCCGTCGCTCGATCATCCGGGGACGCCGCGCCTCTACGAGGGTGGACGCTTCGGGCATCCGGACGGCAAGGCGCACTTCATCCCGGTCGAATGGCGACCGGCGGCGGAAGAGACCGACGCCGAGTACCCGATCGTCCTCACGACCGGGCGCGTCGTCGCGCACTTCTTGTCGGGAACGCAGACGCGGCGCATCGGGGCGCTCGTCGATCAGACCCCCGAGCCGTTCTGCGAAATCCACCCGCGCCTCGCCGAGAAGATCGGCGTCGTCGACGGAGACTTCGTCGAGGTCGCGAGCCGCCGCGGCTCGACCACGGTGAAGGCGATGATCGTGAAGACGATCCGCCCCGACACAGTCTTCGTTCCGTACCACTGGCCGCACGCACGCGCGGCGAACAACTGCACGATCCGCGCGCTCGATCCGATCTCGAAGATCCCCGAATTCAAGATGTGCGCGGTGCGCGTGACGAAAGCCGCGCGTCCCGACGACGCGATGGCGCACTTGTCGACGAGCGCCGGAGGTGTCGCGTGAGCGAGCTCGCGTTCTTCATCGATCCGTCGCGCTGCATCGGATGCCGCGCGTGCGTGCAGGCGTGCGCCGAGTGCGACACGCACCGCGGGCAGTCGATGATTCACCTCGAGACGATCGAGCGCCGCGAGAGCGTTCAGACCGCGCCGCAAATCTGCATGCACTGCGAGGATCCCATTTGCGCGCGCGTGTGCCCCGCCGACGCAATCAAGCAGACGCCCGACGGCGTGACGCAGTCGTCGCTGAAGCCGCGATGCATCGGTTGCTCGAACTGCGTCTTGTCGTGCCCGTTCGGCGTGCCTCGCTACGAGGTCGGCATCGATCAGATGATGAAGTGCGACTACTGCTACGACCGCACGAGCGTCGGGAAGAAGCCGATGTGCGCGACGGTCTGCCCGTCGCAAGCGCTGACGTTCACGACCGCCGAAGAGATCGCGCGGACGCGCGAGGGGATCGCGATCGACGAGTGGCGCTTCGGCGACGAGATCGTCCGAACGAAGGTGCGCGTGCTCGTGCCGCGCGACGTGAAGCGGCTCGACGTCGGCCTCGTGCCGCTTCGAAAGAAGGACGGGCGTCCGGCGTCGACGGCGATCGATCCGACCGACGTCGCGCTCCTCTTGGAAGGGGACTGAGCGATGTCGGACGCGAAGCGCGTACGCCTTCCGAGGTGGCGTGAGGATTTTCCGGTGAAGTGGGAGGACGACCACTACGTCACGCGCCGCGAGCTCGCGAAATTTCTCACGCTCGGCTCGGCGCTTCTCGCAGGCGCGAACGCCGTCGTCGCCGTCGTCGGCGCGCGACGCAAGCCGGAGACGTACGAGCCGAGGCGCGTCGCGTCCGCGTCGGCGATCGCGCCCGGCCAATCGATGCTCTTCCGCTACCCGAGCGACGACGATCCGTGCGTCCTCG
Organism: Polyangiales bacterium; assembly: GCA_038209335.1. Lineage (GTDB taxonomy): Bacteria > Myxococcota_A > Polyangia > Polyangiales > Polyangiaceae > JBBQXV01. The sequence goes on along the minus strand of JBBQXV010000140.1, from coordinate 20,680 downwards.
TCCGGATGCGCGACGGAACGCTCGCCGCGTTCTCGCAAGTGTGCACGCACCTCTCGTGCGCGGTGGTGTACCGCCCCGACGAAGAGCGCCTCTTCTGCCCTTGCCACAACGGCGCGTTCGCTTGTTCCGGAGGCCACGGCGGCGCGCGCCCCGTCGCGGGTCCGCCCGAACGCGCGCTGCCGCGCATCGCGATCGAGCTTCGCGACGACGAGGTGTGGGCGCTCGGAGTGGAGCGCTGAGATGGAGAGCCGCAAGCAAGGGATCCCGCTCTTCAGCGCGACGTGCTTCCTCGTCGGGATGCTCGTCGTGATTCAACTCTGGCTCTTGAGCGCGTCGATGGAGGAGCTCGCCGCGGGTGATGTCCCGCCGCTCGCGCGCGCCGCCGTGGCGTCCGCGATCTTGTTCGCGGCGAACTTTGGGTTGGTCAGGTACGTGCTCGCGTTCGATCGTCGCCAACGTCGATCGACCGGCGACTGACGAGGAGAAGAGGCACCGTGGAAACGAAGAATTCGGGAGCGACGCTGCAGCTGGTGATGGGGACCGGCGCGTTCTTCGTCTGCTTCGCCGCGTTCGGATCGGTCTCGGCGATGATGCCGATCTTGCGCCAGCGCCTCGCGCTCTCGCCGGTGCAAGTCAGCATCGGGATCGCGATCCCCGTGCTGCTCGGCAGCCTCGGTCGCATCCCGCTCGGGCTCCTCGCCGATCGCATCGGGGGGCGACGCGTCTTCCTCGGCGTGCTCGCCGCCTCGGCCGTCGCCGTCGCGAGCGTCGCGTTCGTCGCGAGCTACGCCGCGCTCGTCATCTGCGGATTCTTCCTCGGTATCGCGCTCGCCAGTTTCTCGGTCGGCGTCGGCTTGGTCTCCGGATGGTACCCGCCCAAGAAGCAAGGCATGGCGCTCGGCGTGTACGGCGCGGGGAACGCCGGTCAATCGCTCGCGGCGTTCGGAGCGCCCGTCGTCGCGCGCGCGCTCGGCTTCGCGTGGGGCTTCTGGATGTTCGGGATTCTCGTCGTCGCGTGGCTCGCGTTCTTCGCGATCTTCGCGAAGGACGCGCCGCGATCCGGTCCGCCCAAACCGCTCCGCGAGATGCTCGCGCCGCTCCGCGATCGCAAGAGCTGGATGCTGAGTCTTTTCTACTCGCTGACGTTCGGAGGCTTCGTCGCGATGGCGATGTACCTGCCGATCTTCCTGACCGACACGTTCCATCTCGCCCCCGAGGACGCGGGGCTTCGCACGGCGGGGTTCGTCGCGCTCGCGACGGCGCTGCGACCGATCGGCGGCGTGCTGTCGGATCGCATCGGCGGGCGCACGGTGCTGCGCTTCGTGTTCCCGTTCACCGCCGCGGCTGCAGCGCTCCTCGCGATCCCGAGCATGCCCATGTTCACCGTCGGCGCGCTCGGAATGGCCGCGGCGATCGGCCTGGGAAACGGCGCGGTCTTCAAGCTCGTGCCCGAGTACTTTCCGAAGACGGTCGGAGGCGTGACCGGTCTCGTCGGCGCCGCCGGCGGCCTCGGCGGATTCTTTCCGCCGCTTCTGCTCGGCGTCGACAAACAGATCACCGGGAGCTTCACGATCGGCTTCGGAATGCTCGGCGCATTCGCGATCGTCTGCGCCGCGGTCCTCTGGGCGAGCGGGCGCACGACACGGCGCGGCGGCGGCACCGACGAGCACGTCGCACCCGCGCTCGGTGTCGCCGGGACGAAGTGATGCACCGTCCGCTCCCGCTCGACGCCGACGTCCACCCGCGTTCGCCCGAGGTCGGATTCGCCGTCGCGGCGAAGGGTTTCCGCCCCTTCTTCCTCCTCGCCGCTTCCTTCGCCGTCGCGATTCTTCCGATGTGGATGCTCGCGCTCCAAGGCGTCTTCGATCCGAGCAGCTACCTCGACGCGATGAGCTGGCACGCGCACGAGATGATCTTCGGCTACTCGGTCGCGGTCATCGCCGGCTTCTTGCTCACAGCCGTCGGCAACTGGACGAAGCGCGAGACGCTGGTCGGCGCCCCGCTCCTCGCGCTCGCCGCAATCTGGATCCTCGGGCGGATCGCGCTGCTCGGCGCGGCGTCGCTGCCGCGTTGGATGCCGGCGATCGTCGATCTCGCGTTCCTCCCTGCGCTCATCGTGGTTCTCGCGCGATCGCTCGTGGCCGCGAGGAACTTCCGAAACTTCGTCATGCTCGCCGTCTTGGGCGCGCTCTTTCTCGCGAACGCGGCGATTCATCTCGACGCGCTCGGATGGCTCCCCGGATGGCGACGCCGCGGCTCCCTCGTCGCGATCGACATCGTCATCCTCCTCGTCTTGGTCATCGCGGGCCGCACCTTCCCGATGTTCACGCGCAACGCGACCGGCGTGGCGTCGATCCGTTCGATCCCGATCCTCGACGCGCTCACCGCGGTGGGCATGCTGCTCGTGGTCGTCCTCGACGCGACGGTTCCCGATCACGCATCGGTCGCGATCGCGTCGGGCGTCGTCGCGTTGCTCGCGGCGGCGCGCACGGCGCGTTGGGGCGCGCGGTTCTCGTTCGGCGCGCCGCTCTTGTGGATCTTGCACGTCGGGTATCTGTGGATTCCGATCGGCCTCGCGCTGCGATCGATCTCCGCGCTCACGAGCGCTGTTCCTGCGTCGATCGCGACGCATGCGCTGACGGTGGGCGCGATCGGCGCGCTCACCCTCGGCATGATGGCGCGTGTCGCGCTCGGTCACTCCGGACGAACGCTCGTCGCGTCGCGTCCGGCCGTCGCGGCGTTCGCGCTCGTCACGGCAGCGGCGATCGCTCGCTTCGTCGGCACGGTCGTCGGCGCCGACTACTACCGCACGACGGTGCTCGCAGCAGGCACGCTGTGGACCGCCGCGTTCGCGCTCTTCCTCGTCGCGTACGCACGCATCCTCACGTCGCCCCGCGTCGACGGCAAGCCTGGGTAGTCGCGCACCGGCGTTCGCCGGTCACGGCGTACGGAGCTCGACGACGCCGTCGACGTGCAGCGCTTTCCCAGCGACCGTGAGAAACGGAATGCCGCGCGCATCGCGCCCGATCTCGCTCCCGTGGCAATCCGAGCGCCCGCATTGGATCGATGGCGTGTGCTGCGTCGGCGGGATGCCGTGGCACGCGCCGCACGCGCGCGCGTCGCCCGACGTGTCCTTCCAGAGCGGCGGCAGCACCACGTCCGCGAGCTTCGCGCCGTGGCAAGCGACGTCGCTGCACGTGCCGCCGGAGAACACCGGAGACGCGCCGCGATCGATCGCGCGCCCCGAGAACGCGACGCGAACGGGCGCGTCGAGGTGACCCGGATCGTGGATCGCGTTCGGTACGACGTGGCAGCTCGCGCAGGCGATCGGCGACGCGAGCGTCGGCGCTTGGTGCGACGGGTGCGCGGCGGTGCGCGGCCATGGATCGTCGCCGGTGCCGTGGCATGCGCCGCACTTCCCGCTGCCGTCGCCGAGATCGACGTGACCGTTCATGTGCAATCGCGAGCCCGCGGCGAGCGACGTCCCGGTCGCGTCGGCATCGCGATGGCACGTCGTGCACGCGCCGGCGTAGTGATCGCGCGGCGGCGACGCGTGGCAGTCGTTGCATGCGAGCGGCCCCTTGTCCTTCCACGCGACACGAGGACGCACGCCGCCGCGATCGTGACAGCTCACGGCGCACGCGCGCGTCGCCGGATCCCAACTCGCTTCGGGCGTGACGAGCGACGTGTCGAAGACGATCTCGACCTGACCGTTGCCGTGAAGGCCGCCGATGATCTCGGGGCCGGGCATCGCATGGCACGTCGCGCACGCGAAGCCCGCGGCGTGCGTCGCGGTCGGCGCGATGTGCGCGGCGTGCGCGCCGGATTTCGCGGCGTCGTGGCACGTGGAGCACGCGAGCGGTCCTCCGCTCTCCGTGTGACACGACGTGCAAGCGGGCGCGCCGGGCGCCGCAAACGTCACGCCTGCAGGTCGCGTCGGCGCGCCGTCGTGGCATCGCCCGCACGACGCGGGATCGTTCGGGTCGAGCATCTGCGCCCATCGCGTCTCGCGCAGCACCCCACCGTGCCATCCCGGCGCGCTCGGATCCGCGAACCGTACCGCGTGAACCGCGATCGGCGCGTTGGGAGCCGACGCGCGATCCTCCGAGCACGACGACAACGCCAGGAGCGCGAACAGAAATCGCGCCCCTGCGCGCATCACTGCGGTCGAACGAGCGTGGTGGGCGGCGTCCCTTTGATCGCGACGTACGAATCGAAGATGAGCTGCCGAACGTACTTCGGGTTGTGGATGCCACCGGCGCCGCCGCGCGCGATGATGATGAAGTTGTAGAGTGCACCGGCCTGGGCAGCCGTGAGCACGGGCGCGGTACCGCCGGCGCCGCCGGTCGGGCGCGTCTTGTCGAGCGCCCAGTTGCCGTCGCCGATCTGGGACGCGGTGAGCGCGTCGTACGGCGGCGCTGCTGCGCGCGTGAGGTACCCGGCGTCGCTCAGCGCCTTCTCGAGCTCGGCGATCGCCGCTTTCATCTGGCTCTGGCCGCCGCCGATGTCGAAGTTGGTCGCGCCGGAGTGGCACTGCGTGCACGCGCCCACTTGCGCGTAAAACGAGTGGTTCGGCACGTTCGAGTTCGTCGCGACGTCCGGCATGTGGCAGTCCTGGCACGCGAGCTTCACTTGATGCGTCGACGATCCGTACGTCATGCCGGTGAAGTGATAGCCGCCCTTCCCCGAGAACACGTCGGCCTGCGGCCCCTCGTGCGGACCCCAGTACGCGCTCGTGAGCGCGTTGGTCGCGGTGATGTAGTTGGTCACGTCTTTGCGCGACTTGTGGCACCACACGCACGTGTTCGACGGCCCGAGCTTTCCCGCCGGCTGTCCCGTCACGGCTCCGACCGTCGGGCTCTTCTCGATGTACGCCTCGTCGTTCGGGCCGGAGGGGACGCGGAACGGGAACGAGCCCGCGACGTAGACCTTGCCGGTGCGGTGCGGATCGGTGGCGTTGTCGACGGCGTGGCACGTGACGCAGTTCACCGACGCGACCTTCGAGGTTCCGGTGTACGTCGAGTCGGTGAGCGCGTTTGCCTTCGCGGGGTTCGCGTAGCCGAGCTCTCCCATCGTGGCGTTCGCGACACCTCCGTCTCCGAGCGTGCCGACGCTGCCCGTCGTGCGGCCGGCGAGCGCGTCGATCGCGTGGCAGTTGCCGCACGGGCCGGGACCGGTCCACGTGTCGACCTCGGTGCCTCCGAGGTTCGCGATCGCGGTCGCGTAGTGCGTGCTCGTCTTCCATTGCTCGACGACGCCGTTGAAGCCGTGGCACGGCGCGAGGCATCCGACCGGAATCCCGCCGCCATCGGCGCTCGCGCCCGGCGCTCCCGTCGATCCTGTGGGACCTGCGCCCCCCGGCGTTCCCTGCGCGCCGCTGCTCCCGGGCGCGCCCGCCGCTCCTTGAGGTCCATCCGAGCCCGTGCAGCCGACGAGGCCGGTGGCGAACGCGATCGCAAGGAACGTCGCAAGTCTTTTTCGGTCCATGCCGATGCGGGTGCGAGCTTCGTGCCGCGTCGAAGAGCGCGATTCGGCTCGCCAAATCGATTCGCCACGCGCAGTCCAAGCGCGGACACGCAGATCCTGCACTCAGATCGCGGTCGTGCTCGTGACGTGCGCGATCACGCTACGAAGCTCGTCGTATTCGATCGGCTTCGTGAAAACGATCGGCTCCGGATCGAGCTTCATCGGCAGCCGCGCGAGAAGCTCCGGGTGACCGGTGAGAAAGATCACGGGCACGTGCGATTGCTTCCGCCGCGCCTCGAGCATCACGGTCACCCCGCTCGCGCCAGGCATCACGAGATCCGTCACGACCACGTCGGGCAAGGGCGACGCCCCGAGGCGGCGGAGCGCGTCGACGCCGTCTTTGAGCACCTCGACGGCGTAGCCATCCTCGCGCAACATCTGCGCGAGACGTTCCGCCGTGCGCGTGTCGTCGTCGATGATGAGGACGAGCTTCATCTTGGCTATCCCTTCGCGACGGGATCGCTCGTGACGGGTTCGCCGCGCACGACGAGGACGGAGCGGTCGGCGTGGTTAACGACCTTCGCGGCCGTCGTTCCGAGTAGGCGATCCATGCCTCCATAGCCGTGCGATCCGACGACGATGAGATCCGCGCCGATGCGCTGCGCGCTCGCGCAAATCGCGTCCCACGCGACGCCGACCTCGACCTCTTGGCCGCCGAGGATCGCCGGCGGAAGCGTCGCGGCCTGCTGCGCGAGATACGCGTTCGCCTCTTCGCGGAGCCTATCGAGCAGCGATGTCTCCGTCAGCTTCCACGCATCCATCGGCATCCCCGCGGGGATCCCGAAGGAGCGAAAGAGATGAAGCTTACCGCCGAGCTTGGCGGCGAGCAGAGCGGCGGTGTCGAGCACGTTCTTCGCGCGAGGCGAACCGTCGAGGGCAACCAGGATGCGATGCATGCCCGCTAGTATGCAACTCGAAGGCCCACTCGGGTCATTTCTCGGGGCGCGGTTTGACGCCGCCGTACTCGTGCAGGCGGTACTGGATCGTGCGCACGCTGATGTCGAGGATGTCGGCCGCCTTCGTGGTCGAGCCTTCGGTCGCTTCGAGCGTTTTGGTGATCGCGTAGCGCTCGATCTCCGCCATCGTCGCGCCGGGAATGCGCACGACGCCGTGCGCTTCGGGCGCCGCTTCGAACGGCAAGTCGTGCGCGTCGACGCGCGTCCCTTCGCTGAGGACGACCGCCCGCTCGATCGCGTTCTCGAGCGCCCGCACGTTCCCCGGCCACCGGTAGCCGGCGATCTTCGCGCGCGCCGCGTCGGTGAACCCGTCCACGCGCTTGTGGTTCTCGAGCGCGAAGCGTTTGAGAAAATGATTCGCGAGCACGGTGACGTCGCCACCACGGACGCGGAGCGCGGGCATCTCGATGTGGACGACGTCGAGTCGGTAGTAGAGATCCTCGCGGAAGCGTCCGTCGCGAACGTCGGCCGCGAGATCACGATTCGTCGCCGCGATGACGCGGACGTCGACCTTGACCGCTTCGTTGCCGCCGACGCGCTCGAACGTCCGCTCTTGCAGCACTTGCAGGAGCTTCACCTGCGTGAGCGGCGGGATCTCGCCGACCTCGTCGAGGAAGAGCGTGCCGCCGTCGGCTTGCTCGAAGCGACCCGCGCGACGCTTGTCGGCGCCCGTGAACGATCCGCGCTCGTGCCCGAAGAGCTCGCTCTCGAGGAGCGACTCGGCGAGCGAAGCGCAATGGAGCTGCACGAACGGCTTGGACGCGCGCGGCCCCAAATCGTGGATCGCGCGCGCGAGCTCGCCCTTGCCGGTACCGCTCTCGCCCGTGACGAGGACGGTCGCGCGCGACGACGCGACTTGCCGCGCGACGCGGTAGACGCGCTGCATCGCTGCGCTCGCGCCGATGAGGCCACGGAGTCCTTCGCCGTCGCGCTCGCGAAGCTGGCGTCGCAGGTTCTCGGCTTCGACGCGTAGCTCGCGACGTTCGAGTGCACGTTCGAGCGCGAGGGCGAGCGCGTCGAAATCGATCGGCTTCGTGAGGTAGTCGTCCGCGCCCGCGCGCATCGCGGCGACCGCGGTCCCGACGTCGCCGAACGCCGTCGCGACGATGACCGGGAGATCGGCGTCGAGCTCGTGCAGCCGCTTCGTCAGCTCGATGCCATCCATGTTCGGCATCTTCAAGTCCGTCACCACGACGTCGGGCGGGCTCTCCGTCGCGCGCGCGAGCGCGAGCACGCCGTCCTCCGCGACGTCGACCGCGTACCCCTCCTGCTTCAGGAGCTTCTCGAGACCAGAACGCGCCGTCGCTTCGTCGTCGACGACGAGGATGCGGGCCTTGTGCTTGGTGGTGTCTCTCGCGGACATGGGCTCACTCCGGGTCAATGGGCAGGGAAACGCGGAAGAGCGTTCTGCCCGGGCGACTCTCGACGTCGATGTCGCCGTTGTGATCGATGACGATGCGATGCGTGATCGAGAGACCGAGGCCGGTGCCTTGCGCCTTGGTCGAGAAGAACGCATCGAAGATGGGCGCGTCGTGACTCGGGAGTCCGGGGCCGTCGTCCTCGACCTCGAAGACGACGCGACGCGGTTGCCGTCGGACGCGAAGGACGACCTTGCCGCGGCCGGCGGGCGTGAGGGCTTCGACGGCGTTGCCGAGCAGATTGAGCAACACTTGCTCCAACTTCGCCGCGTCGGCTTGGATCACGACATCGCGCATCGGCAAATCGCAGGTGACCTCGACGTGTGCCTCCGCTGCGCGCGACGACAAGAGCTGCACCGCGCGCTCGCACAGAGCCCGCGCACTCATCGGCGCGATCGTCGGCGGTCGCGGACGCGCGAAATCGAGGAACTCGCTGACGAGCGCGGCCAAGCGCTTGATCTCGTCGGCGACGACGGAGACCGCTTCGAGCGTATCCGTCGGCGCCCCGGATCGCCGCAGCTCACGGTCGAGAAACGACACGTGGAGCTGAGCGCCGTTCAGCGGATTGCGGATCTCGTGCGCGAGCCCCGCCGCGAGCGTGCCGATCGCCGCGAGCTTCTCGTGGTGGCGCGTCCGCTCCGCGAGCAGATTCGCGTCGGTCACGTCCTGACCGATCGCGAAGAGGATCACCTCGTCGTCGCCGGTCGGCGCGTACGCGAGCTGCCAGCGCACGTCGCGGATTTTCCCCGCGCGTGTGCGAAGCATCGCGTCGACGACGTCGGGTTGCGCGCGCTTTCCCGCGAGCGCATCCCGGACGATCGCCCCCTGCGTCTCGACCAAGTCGTCGGGGACGAGGCGCTCGACGAACGAGTCGCCGGTGATCTCGTCGCGGGCCCAGCCGGTGACGCGCTCGGCCTCGTGGTTGAAGAGGCGGATCGCTCCTTCTGCGTCGAGACCGACGACGAGCGTGCGCGCGAGCTCGACGGCGCTCACGTAGCGGTGCTCGGCGCGCCGCAGCGTCCGATCGAGCTCGTGGCGCTCCGTCCGTTCGATTCGTTGCGCGCGCGCGACGAACTCCTCGCGGTAGCTCTCGAGCATCGTCGCGAGCTCGATGTCGAGCAGGCGCGTCACCGCGTCGCGCGTCGGTCGGGCACCGGCGCCGAGCGCGTCGTCGGCGATCCGTTCGAAGGCGATGCGGATGAGCGCCATCGCACCGAACATGTAGCGCTGCGGAAGCCCGACGCGCACGTGCACTTGGCCGATCTTCGCCGTCTGCTCGAAGTACGCCGCGTCGTACGTCCCCGAGCAAAAGCGCTTCATCCACGCGACGAGCGATCGCTGAAGGCGTTCGATTTGCGCTTCCCCGGTGAACACGGCGTGTGCGTCTTCGTGCTCGCGGATCTTCTCGTAGAACGCGCGCGAGATCGGCTCGAACTGCGGCTCCGCGATGACGCCGAACGCCGCGACGAGGCGTGCGTCGTCCGCGGTGAAGTCGACGTACCGCAGCAGCTCTTTCGAATATTTCGCCAGGGGACCGCTCCGCCAAAGAGAGGCGCAGAATCATCGTCGACGCGCAAACCTTGCGCTAGCGGGCGCGCTCGGGGCGAGGCCCGCGGATCGTGAGTACCGGAATGTCCGAAGTGCGGATGATCTTCTCCGCGATGCTCCCGAGCAAGGCGTGCGCGAGCCCTTTGCGTCCGTGCGTGCCGCACACGACGAGATCGGCCCCGACCTCCTTCGCGACGACGTTCACGGCCTCCCAAGGCGCGTCTTGCTTCAGGACCTTCTTCAGGTCGACGCCGCGCTCCATCCGTGACGCGACGGTCATGTCGAGGCCTTTTTGCGCTGCCGTCGCGATGCTCGTCGCGGCCTCGGCGCTCGCGATGTACGCGCCGTCGGGGAAGCCGACGATGGGCAATTCGTACGCATGCATGACGACGACGCTGGCGCCGATGCGCGACGCGAGATCGATCGCATAGTCGAGCGCACGGTCCGAGGTTTCGCTGAAGTCCGTGGGGACGAGGATCGTTTTCGGAAGGCTCATGCGCACTTTCACCAGCAAAAAGCTTGCCGGACGAGACTACGTGCTCGCCACGAGCCGCGGTTGACCTGTCGCTTCCGTAACCGCGAGCCACAGCCCTCCGCCGGGATCGATCCGCTTTTTCCGGCTCGACGCGACGACGAGCGGCACGTGCGTGAAGACGCGGTGGAGGCGCCCGATGACGACATCCGTCTTCCCCGCCATCCCGGCGTGCACGGCGTTGCGCGCGAGCGCGTCGCAGAAGATCGCGTCCTGCGCGTTCGCAGGCACACCGCGGACGACGTAGCTCGGATCGATGTACTTCACGTTCGCGGGCATTCCGATTGCGGCGAAGTGCATCGTGAGGGCGTCGCGAAGATGCGTGCCGACGTCGACGCCCGAAGCGCCGTAGAGCACGTTGCCGGACGCGTCGCGCTCCGCGTCGCCCTTCGCGACGGAGGCCGCGCATCCCTCGGCGACGACGATCACCGCGTGCCGGCGCGCGCGGAGCCGTCGATCGATCATCGCGAGGAGGCCGTGCTCGCCGTCGAGCTCGAACGGCACTTCCGGCACGAGGCAGTAGTTCACCTCGCGGCTCGCGAGCGTCGCCGTCGCCGCGATGAACCCCGAGTCGCGACCCATGAGCTTCACGAGACCGACGCCGTTGTACGCGCCGATCGCCTCGCTGTGTGCCGCGTCGATCACGCCGCTCGCGCTCTCGACGGCCGTGTCGAAGCCGAACGTCTTGTCGACGTACGGAACGTCGTTGTCGATCGTCTTCGGCACGCCGACGACCGCGATGCGAAGGCCGCGCCGCGCGATCTCGTCGTGGATCGCGTGCGCGCCTCGGAGCGTCCCGTCGCCGCCGATCGCGAAGAGGATGTCGACGCCGAGCCGCACGAGCGTATCGACCATGACCTTCGGATCGTGCGCGCCGCGCGACGTTCCGAGGAAGCTCCCGCCGTGCTTGTGCACCATGCGGACGTCGTCCGGTCCGAGGCGAACCGGCTCGACGCCGCTCGCGGGATCGAGCCCCATGAAGCCGTATCGAAAACCGAGGATCTCCGCGACGCCGTATTTGTGAAAGAGCTCGAGCACCATCGAGCGCACGACGTTGTTGATCCCAGGGCAAAGGCCGCCGCACGTGACGACGGCGGCGCGCGTCTTCTTCGGATCGAAGAAGATTTTCTCGCGCGGTCCGGCGCGCTCGAAGAGGAGCGGGGGCGGGACGTCGCGAATGTCGTTTGTCTCGATGTCGAGGAGCACGCCCGCGCGGTCGGGGACGTAGTCCGGGATCGTGTCGCCGCGCGCCGTGGACAATCCAAGCGGCGAAACGACGGCGCGGTCTCCGAGCGTCTTCGTGGCGAGCTCTTCCTGCGTCGGCATCCCTGCGAGATAGCAGCCGCCGTGCCAGCGGGCATGTGCCTGCGTGCGTGGTTGCCTTCTTGCCCGTACGCATGGACCGATGCACGACGAGTCCATGGGCCTGGTCGAGATCGTCGTCCTCGCGATCGGTCTTGCGATGGACGCGACCGCGGTCGCTGCTGCGCGTGGGATCGCCGCTCGCGACGTGCACGCGCGCGACGCGGTGAGGCTCGCGGCGTTCTTCGGAGGCTTTCAGGCCGGGATGCCACTTCTCGGCGCAGTGATCGGCGCGTGGCTCGGGCCGTTCGTCGCCGCGTGGAGTCACTGGATCGCGTTCGTTCTGCTCGTGGCGATCGGCGCGAAGATGATCCACGAAGCGCTCCGCGAGAAAGGCGCGGACGCGGCGCTCGATGTCGAGCCCCGTCCCTTCGGCGCGCGCGTCGTGCTCGGGCTCGCGATCGCGACGAGCATCGATGCGTTCGCCGTGGGCGTGTCGCTTCCGATGCTCCACGCGCCGCTCGTCCTCACGGTCGTCGTGATCGGCATCACGACGGCTGCGCTCACGGTCGTCGGCCTCTACGCCGGGCGTCGCTTCGGTGCGCTGCTCGGACCGCGCCTCGAGGCGCTCGGCGGCGTCGTTCTCGTCGGGATCGGCGCGAAGATTCTCTTCGATCACTTTCGCGCCTCCTGAGCTCGCGCGACGGTGCGGATCGGCGCACGCCTTGCGCGTGCGCGCACGAAGCGCGCGACGCGAGGCGCCGAAGCCCACGAGATGCCGCAATCGGCGCGCGCACTCGCTCGGCATCGCTCGTGCTTCGAGACGACCATCATGATCGAACCCCGAACGCTCCGCTGCTACGAGTACGTCAACCGTCCCTACGAGCAGGTGCGCGGCGTGTTGCGCGAGCGTGGCGCCGAGCTCTTCCAGCGCGCGACGACGTCGGCCGCAGCGCGCGCCGATGCGCTCGCGTCGACGTTGCGAGTCACCGTCGCTGGCATCGAGCTCGGCGTCGACGTGCACATCCACGTCCGCGGCGCGCGCGAGGAGGCGGGGATCGCCGGGATGTCGCCGGTCACGCGTGTCGCGCTCTCGTGGGAAGCGGCGAAGGCGACGGCGCTCTTTCCTTCGATGGACGCGGAGCTCTCCGCGTGGCCGCTCTTCGCGACGGAGACGCAGCTCGAGATCGAAGGACGCTACACGCCACCGATGGGCGTCGTGGGGACCGCCGTCGATGCGATGGTCGGGCATCGCGTCGCGGAAGCGGTCGTGCATCGTTTTCTCGAAGAGATCGTCGAGCAGATCCGGCGCGAGCTCCCCACGACGTAGATTTCAGAACCCGTACTGAATCGACGGCGTCTCCGAAGAGTCGGAGCACTCGGTGCCGATGGCGGAGCGCCGGGCGGCGGCGTAATGCATGGCGACGCGTGTGTTACGGTTCGCGCATGGCCCACGTCCAGCGCGCTCGCTCCGCATCCTCGCTCGTCGCCGTCCTTTCGCTTCCTCTTGTCGTCGTGTTCCTCGCGGGATGCCCCGTGCACAAGTTGGATCAGCAAGTCCACGACGTGGGCGATCAGCCGCAAGTGCCCGGCGCCGCGAGCAACGCGTCGCCTTCGTCCTCGTCCGCGCCCGCGAGCTCCGACGGCACCCCCGCGCCGAGCGCCTCGACCAAGCCTGGCGACACGAAGCCCTGAACAGGCACGTGCCTCATGGCGTGCAGCGCGCCTCGATGATGCGTCGCCGTGAGCCCAACCGCCTTTCTTCGCCTCCTTCTCGCCTCACGGGATGACGGTGAAGGATTCGAACGCGGTGCAGTTGTTCGAGCGGTCGGCCTCGTCCATGTTGCGGCCGTAGGTGAAGCACACCTGGTACGTATGACGTCCGACCCCTTCGGTGATGAGCAGCACCCACGCTCTCTGCACCGCAAGCTGGACGTTGTTGCTGTCGGTGGCGCCGAAGCTCGACGTGGCCCTCGACCTGCCGTCGACCATCAAGACGGCGGTGCCGACCTCGTTAGGGGTGTTCGTCCGTCCGAAGCCCCATGCTTGGCCGGCGAACGTGATCAGGGCTCCATGCTTCAGCCCGACGCTGCTCGACGCTACGTTCATCGCGCTCACCGCAATCAGATCGAACTTCGGGCACCAGCCCCACAGACAAAACGGGTTCGACCTCCAGTAGCTCTTGGTGACGCTTCTCGGGTGGTTGTTCGTTTGGTCGACGAGCGTCTGCGTCAGCGATTGCTCGCCAGCATGAGCCGCCCTGGTCGCCGACAGCGCCCCCAGCACGACAGCGCCAGCCACGAACCACGATTTCGTCATTGGGCCTCCCTAACTTTGAGCGAACCCATAACGGTACGGCGCCGTCGCCGATCTGTAAATCGTCGTCGCCGAACGGGCGCTCGGCGCGGGGTACGCGGGCGCAGCGGTCGATTAACGCGATGCGTGGTCAAGACCACGGCGCGGTGCGTCTCGTCGCTACTTGCAGCCGTCACCGCAGGTGCCGCACGCGCCGCGGCTCCGCAGAAGCGCGTTCTCTCTCTCGAGCTTCTCGATGCGCGCGCTCTGCTCTTTCGAGATTGCGTAGAGCGCTTGAATCGAGGCGAACGCGACGCCGTGCGCATCGATCGGATCGTACGACTTGTCGCTCCCGCCGAGGCCGAACGCCGCGTGGAGATCCTGCGCCATCGGTCCGAGGTGACGCACCTCCGGAGCGTCTGTCTTGTACGACCACGTCGACATCGGAACGCGCGCGAGCGCGTCGAGCACGTCGCGGCCGTCGACCGGCGCGATGTCGCGCTTCGCGTTGACGTCGCTCCGGCAGAGGGGCGCGCAGCCCGGCGGACACGACGGCTCCATCGCCGTCGGCGTATGGCACGCCGGCGGTCCGCCGACAGGTCCTTCGTTCTTGCAGCAGAGCTGTCCCGACGTGCAGCACGCAGTGCCGCAGCAGAGCTCGGGAGCGCAGGCACCACCGGCCGAGCACGGCTTCGCCTTGCACGTGCCGTCGCAGTACGGCGTCGCGCCCGAGCAGCGCGTTCCACAGCCGCCGCAGTTGTCGGGATCGTTGTCGGGGTTCTTGCACGCGCCGCTGCAACAGACGCGACCCGTCGTGCACGCGGGGTTGCACGTCGCGCCGCCGTCGCCGCTCGCCGAGTCGCTGACGGATCCGTCGCTCGTCGATCCGTCATCCGACGTCGATCCGTCGCTCGACGCATCGCTACCGCCGACCGTGGTCGTCGATCCGCCGCAGTGAGCGATCACACACACGAGCCCGATGACCGTCGCAACCGAGACGATTCGCGTACGCATGGTCCCCTCCGCGAAGAAAGATAACCTACGCCGGAGTGTACCGCCCCGGGCGGCTTGGAGAGCGACGATGACGACGCGTGCGAACCTCGAGCCTGCGCCGAGGTGGTGTTCGCTCCTTTTCGTGCTGGTCGTGGCGTGCGGCGGCGCGCAGCTCGAAGGTCGATACTGCGCGAGACCCCCAACTCACGAGCGGCGCCATCACGCTCGGTCGCTCGAATTGGAACCTCCGTCGGTTGATTTTCAACCTCGCCCGCTTGTCCGAGAACCTCGCGAGGTTGAATTTCAAGCGAGCTCCTATCAAGCGAGCTCCTATCTGCGAGAAGCTCTCGAGGTTGAATTTCAAGCGAGCTCCTATCTGCGAGAACCCCGTTTCGCGTGCTGTCCGTGGTCGACGTCGGTGACCGGAGGTTTTCGGTCGCCGTCGGTCCTGACGAAGCCGTTCGATGACGTCGCGGAAGCGATCGGCCACGGCAAGGGCTTCTCGCAGTTCGGCATGCGCTGGCTCGGTTTTAGAACCCGTACTGAATCGACAGCTCCGGCGCGAGCGACGACACCATCCCGGCCGCGCCGCCGAGCGCGCCCATGAACCGCACGCCTCCGAGCACCGCCGCACGCGGAGAAAGCGCATAGCGCGCGCCGCCGCCGAGCGCGAAAAACAGCGGTCCCGCGGTCACCCACGCCTGCATCGGGCGCTGCCCGGCGATCCCGGTTTGCGTCACCATCACCGTCGTCGCGGCGTCGAGCTCTGTCGCGCCGCCGCCCCCGAAGAGGTACGGCGCGAGCCCCGACCGCGCGAGCGGAGCGTCTCCGAAGAGGTACGTCGCGCGGATCTCGAGATGAATCGGCGTCGCGAAGCCGTGCCCATCGTGCGACGCCGCCGTCCCTGGGTACGTGTTGAACACCCATCCGAGCCGCGCACCGAGGAGGAAATTCGCGCTGAGCGCGTAGTCGAAGCTCACCATCGCGCGCACGTCACGCCCTGCGATCCCGCCCGGCGCGCTCCCGCCGTTGCCCTTCGTGATCGTCGTATTCTCGGTAGGCGCTGCGCGGCTCGGAAAATCCACGCCGTCCGGGTGCGTGCAATAGTAGCCGGCGCTGTTCGACGGGACCCCTTGCGAGGTCAGCTTGCAGACGTCGTCGGCCGCAGGCAGCGAGACGAAGTCGATCGATCCGCTCACGCCGATCCAGACGCGCGCGTAGTCGCCGGAGACCTCTTTGCGTTTGACCTCCGCGTCGATGCATTCGCCGGCTTTGCAGCGGCCGCTGTCGCACTGAGCGTTCTCGTCGCACGCGTCGCCGACTTCGAGTTTCTTGCGCGGCTGCTCGCTCGGCGCGACGCCCGTCGGAGCGGTCGGCGCGGCGTCGGCGCCGTCGCTGCACGACGACGGCGGTGGCGATCCCGGAAGGCTCGGCGGATCGCCGGAAATCTTCGCACGAATCGGAACCCAGTACGGCTCGCGCGCCGAGCCGTTGCCGACCACCGGCGATCCGTCGCTCGACGCGCCGAGCACGTAGTAGCGCATCACGCCGCGCGCCACGTCCGCGCAGGGAACGAGCCCGCCCCAGCCACCCTTCATCTTGGTGAGCGCGATGCGCCGGTACTCGCGCATGCCGGTCGCTTTGTAACGCAGCGTCACCGTCGCGACCGGAACGCTCCCCGCGTACCCGAAGAAGAGCGGCAGCGGCGTACGCACGGCTTGCATCGCAGGCGGCGTGTGCGTGAAGTCTCCGATCGGCTGCGATGTCTTTGCGGCCGCGGCTTCGTCCTTCGCCGCGTCGGCCTCCGACACCGTGTCCTGGGCCGGCGCCGATCTCGCAACGGTCGCCATCGCGATCGCGATCGCCGCGAAGAGCCGCCACGGTCGCGCGAATACGATCGTCATGGCGTCGTCGGCGGCGCCACGGCACGCGCGCAAGCGTCGGTATCCGTCTGCCCCGCGAGCCACGATGTCATGCACTTGTCTTGATCGTCGCCGGGCACGACGAGCGCGCCGCCTTTGTGCGACTCGTCGCCGCGCGCCTTGCGCACGAACGTCAGGAGCTCCGGGTTCTTTCCCTTGTCGTGAATCACCGTCGACATCACCGCGGGCTCGAGACCCACGAGCGATCGGTATGTCGCGTCGTACTCCGCGTCGCTCGTTGGAGTCGCCGTCGGCCCGAGCATCGAAGGACAGCCCGGCGACGCCGCCGGATCGAGGCGCAGCCCTTCGCAGCCGTAGATCTTGAAGTTTCGTTGCGAGTTGCCGTGGCAGTCGAGCTCGCCGCATCGATGCGTGAGCAGATCGCCGACCGGAGGAAATTGCGCGCGATCGGGAGCGACGACGCCGATGCGCGAATCCGCCGGCGCGCTCGAGCACGCAACGAACGCGATCGCGACGACCGAGGCCGTGACCGAATAGACGAGCGCGCCTGTGTGCATCACATCGCCCCAGGAAGATCCATCGGATCGGTCGCGAGGTACACGGGGCCCGGCGTGTTCGGCGCAGGCTTTCCGAAGTGGCAGCTCGAGCACGATCCGTCGCGTCCGATCGCCGTTCGCATCGCGTTCACGAACGTGTCGCCCGAGTGGAGCTCGACCTGGTGCGGCGGCGACGGATCCCACTGCTCGACCGGGATGTAGAAGTTGCCGACCTTGTTCGTCGTCACGCTGCGCGTCTGCCCACGCGAGTCGGTGATCTTCACGACGACGTTCGGCGCGGGATCGCTCTGCCCTTTGATCAAGTAGACCGTGCCGCCGATGCTGAACTGCGGACCGGCGGGTCCCGATCCGCCGTGGCAGACGAGGCAAGGTTGGCCGGGTCGGTGAGTCGGGCCCGGGCCCACGCCGTTGGCCTCGGGACCGAGCGCGTCGACGGCGTTCGAATGGACCGGATCGCCGCACGCGAGCGCGACCGACGCGACGATCGAAGCGACGGCGAGCGCGACGTGCTTCATAGCTCCGCCTCGAACATGACGGCGCCGAGCACCGCGGTGCGCGACGTGAGGTAGAGATCGTCTTGGTACGACGTGTACATGACGTCGCCCTGGAGCGAGATCGCCCACGCGCGCGGATCTGCGTCCGCGCCAACGAACATCCGGACGCCGGCGCCGCCCGTCGCCGTCCAGAGCGGCCCGAGCTCGCGATCGCCGGTGCGAATTTCCGGAAGGTCCCAGCCGCCGTTGCCCGCGTTGCGCGACACGTACGCGCGCTCCCAAAACGTCACCGGCGACTGCACGTGAAATCGCGCGTGCGGCCAGAGCGCGAAGCGACGACCCACGTCGAAGATCCACCGCATGTCGGTCGTCGACGCGACGAGCCCCCACGTGTCGTCGTAGATCCGCTCGGAGAGCCGCACGGTCGATCCGTCGAAGCGGTGCGCGAAGCGACCCGTCACCGCGAAGCGACGACGCGTGAGCGGCAGCTGTTCGAGCGGTCGTTCGGGCAAGCGATGCGCGGTGACCCAATCGATCGACGCGCCGAGTGGAGCGCTCGCGGCGACGGCCGGCGCGAACATCGGAATGTAACGGTACGGCTTCGACTGATCTCCGTTCTCGATCACCACGTCGAGCGCGACGCCGATCACCGTCGCGCGATCGATGACCTGCGTGACGCCGGCCGCGTACGTCGCGCGCGAGAGCTCCCGCGCGAACACCGCGAACGGCGTTCCGTGCCGACCGATGGTGTCGTGGCCGTACGCGTAGCCGAGGAGCAACGTCGTGTTCTTCGCGTCGAGGTCATACGTCATCCGCGCGCCGACTGTGTACGAGAGGTAGTCCGGCTCGTTCGACGCGGAGCCCGTCACCGCGATTCCGAAGTCACGCGGTTTGTACTCGCCTTCGATCGATCCCGCCTGACGGATCTCCGTCCACCGCCGCGACGCCGTCGACACGACGTCGACCGACGCGCCCGACACGACGTCGACGAGGTAACGCGCACGGAGCGACGCGCCCGTGATCACGTTGTCGATGCTCATCCCGACCGAAGGGGTCACGACGCCGACGTGATCCGAGTCGCCGTACGTCGCCATCTCGACCGACGCGCGCTTCGTCGCCGTGTCCTTCGGCGCCTTGCGTTCCGTCGGCGTCGTCGGCGCCGCGGTCGTCCCTGCGTCGTCGGCGCTCGCAGCACGCGTCGCCGCGCAGACGAGCGTGACGACGACGAAGAGCGAGAACGGGACGGGCGATGCGGGACGCGAGGAGGATTCTCGCGTCAGTTGCATCCGCAGCCGCTCTCACCGAGCGCGCCACCACCGGTCGCCCCTTCGTGCACCGCGTGCACGTGACCCGAGGCGGGGCCGTCGTACTCGTCGGTCATCGTCGGATGCGCGAGCTTGCCGCGATCGTACGGCGCGACGTGCGTGCACGCGGACGCGAGCGCGAGCAGTGCGACGAGGCCAGAGCAGAAGAGGAAGCTACGCATCATGAAAATCTCCAACGGATCAGTTGTTCGCCGCGCCTGCAGCGACCCACGCTTTGACGTCCGCCGTGGACTGCGTCCACGACGTCGGCCCGTTCGGCGGCATGTTTCCCGCGAACCATGACAACGTCGAGCGCCCGTTCACGGCGATCGGCGAGCCGGTGCCGGTGATGTAGCCCTTGCCGTGGAGCCACGCGTACGACTTCGCGGGAGTGCTCATTTGGCTGTGGCAACCGGGACATCGTCCCTGCGTGCTGTTGGCAAGGTAAGCATTCCAAATCGAAGTCCACGTCGGCGCGTTCGATTGCGGAGGCGTCCCTGAATCCGCTTGAGGTGACGGCGTGCCCGAGTCGTGACCGGGTTGTGTCCCGCTGTCGACGCCCGGAGGCGTGACGACGACGCCGCTGTCGTCGACGATCGTTCCTGCGTCGTCACCGGGCGTCGTGCCGTCGTCGCCGCCGCTGCTCGCGCCGGTGCCGTCGCCCTTCGACGTGTTCGCGGCGCCGCCGCTTCCGCCGTACGGCCCACCGAGAGGATGCTCATCCGCCGCGCCACATCCCGCGAGCGATGCGATGGCGAAACCGTACGACACGAGCTTGCGCATGCACGACCTCTCTCATGAAGAAGGTGTCGCGCGTTATGTACCGCCGAATCGCAATCCGCAGGCGACCTTGTCGTCGAATTTCGCGAGTGTACGAACGATGTACAGTCACGCGACTGTCGCGGCTCCGCTTGTGGCGCGCTCGATTGAAAACGTCCGCTGTCACGGTCGCGCGATGCACGCGAAGGCGACAGGATCGCAGACGGGTGTGGTCGGATCGGTACAGTCGACCGCCGCGAGGCAGCCTACGCATTTCCCGCGCGTGCGATCGCAGCGCGAGGTCGGCGGCGCGCAATGCGTGTCCGTCGTGCACTCGACGCATTGATCGATCGCGCGATCGCAGCGCGTCCCATCCGCCGACGTTCGGCAATCGGCGTTGACGAGGCACGTCGCGCAGATCCCTTGCGGTTCGTCGCAGCCGATCGTCGGCGCCGCGCACTGGACCGACTCGCGGCAGGTGGCGATACAGTGGCGCGTCGTCGGCTCGCACGCGTGACCCTGCGCGCAGTCGCGCGTCGTCTCGCACTGCACGCAGACGCGAAGCGCGGCGTCGCAGCTCTGCGCCGTCGCGGGGCAATGACTGTCGGACGTGCACGCGAAGCACGCGCCCGACTGCGGATCGCAATGGAGCGTCGCGAGTGGACAGTCGGCGTCCGTCGCGCAACCCGCGGGGGCGACGACGTCGGGCGAGGCGTCGTGCGCGCGCTGCTGATCGAAGCGAAACTCTCCGTTGCATGCCGCGATCGCGACGCTGGCGAGCGCGGTCCAAGCCGCGCGCGAGCGTCTGCTCGTCAAGGCGCCTCGGCGAGGATCGCCAGCGCGTCGCCGCGCGCGAAGCCGTTCGGGAACCGCGCGAGGTAGTCACGCGCCGCAGCTTGGGCGCGCGCGCGATCGCTGCCACGAAGCAGACGCATCCGTTCGGCCGCCGCGCTCTCTGCGAGCGGGCTCGACGGGTATTTCGCGAGGAAGCGCTCGAACGTCGCGATCGCTTGAACGATCGCGCCGCGACGCTTGGCGGCGACGGCATCGGCGAAGAGATCGTTCTGCTCGCTGAGCTGCGACGACGGCGACGATGGTGACGGTTGAGATGCG
>JBBQXV010000139.1:0-23432 GCA_038209335.1 Polyangiales bacterium | reverse complement strand
CGCGCGAGCGACATCGAGCGATTTGAAACCGTCGATTTCGCTCCGGAGCAGAGCCTTCAGAGACGTCGGGGTGTAACTCACACCCGCGAGGGTCATGGTTTTGACCTTCGCGAAATGCTTGTCCACACCTTCGACGACCGTCGGGTTCAGCGCCAGCGCAGCCTTCTTGTCGAGTCTGGTGCTCATCGCACCCTCCTTTACAAGGGTTGATGAAGGCTAGTGCCCGGCGGAGCACCATCGCTCCGTCTTCGTCCTTCACAGATCAATGGGTATCGAGGAGGGCGAATCCGGGAACGTCGTCGTCGGATTCTCGGTTTTCTTTTTCGATGCCCGAGTCGCGACATCTCTCGAGGCGCTCAGGGGAAGACTCGGGGAGGGCGCGGGGCGTCATCGGGCGCACCGCGAAACTCGATCGGAGACCGTCGCTTTCGTTGCGACGCATGGGGAAACGGTTGCGACGGCCATCGCTATCGTTGGGCGGCGCGCGGAAACGGTCCCCGCGCCTCGCCCCAACTCGCGTACACTGCGCCCAAGTGCGCACGATGACCCCGCTCGAGCTCGATGCGCAGTCACGCGCCGATGGAACGACCCTCGCGCAGATTCGCGCCGCGCTCCCCGCCGAGCTGCACGCGTTCTCGCCGCTGCGTGCATGGTGGGCGTTCGCGCGCGCTTGGGCGACGGTCGCGATCGGCGAAGCCGGCCTCTGGTTTCTCCATTTCGAACCCGACACCAGCCTCTGGTGGCGCGTGCCCGTGCTCGTCGGTATGTGGCTCGTCGTCGCCTCGGGCATGGTCGGCCTCTTCATCCTCGGCCACGACTGCGGCCACGACGCGTTCGCCAAGAGCAAGCGCGTCAACTCCGTCGTCGGGCACATCTGCATGTCGCCCGTGGTCACCGGCTTTCACAGCTGGCGCATCTCGCACAACCATCACCACGCGCGCGCGCAGCTCCGCAAAGAAGACACCGACTGGCCGGAGAAGATGCTCTCGCGCGAGGAGTACGCGGCCGCGCCGTTCGGCAAGCGCCTCGAAGCGCGCCTCGCGTTCGCGACGCCGGTCGGGCTCGCGATCGGTTTCATCGTCGGCATGGTGCGCCGCACGTTCATGGGCACGCTCTACAAGCAGGTGCAGCTGTCGAAGCGCGCGCGCCGCCAGCTCTTCTTCTCGAACTCGTTGATGTTCGCCACGAGCGGCGGGATCTCGGTCGCGCTCTTCTTCACGCTCGGCGCCGCCGGTCTCTTCAAGCACTACCTCGTGCCGGTCTATATCGGGATGGTCTTCGGCGCGCTCTTCACTTACTTGCATCATGCAGGTGAAGGCGCGCTCGTCTTCGATCGCGAGAGCTGGACGCCGGTTCGCGGGCAAGTCGTGTCGACGTTCGACGTGCGCTTCCCGCTGTGGTTCGAGCGGCACTTCTTCCACATCAACCGGCACCTGCCGCACCACGTCTCGCCGAAGGTGCCCTGGTACAATTTGCCCGCCGCGACCGACGTGCTCAGCCGCGCGTACCCGGGCTATCACCAAGAGCGAACGTTCACGCTCGGGTACCTGCTTCGCGCGTGGCGCGTTCCGCTTCTCGAGCCGGTGGGCGACGCGATGTTCATCACGTCGGGCACGCTCGACGCGAGCGACGCGCCGAACGTGAGCGAGGCAGAGGCCGAGCGGCCGGGCTAAATTTAGGTTGCTCGACCGAGTCGCGCTTCAATCCTTCTTCGAGCCGTCGAGCCCGAAGCGCTCGATCATCCGGTAGAGTCGCTTGCGGTCGATCCCGAGGATACGCGCGGCCGCCGTCTTGTTACCCGCGGTCGCTTCCATGACGCGCGCAACATAGCGCCGCTCCATCTCCTCCATCGGCACGAGCTCCGCGGGATCGTCGCTCACGACGAGCACATGGGATCGCTGGTACGCGCGGATCCGCTCCGGGAGATCGTCGACGCCGATCTCTTCGAAGCGCGCGAGCGCAACCGCGTGCTCCATGCAGTTCTGGAGCTCGCGCACGTTGCCCGGCCAAGCGTACCCGACGAGCTTCTGCGCGGCCGCTGGAGCGATGCCGCTGAACGTCTTGCCCGCGCGCGCCGCGAAGTGCCCGAGGAAGTGCTGCGCGAGCAAGAGAATGTCGCCTTGCCGCGCGCGCAGAGGCGGGAGCGGAATGCGGATGACGTTGACGCGAAAATAGAGGTCCTCGCGAAAGCGGCCGTCTTCGATGGCCGACTCGAGATCGCGGTTCGTCGCCGCGAGGAACCGGACGTCGATCGGCGCCTCGGTGGCCGAGCCCACCGGCCGTATGACGCGCTCCTGCAGGACGCGCAGGAGCTTCGGCTGGAGCGCGAGCGGCATGTCGCCGATCTCGTCCAAGAAGATCGTCCCGCCCTGCGCTTGCGCGAACAGGCCGACGTGCGCGACCTTCGCGTCGGTGAACGCGCCGCGCGCGTGGCCGAAGAGCTCGCTCTCGAGGAGCGACTCAGGCACGGCCGCACAGTTTATCGCGACGAAGCGATGCTCGCGACGGCGGCCTCGTTCGTGGAGCGCGCGCGCGACGACCTCTTTGCCGGTGCCGCTCTCGCCGGCGATGAGGACGGAGGCTTCGGAGTCGCCGACGCGATCGACGAGATCGTAGACCGCGCGCATCGCCGGGCTGTCGCCGACGAGCGCGCCAAATCGCGGCGCCCGGCTCGCTTCGCGCTGAAGCGCCTTCACCTGCTCGCGGAGGCGGCGATGCGACGCGGCGCGCTCGATCGCGATCGCGAGGACGTCGAGCTCTACCGGCTTGCTGATGAAGTCGTACGCGCCCGCGCGGATCGCGGCGACCGCCGTGTCGAGGCTGCCGAAGGCGGTCAGCACGATGACCGGGACGTCCGATCGATTCGCGACGACGCGCCGACACAGCTCGATGCCGTCGATCTCGCGCATGTTGAGATCCGTGACGACGACGTCTACCTCGTCGGTCGCGATGCGCCGTATCGCTTCGTGCGCGGACGTCTCCCACGCGACGGCGATACCGCGCTTTCGCAAGCCCGCCTCGAGCGTCTCGCACAGAGGTTGATCGTCGTCGATGAGGAGAACGCTTGCCGTCACGTCGCCGAGCCCGAAGGGAGGTAGATCCGAAACGTACTCCCTTTGCCGGGCTCACTGTCCACGGCGATCCAGCCGCCGTGCTCCTGCACGATGCCGAACGACACGGAGAGCCCGAGCCCCGTCCCTTCGCCGACGTCCTTCGTCGTAAAAAACGGCTCGAAGATGTGGGGCAGCGCGTCGGCCGCGATCCCCGTTCCGCGATCGCGAACTTCGATGCAGACGTAGTCGCTCTCTCCGCCACTGTGATCGGGTGGCGGAGCGGCGCGCGCGCGTCCGACCTCGACCTCGACGACGCCGCCGTCGGGCATCGCGTGCATCGCGTTGACGACGACGTTCGTGACGACCTGTTGGAGCTGGCCCGCGTCGACGTTCACCGTCGCGTCGCTGCTGCCGCGGACCGCGAAGGTCGCGCGTTCCTTCTTGGCGATGGCACCGAGCATGTCGAGCGCCTCGCGGACGAGCCCGACCGGATCCATCGCCTTTCGCGCTCCGCCCGTGCCTCGCCGCGCGAACGCGAGGAGCTGGCGGATGATCGCGGTCATGCGCTTGGCTGCGTCCACGATGATGCGCGCGTATTCGGCCGCCTCTGCGGGCGTCGCCTCGCCATTCGCGATCATCGACGCTCGCGCAGAGACGACGTTCAGCGGTGTTCCAAGCTCGTGCGCGACGCCGGACGCGAGCTTCCCGACGGTCGTCAGCCGGTCCGCGTGCCGCAGCTGCTCGAGCGTCGCGATGCGCGCCGCCGTCTCGTGCGCGACCCGTTCCTTCGCGGCCACCAGCCGATCGCACATCGCGTTCATCTCCACCGCGAGCTCCCCGAGCTCGTCGTTCTGTCGCACGTCGACCGGCCCCGCGAAGTCGCCTTGCCCGACGCGCCGCGCCTTCTCCGCGAGCATGCGCACGGGGCGCCCGACGAGCCAGAAGCCGAGGACAACGGAGAGCGCGGCGCTCACGAGCATGAGGACGAGCGTCGTCGCGACCGTGTTGCCGACGATCTCGCGTTGACGTCGCTCTTCGGCGAGGAGCGACTCGGAGAACTCGATGTAGCCGCGCCGCAGGCCGTCGACCGCGACCGGCACATACGTGAGACGCCGCTCGCTCCCGCGCTCGTCGGGTCCGATGTGCGTGATCGCTTCGCCGGCAGTCGCTGCTTGGAGAGCGCCAGCGTCCGATCCCGCGGGCGGCGCGTCGAGCCAGCGGACGCGGATCTCCTTCGATCGGGCGTTCATCGCATCGATCATCGCGAGCGCATGCGCGCGGCCGTCGGAGCGCCAGACGGCCTCGGACGCCGCTGCCAGCGAATGGCCGATCAGCGCGTGGTCACGCACGCGGTCCGCGTGCAGCGCCGCGACCTCACGCCTCACGCGCAAGTAGCCGTTCGCCGCCAAGATGATGCACGTGCCCACGACCAGCGCGGCGGTCAGCTTCTGCACCAGCTTCATGGCCGTAGTCTCGCTCGGCGCGCGCGGCGTGGCGAGCGAACGCGCATCAGTCGATGGGCGCGAGCGATCGGACCGCGGTGCGCAGATCGTCCATGTCGAACGGCTTGTCGAAGAGGATGGCGCCCAGCCCCTCGGCGCGCGCGCGCGTCGCGTCGTCGCCGAACGCCGTCATGAGGATGACGGGGATGTGCCAGTTCGCTTCTCGTAGCCCTTGGAGGATCTGAAGGCCGCTGCAGATCGGCATGCGCACGTCCGAGACGATGAGATCGACGTCGGCGACCTTCGCGCGACGCGTGTAGTACGCAGCCGCCCGCACGAGCAGCCGCCCGCCGTCGCGCGCCTCTTCGACTTCGTATCCGTCCTTGAGGAGGGCTTCGACCACGAGGCGACGCATCTCGTCGTCGTCCTCCGCAACGACGACCCGCGGAGGCCAGCGGACGATCTTGTTCGCTCGCGCGGAGCTCACAGCCTTGAACGACGACGACACGCGACCGGATGGCTCGAACATGCGCGGCTCCTTTCACGACACTCAGCGCCCGAGCATGACGTCGACCCGACGATCCTGCGCCCACGTCGGCTCGTTCGTGCCGGTCGCGTCCATCGCTCCGCGTGACGTCGCCTCGGCCTGCGCGCTCGGGACCCCCTTGCGACGCAAGTACGTCGAGACCGAGTCGGCGCGGTTCTGACCGAGGATCGTGTTGTACTCGGATGGCCCGCGCGGATCCGCGTGCCCGACGAGACGGACGCCGCGCCCCTTCAGCGCGCCGGTCGTGAAGCACGCGGCGACCTTGTCGAGGACGGGGACGTCGTTCGACTGAAGCGTGTACGAGTCGGTCGCGAAGTACGCGTCGCCGCGACCGATCGAGCACGCCGCGAGGATCTCGTCCGAGATCTGCACGACGCTCTGGTTCGCGCTCTTCTGCGGCGTGGTGATCATCCCGACCTGAGAGCCGGTCGCGTCGCTGCGCGTGCCGTTGTCGGCGCGCGCGGTCAAGCCGGTGCGCGGCGGCGGAGCAGTCTCGGCGCACGCGGTGAGCGCGAGCGCGAGGAGGGGAACGAGCGTGAATGCCTTCGACGGCGCGAACGTGATCATCGGGATCTCCTTGTAAGTTGGCTTCCGACGAACAGCAGAGCAACGCGCGATCCAACGCGGAAGTGCGCGCCGCGACGCGCGAGTGGCGGCGCACGGGCCGGGTCGTTCCGCCACGACGGGTCGATTCGGGGCGACGGCGTCCGCCGCGAACCGCACGCGCGCCGACGGATCGTCGCGGCACCGTAGCTGCAACGCCCCCCGCGACCTGGTGGACCGCCGGGTCTTTTCGTAAGCCTTAGGAGGCGCACGTTGACTGATCGTTCGAACGCCGTGCTCGTTGTCGTCGCGTTCCTCGTCTACGCAACCGCGGGCTGCTCCGCCGACGCCACCTCGACCGCGAGCGACGCAGGGGTCGACGGGCCCTCGGTCGACGCGAACGTAGCCGACGTCGCAATCGCCTCCGCGGACGCGGCGGCCGACGCGCCGCTCCGCGAGCTATCGTGCACCAGCTATTGCGCGCTCGTCGCCGCGAGCTGCTCGGGAGCGAACGCACAGTTCGCCTCCGTGGAGCAATGCATGCACGCCTGCAGCGATCTCCAGGTCGGCGTCTACGGTGACAGCGACGACTCGCTCGGATGCCGCTTGGCAGAGACCGTCGCCGCGCAGACGGCGCCGGCGCTGCACTGCCCCGCGGCGGGTCCGTTCGGAGGCGGGCTCTGCGGCGATCGCTGCGACAACTACTGCTCCGTCATAGTGCTGACGTGCAACGGCGACAGCGCGCCGTACACGAACAAGACGCTGTGCTGGAACGACTGCCAGAACAACTTCAAGTTCGACAAGAACGCACCCGAGTACACCGACAGCGGGAACACGCTCAATTGCCGCGAGGGTTTCCTCACGCGCGTCGGGATCGGCGACGCGGGGGATCGCGCCTCCGGCTGCGCGCTCGCGGGACCGCGGAGCGACGCGTGCAAATAAGCGCAACGTGACGGCTCATTGCGATCAGACAGACTCGAACAGCACGCCGCGTACCGCGCGGGCCGGCCGTTCCGCGACGACGGGTCGATTCGTGGCGACCCCGGCTCGTCTGCTTCAGTTGACCCGCGTCTTCTGGCAAACCCCCGCGATGCAATCGACGCCCATTCCGGCGTTGCAACAGTCAGCGCCCGTCGTGCACTTCTCGCCGATCTGATGGCACCCGCCCGGTTGATCGACGCACACCGGTCCCTTCCGCGTGTCGCGACAGAAGCCGCTGCAGCACTCGAAGCCGGCGGAGCAGCTCTGCGGCCCCGCGTCGCCCGCCGTCGCTTTGCACGGCGCGAGCGCCCAGAAGCCGAACATGTTCGCGCTCGCCGGATCCTGCCCAGGCAACCAAAACGCCGGATGACTCGGGTCGACCGTGCCGATGTTCGCGTCGACCGCGGTCACCCAAAGCTGCTTGTGGTTCGCGTACGTCGCGTCCGTCGGCGGCGCGCCCTGCGGCGACACCATCCGATTTCCGTAATCGCGCGGCGTCGTGAAGACGACCCAGACGTACCCGCCCTCCCCGATCGGATTCACCGTCGGCGCGTAGTTCAAATGAAGGCTGTCCGCAGGCAACAACCCCTTCCCGTTCGCGTTGTCGAGCGCGAGCGACGCCGCGTTCACCGCCGCGCTCGCGACGTACAGATCGTCGACGCCATGTTGGTACGGCGGTCCCGCGCCGTACTTCGCGCGGCTGTAGTCGCCGCGCTGGAAGAAGAGCCACTTCGAATCGGGTGAGAAGCTCGGGAACGCGATCGCGTCGCCGATCCCTGCGCTAGCGAGGATCGTCCGAGGGTTCGAGAAGGTGCGTGTACCTTGCACGAAATCGTAGATCGTCAGATCGCTCCGCCGGAACTCGACGGGATAGCCAAAGCCGGGATCGCAGTTGGTCGCGAGCGCGAAGCGCGTCCCGTCCGGCGAGAACGCGGGATCGCAGACGTTGGTCAACGCGTCGAGCGCGCTCGCGACGCCGAGCGCGTTGTTCGTGTCGACGAGCTTCATCGTCTTCGCGGCGTAGTTCACCACGGTGAGCGCGCCGTCGGGCGTGAGCGCTTCGTAGACGCCGTTCGTCTCGTAGTCGCCGACGGCTTTGACCTGCGACGTCGCGAGATCGACGACGCCGACCGGACCGGTCGACGCCTCGCGCGTGAAGAGGCTGACGAGGCGCGACCCGTCCTTCGACACCGCGTGGCACGCGACGCATCGCTTGCCGGTGCCGTTGTCTTGCCACGTCGGGTTGCGCGGACTGCCGGCGTTCGCGGGCGCGGGCGCACCGAGCTGCGTGTTCGATCCGGAGTCGAACACCGGACTGCGCGCGCCGGTCGGCAGATCGATCTTCACGATTTGCCCTTGGTCGATCGCCCAGTAGTAGATGGTGCCGCGGAGGTTCGCGTCGGCGACCTTCCACCCTTGCTTCGCCGAGACGTACGCCGTCCCCGCGTGCAGTCGCCGCAGCTCGATGCTCACGTCGCTCCCCGCCGCCGACGTCGTCAGCGCGTTCCACAGCGCCTTCGTCAGCGTGAAGCGGCTCGGCGGATCGGCGTTCGTGAAGACGGTGAGATCGAAGCTCGGTCCGACGAAGTGCACCGAGTAAGCATCGCTCGCGGCGCCGCCATTCCACATCTGCTCCGGCGGGAGGAGGCCGCGCGGGAAGACGGTCTTGTCGTACGGATACGCAAACGACGTGACGCCCGGATCCGCCGCGGTCGCGCCGTTGAGGAGCGTCTGATCCGCGCCTGGCACGTTGCCGGGATTCGTCGACGTCTTCAGGCGAAACGTGATCGTCGTCTTCGCGGTGAGCGAGAGCGCGGTCGCGGTGACGTTCGCCTTTCCGAACGTCGCGCCCGTCGACGTCACCGCGCCCGTGCCTGCGCCGATCGTCGCGATGTCGAGGCGATCGATCGTCCAGCTGGCAGGCGTCGCGCTCGTGGTGTTGTCGGCGAACGTGACCTTCGCCGCGAGCGCCTTCGTCGGGAGCATCGCGAGATCGGTGACGTCGACGATCGCGTCCGCGGGCTCGATGACGAGCGTCTTCGCGGCGCCGTGGTTCGCATCGAAGTCGATGTTCCCGACGTCGTTCTGCGCGTCGCCGATCGACGCGTCCTGATCGCCGAAGCCGCCGTTGTTGCCGTTGTCGCTGCCGCAGCCCGCGCCGTACGCGGCGACCGCGACCGCGAGCCCGAAGCCCAGAACACCGAAGCGTGCCGCGTTTCGCATGCACCGAATCTAGCGTGCGCCGTCATCTCGGGCGTCTCCGCGGTGTCACAACGAAACGGGCCGGTCCGTTCTTTTGTCGTCACAGGCGCTCCCCGCGTACGTTCAGGAAGGCATGATCATGTTGTTCAAAGAGGGCGGCTTCCCGATGTGGGTCGTGCTGGCGTTCGGGCTCACGGCCCTCGTCACGGCGTTCGTGTTCGCGCTCCGCCCGGACGAGCGGAACATCCGGTTCATCAAAGGGATGGCGGCGGCGACGATCTTCGCGTCGATCTCCGGCGTCGCGATCGACTTCTCGACGGTCGCGCACTTCGTCTCGTCGCGAGACATCGAATCGGACCAGCGCACGCGCATCGTCCTCGAAGGCGCGGGCGAGTCGATGGCCCCGGCCGTCATGGGCTTCACGATGGTCGCGCTCGTCGCGCTCTTGCTCGCCGTCGGCGCGCGCCGCCTGGACGCGCGCCGAGAGTGAGCGGTCAGGCGCGTCACATCGGGACGGTCGGAGCGTACGTGAAGCGGATCTGCTCGACGTAGAACGTCGCTTTGACGTGTCGGACTTGGTCGCTAGCGCCGTTCGCCAGGCTCTTCTCGGTCTCGATGCGGGTGATGCCGAGATTGGAGAACGTCAGCGTGAAGTGCGCTTTTTGTTGGGGGTCGAGAAACTCGAGCGTCCCGCCCTTCTCCTTGTCTTGCCCGTTGTTCCCCTTGATGACGAAGTCCTGGTGCCAATCGTAGAGCGCCTGCGCGTGCGCCTCGGCGACCGTGATGACGAGGTTCGGGACTTCCATGTTGGCGGGCTCGGTTTCGTAGTCGCGATGGTCACCGATCGATCCGGCGGTGACCCTTTGCTTCAGCGTGATCGCGTCGATCTTGGACGTCCACCTCGTCGCGTCGTCGAGGCCGTCGATCTTCAGACGGAAATCCTTTGCGTTCCACGTCATCCTCGTCTGAGTCTTCCCACTGCTATTCGGCACGACGTTGCCAGCGCCTTTGTTCCGCCTCGTGAGCTCAGGGGCGAAGCTGACCGTGAGCTTCGCCGCGTCTTTGCTCGCTGCATCGAGTGCGGGAAAGCCGATCTCCGTAAGGAACGCGTTGTTGAAACTGAGCTCCGAAAGGCTCTTGTTGTCGTAGTCCATCGCGATGACCGAGCCGCTCTTGCGCGAGGTCCTCCGATCCATCGTCTCCTGGATCCACTTGTAGAACCCGTCCGACATCCCTGTACCGGCGCTCACCGTGATGTCCTCGTACTTGACGTTGCTGAGGTGCTTGCGCTGGATCTTGTCCTGCCCGAGCTTCTCGACGACGACCTCGGCTGTCGCCCCGCCGCCCGCGAACCCGGTGACGAAGCCCGCGTTCTTTCCCTCGAGCTGAAGCTCGTATCTTCCGATCGCCATGGCGCGGTTGTTCGCGATGGCAGCGTCGGAGCTGCCGACCATTCCCATGGCGACCCCAGACAACAACGCCGCCGCGACGACCGTTTTGACGAATGTGCGCATGATGGTTTCTCCTCCTCGTGCGGCTACGTAGGACGGAGCGAATGCGCGCGCAATTCAATCGACCTCGAGGACGACCTTCCCGAAGGCTTGTCGAGCTTCGAGCACGCGGTGCGCTTCCTGCGCCTCCCACAGCGGCATCACGCGATCGACGACGGGCGCGAGCTTGCCTTGTTTCACCAGGTCCATGACGTGAAACAGAGTCCCCTTGCTCCCCATCGTCGATCCGAGCACCTGCACCTGGCGAAAAAAGATCTGCCGCAGATCGATGTCCGGCTTGAAGCCCGCGGTCGCGCCGCACGTGACGACGCGCCCGCCCCACGCCGCGGCGAGGATGCTCTTCGCGAAGACGTCGCCGCCAACGTGCTCGATGACGACGTCGACGCCTTTCTTCCCTGTCAGGCGCTTGCACTCTGCAACGAAGTCCTCGCGCGTGTAGTTGATGACGTGGTCGGCGCCGAGGGCGCGCGCGCGCTCGGCTTTTGCGTCGGTGCTCGTGGTGGCGAAGACGCGCGCGCCGAAGAGCTTCGCGATTTGAATCGCGGCGGTCGACACGCCACTGCCAGCGGCTTGGACGAGCACCGTCTCGCCCGGGAGGACCTTCGCCCGAACGGCGACCATCTGCCACGCGGTGAGAAAGACGAGCGGGAGCGCGGCGGCGTGCGTGAACGGGAGATCGCCGGGGTACGGGAGGACGTTCGCGTCGGGGATGTTGATGTGGCGCGCGTATCCGCCTTGCGTCGTCTCGCCGAGGATCTTGTAGCTGCGACAGAGGTTGTCGTCGCCCGCGAGGCAGCGATCGCAGACGCCGCACGAGATGCCGGGGCTGACGACGACGCGGTCGCCGACCTTGCATCCGCGCGCGCCCGGACCGAGCGCTTCGATCTCGCCCGCGACGTCGGCGCCGAGGCGGTGCGGGTAGTCGTATTTCACGTGCGCGAGGCCGCGTCGTCCCCACAAGTCGAGATGGTTGAGCGCGACGGCGCGAACGCGAACGCGGACCTCGCGCGGTCCGGGCTCGGGGAGATCGATCGTCTCGCGTGCGAGGACCTCGGGCCCGCCGTGACTCCTCAGCACCATCGCTTCGGTTTGCATGTCCCTCTCAGGCTTGGAGCTCGGCGCTGCGACGTGCGCCGCCGTCGATCGGCGACACCGCGTGCGAGAGCGCGAGCGTGAGGACGAGGATCGCTCGGTAGACGGCGTGGACGTCGTCGACGTCGACCTCGCGCTCGTCGCCCCCTTCGGCGCGCGCGACGACGTCGAGCGCGGAGTCGACGTGCTCGTGCACGAACGCGAGGACGCCGGGCTGCTCGATCGCGACGACGTCGTCGAGATCGAACGGCTCGTCGCCGTGCGAGGCGCGGAGCTCCTCTTCGAGGACGAGCGAGTCCTCGGTCGCACGAAGGGCGTCCTCGCTGACTTGGGCCAAGCGCTCGGTGAACGTGCGCTCGAACGCGAGCCAGATCGCGATCGACAAGAAGTAACCGAGCGCGAGCGCGGTCTCGTCGAGCGGACGTCCGAGCACGTTCGCGATGCGCTCGGCGAGCTGCGGCTGGGTACGCTCGAAGCGCGCGAACGCTTCGTCGAGCTCGCCGCGCGCCGACTCGGTGTCGTCCGCGAGCTCGCGCTCGACGCGCGCAAGAATGGACGCATCCACCACCGCGTGCGGCGGGACGGGGCGAATGGCTGCGCCGCGAACCCACATGACTCCATCGAGCTTACCCGGAGCGCGAAGAAAAAGCCTGCGCGACGTTCGGGAGCGCGTGCCTCGCGATTCACGAGGCCTGCGCGACCTTCGTTGCAACGCAGAGCTGATGCTAGAGTGAACGAGATGAGCGCAGACGCCGACTGGGTCGTCCTCCGGCGCTACGACGACGCCCTCGAGGCGCAGATCGCGCTCGATTTCTTGCGCGACCACGGCGTCGCAGTCGCCCTCCAAGGGAACAGCGGCGCGACGTCGATCCTCAACCGTTTCGACACGGTCATGGACATCCGGCTCGTCGTGAAGCCCGACGATCTCGAGCACGCGCAAGAAGCGCTCGCGGCGCTGACGCCGACGGCCGATCAGCTCGAGCCCGAGCCTGCGGTCGTCGGCGACGCGACCGGCTCGCCGTACCGTGCGAACCGCGCGCGCGGCGACGATCTCGCGCACGCCGACCACGCGGGCGACGACGCACCGAAGCAGCGTTACCGTCGCGCGGCGTTCGCGCTGGCGTTCGCGGTGCCGATCGGCGGCGCCCACTTCTACGCGCGTCACGAGTACGCGGGCGGCGTGCTGGCGCTCGGGACGCTCGCGTACTTCGTCACGAGCATCGCGCGCGGCGACGTCGCGTTCATCCTCGCCGCGACCTTCGTCGTCCTCGCCGACGCAGCGTTCGGCGTGCGCGCCGTCGGGCGTCACAACCGCGGCGCGACTCCCTCTCCTCGCGCACAGGTCGCGCTCGCCACGGCGATCGTCGTCGGCGCGCTGTTCGCAGGCGTCTTGGTCGCGACCCTCCTCGCGTCTGGCGACGAGGGCGCGCTCCAGTAGTCCTCAGCGCTTCGCCTCAGCGCTCATCCCCCACAGCGAGCGCACCGACCAAGCGACGCCCGCCGCGAGCAGCACGCCCATCAAGAGAACGCCGCGTCCGAGCGCGCTCGACGCGATCGGCTCGGTGCCGAAGTCGCCATGGAACTGCGCGTACGTCGCGCTCAGCGACATGCGCCGCGCGAAGAGCGCGAAGAGCGCGATCGCGATCGAGCCCGGGATGATCGCGAGCGTGGTCACGACGCTGACCTTGCGCCGCCGAACGAGCGGCGCGGCGCCGACGAACCCGAGCACGACGACGCCTCCGCTCGCGAGGACTAGCGCAAAGTCGATCGCCGACGGCACGTCGCGCGATGGCACCGTGTACAGCCACGCCCAGTCGCCGTGAAAGAAGGCGAAGTAACCGACGATCGGCGTGAACACGAGGAGCGCGAACGCGACGACGACCAAGAACGGGCGCGACGCGACGAGCGGTCCGTCGTCGCGCGCGAGCTCTGCCGACGCGGCCCACGCAAACGCGACGCCGAAGAGGAACCCGAGCAGAGGCGCGAAGAAGACCGGCACGGAGCGAAGCTACAACCGGCGCCGCAAAGCCGAAAGTGCTAGAAATGGCCCGCGATGGATCCGAACAAGCTGCGCGAGCTGCTCGCCCAGGTACAAGCGGGGCAAGCGAGCGTCGAGCAGGCGGTCGAGGCGCTCAAAGGTTTGCCGTTCACCGATCTCGGCTACGCGATGGTCGATCATCACCGCGCCGTCCGGCAGGGCGTGCCCGAGGTCATCTTCGGCCACGGCAAGACGCCGACGCAGATCGTCGGCATCGCGCGAGAGCTCGCGCGCACCGGGCAGAACGTGCTCATCACGCGACTCGACGCGGAGAGCGCGGCGAGCGTGAAGCAGGAGCTCCCGGAGCTCGTCTACAAAGAGCTCGCGCGCGTCGGAACGGTCGAGCAAGCGGTGATCCCCGAGCTCGCCAAGGGGACCGTCGCGTTGATGAGCGCAGGGACGGGGGATCTTCCAGTCGCGGAAGAGTGTGCCGAGACGTTGCGAATGATCGGCGCGAAGGTCGAACGGATCTACGACGTGGGCGTCGCGGGAATCCATCGGCTGCTCTACAAGCGCGAGACGTTCGAGAAGTGCGCGGTCGTGATCGTCGTCGCCGGAATGGAAGGCGCGCTCCCGAGCGCGGTCGGAGGGCTCGTGTCGGTTCCGGTGATCGCGGTGCCGACGTCGATCGGCTACGGCGCGGCGTTCGGCGGGATCGCGGCGCTGTGCGCGATGCTGACGAGCTGCGCGTCCGGCGTGACGGTGTGCAACATCGACAACGGATTCGGCGCGGCGTTCGCGGCGGGACGGATTCTCAGGTCGAGCGGACGGTACTGACATGGGGCACGAGGGCGATCACGATCACGATCACGCGCACGCGCACGATCACGGGCACGATCACGGGCACGATCACGGGCACGCTCACACGCACGCTCACGCGCACGCGCACGCTCACGAACACGCCCCGCTCGCCCGCGGCGCCGGTGCCGGCAAGCTCCTCTTCCTCGACGCCCCCAGCGGCCTCGCCGGCGACATGATCATCGCCGCCCTCATCGACCTCGGCGTCCCCGAGAGCGTCGTCGCCGAAGCCGTCGCCGCGCTCCCCCTCACCGGCTTTCATCTCCACTTCGGCACGCGCGTCCGCAGCGGGATCGTCGCCGGCGCGTTCGACGTGCACGAAGACACGCCGCAACCGCCGCGCGCGTACGCCGCGGTCCGCGCGGTGCTCGATGAGTCGAAGCTCACGCCCGCGGTGCGCGCGATCGCGCACGCGACCTTTCGCCGGCTCGCCATCGCCGAGGCGAAGGTCCACCGCATGCCGCTCGACGACGTGCACTTCCACGAGGTCGGATCGATCGACGCGATCGTCGACGTCGTCGGATCCGCGGCGGCGCTCGACTACCTCGGCGCGTCGCTCGTCGTTTCGCCGCTCCCGATGGGGCGCGGATTCATCAAGGCGGCGCACGGCGTCTTGCCGCTCCCGGCGCCCGCAACGGTCGAGTGCGTCGCGGGGTTGCAAACGTACGACGCAGGGATCGATTTCGAATTCGTGACCCCGACCGGCGCGGCGATCGTCGGCGCGCACGCGAGCCGTCCGTCGCTAAGGTGGCCGAAGATGGAACCGGAGCGCACGGGTTGGGGCGCGGGGACGAAGGACCTGAAGGATCGTCCGAACCTGCTTCGCGCCGTGCTCGGTGCGCCGACGCACGCGCACGCCGGCGCAGACGGAGCGACGGCGACCCACGCCGTGCTCGAAGCGAACCTCGACGACGCGACGGGCGAGATCATCGCATGCGCGATCGACGCGCTGCTCACGGCCGGCGCGCTCGACGTTTGGGCGACACCGATCACGATGAAGAAAGGGCGCCCCGCGCTCACGCTCAGCGCGATCGCACCGATCGAACGCGCCGGCGTCGTCGGCGACGCGATGCTCCGCGAGACGACGAGCCTCGGCGTGCGTCGACACGACGTGAGCCGCGTCGAGCGCCCGCGCCGATCGATCGAAGTCGACACGCCGTACGGACGCATCGCCGTGAAGATCGCCGAAGGGCCCTACGGTCCGCCGCAGGTGAAGCCGGAGCTCGACGCATGCGCCGCCGCCGCGCGCGCGCACGGCGTTCCGGTCCGCGAGGTCATCCGCGCCGCGCTCGTCGCCGCCGGCGCGCCCTAGCAAATTCCTTCCCGTCGCCCCGGCTTCCTGTGAATCTCTCTCTTCGGGGAGGGATGATGGATCCTGTCGTCTGCGTCTGCGGAAAGAAGGTCTCCGCGCGCCTTGCGCGATGTCCGTACTGCAAAGAAGCGATCGCGCCGAGCCCGTCGCTCGTCGCGGCGCCGCTGCCGCCGCTTCCGATCGCCGCAGCGACCGCGACGTACGAGCCTTCGACCGACGCGCCGGCATCGACCGCATCGACGCTCGTGCGCCTCGGCGCCGGAGCGCTCCTCATGCTCGGCCTCGGGCTCATCGGCCTCGGGTGCTGGCGCGCGTCGGTGCCGACGACGACCCCCGCGGGCGAGCTCGGCCTCGGATCACCGCTCTCCGGAAGCCTGCGCGTCGAAGGCGCGACGCTCGAGTGGGACAACAAGATGTACTTGATCACCGGCAAAGACGGCCGTCAGTTCAGCTCGAAGTCGCCGCACGAAGGCGTCGACAAGATCTCGTACCGCGAGTTTCTCGCGCGCGCGTCGTCGTACCTCGGCAAGTGGGTGCACATCGACGGCTCGCCGCCCGCGTCGGTCGCGGTGAAATCGGTCTGGGTTCGCTATGGACGCGGCACCACCGTCGCGTCGGGGACGCGCGAGGATCGCCCGTCGCCGATCTTGTGCGCGCTGAGCGACGACGTGTGGGTCGCGTCGGACGACGTGATGAGCTTGAACGCGCCGCAGACGAAGGACTTCATGAACCAGGGCTCCTACCAAGGTCGCGTGCAAAGGCTGCGCGAGATCGCGTCGAGCGTGTCCGCCGGATGGGATCAGCTCGGCACGAAGTACCGCGAGCTCTCGAAGCACCAGCTCCCAAGCGACGCAGTCGTCATCTTGACCGGCCGCCCGTACGAAGGAAAAGTCACCGCGACGTACGTGCCGATCCTCGAGTCGACCGGGCGCATCTGGGTGCAGTTCGACGGCGAGGTCGCGCCGGAGAACGCACCTCCGATCGTCGGCGCGCCACTCGACGTCCTTCCTCCGGAGCGATCGAACGCGCCGGAGCTCGAAGCGATGAAGGACGTGATCGCGGTCGGCAAGGCCGCAGGTCCGCTCGCGAGGATGCGCGGATTCGGCGGGACGGGCGCGCTCGGGATCCTCTTCGCGCTCGTCGGGGCGATCGCGCTCGTGGTCACGCGCAGGCGCTAGGCGTCGGCGCTAGTTGGCCTTGTCGATGGTGATGTTGTCGTAGCGAATCTTCCAAAGCGTCGGCGCGACCGTCACGTCGAGCCCGAACGCCGCGCCGACGGACGACGACATCGTCGTCGTGTACGTGAGCGGCGTCTGCGCCGCGCCTGAATTCCCGACGGAGATCCCGGCGCTGCCGGGCGTCACGCCTTGCGGGAGATTGAGCTGGATGGCGATGTGAGTCCATACACCGGCCGGAAGGCCGGTCGATGCCGGATGCATCGTCGACATTCCGCCGGGCCCGCCGTCCAACGTCTTGAGCGTCTCGACGAAGGTGAGCAACGTCGGCGAGAACGCGATGAGGCCGTACGAGAGCTGTCCGTATGTTACGAAAACGAGGCCCGCCGGGCTCATCCCTGTCCCTCCGTACGACTCGATCATGATGTCGAATTGGAGGATGACCGTCTTTGCGTGACCGACGTCCTTAGAGATGAATACGAGCTCCTCGGTCGTCGTCCCGCCTAGCCCGGGCTTCGTGGTGCTCGCGAGATACGATCGCGGCGGCGACACCGAGCTGGCGCGGTCGAGGAGGCCGCTCGTGTACGTGCTCGCGATGAAGCTGTCCCAGAGGTTGATCCCCTTCGGATCGTCGCTCGCGCGATCGAAGTCGTCGCAGAGGAAGTGCCCCGGGTGCGTGCCGCAGTAATTCACGGTGCCCCCGTCGGCGGACGATCCGTCGACCGTGCCCGCGTCCCCGACCCCGGCATCGTCCGCGCCGCCAGCGTCGTCCACCAGCGTGAACTTCGACCCGCCACACGCCCCGAACGCCCCTGCCGCGACCGAACCGAGAAGCACCGCTGCGGCGAGCCGCCGCAAACGAGAAGCCAACATCGGTCGATCGTAACCTACCGCCGATGCCCATGCCACGAACCCTGCGAAGCTCCGCGAACGCGCCCCGCGTTCTTGCGCTCGCTTTTCCTCGTGTCTCTTCGATATGCTCCGACCTGCGCGCCGCCATCTTCCGCGCGTGGAAGGCATCCGAGGGATCATGAGCGCTTGTCCGCAGTGCGGCACCGTAGCGAAGCCGAGCGACAAATTCTGCAACACGTGCGGGACGCCCGTCGCACGCCCGGCGGCCGGACCACCGAATCAGAGCGGCGCGCCGCAATACGGCGGACCGCCGCCGCAGCCGCAGGGATACGGCGCGCCCGCGCCCGGTCCTGCTCCTGGGATGGGCGGCGGCGCACCCGCGCGCTGCCAGATGGGACACGACATCGCGCCCGGCGCCAGCTACTGCGCGCAAGGACATCCGATCGCGCTCGACGCGATGCAGTTCGCGAACGACGCGTACGGACCGGGCGGCGGTGGCGGTGGCGGTGGTTACGCGCAACAGCCGGCGCAGCCGCAAGCGTACGGCGGACAGCCGCCGCAGCCGCAATACGGAGGGGCGCCGCAACCGTATGGGGCGCCGCAGCCTTCCGCTTCGCCGATCGGTGGTCCTGGCGGATTCGGCGCAGCCGATCCCATGCAGCAGCAGCAAGGGTACGGCGGGCAACAAGGCTACGGCCAACAGCAGCCGCCGATGAATCCGCAGTTCGGTCCCCAAGGCACGCCGTATCCGGGAACGCCGGCGCAGCAAGCTCCGCAATACGGCGGCGTGCCGCAGCAGCAACCGCCGCAGTACGGCGGCGCTCCGCAATACGGTGGCGCTCCTCAAGCGCCGGCGCAGCCCGTGTTCAATCCCGCGCCCGCACCTCCGGCCGCAGCGCCAGGTGCAATGGGCAGCGTGCAACCGCCGCCGGCCGCCGCACCTGCCGCGGTGTCCGATCCGAACAACAAGACGCTGCGCGGCTTCCTCGTCGCGTACCAGACGAACACCAACGGCGACTTCTGGCCGCTCACCGGCGGACGTCTCGTCGTCGGACGCGCGGGCGCAGGCGACGACATCGACGTGCAGCTCTCGGATCCGACGATCTCGTCGCGGCACGCGGTCATCGTCGTCGACGGTGCGCTCGGCACGCTCGTGCTCGAGGACACCGGCTCGACGAACGGCACGTTCGTCAACGACGACCACCTCGGGTTCAACGGCCGCCGCGATCTCCGCGACGGTGATCGCCTCCGCTTCGGCGGCTTCACGACCATCGTCAAGGTGGTCGGTCGCGTTTGAGCGCCTGGTCCGTCCACGACGCACGCACGTCCATGATCCAATCCAAGACCTTCCTCAGGCCGTTCGCTCGCCTCGGCGCTGCGTTGACCGTCCTCGCTGCGCTCTTGTGCGTCGCGATGCCCGTCTTCGCCGCGCCCGAAGCGCACATCCTTCGCATCGATCCACGCGCGGGCGTCAACGGCGGCAAACCGGTGCTCACGACGGTCATCGAGGTCGTGCAGTTCAAGCGCTTGTCCGAAG
Source organism: Polyangiales bacterium (assembly GCA_038209335.1). Lineage (GTDB taxonomy): Bacteria > Myxococcota_A > Polyangia > Polyangiales > Polyangiaceae > JBBQXV01. Next base: position 4,349 of record JBBQXV010000139.1, on the reverse strand, counting down.
TGCTGCAGCCGTGCGCGGGCGAGACGAACTTCGAACGCACCGCCACGTGCTGGAGCGACAAGATCGAAACGCCCGGCGCGCTCTGGAGCCCGTTCCCCTTCCCCGAGTCGAACGCGCACCTGCTGGTCAGCGTCAACGGCGAGGACAAGCTCTCGCGCTTCATCGACAAGGAAGTCTGGGGCAAAGCGAAGGGGCAGCCCAACGTCGGCACCGCGTGGCTCATCGTGCTCGACGCGTCTGCCGGCATGGGCAATCGCTACGCCGAAGCGCAGAAGGTCGCGTACGAGTTCATCCAGTCGATGCAGGCGAACGACCTCATCGATCTCATGATCTTCGACGACCGCCAGGTCATCAAAGACTCGAAGTGGAAGACGTTCAAGGATCGCAACGCCGTCGTCGCGCTCCTTCAATCGCAGCCGACGAACGCCGCGAAGCACGGCTCCGATCGCCCGCTCTTCGAGCAGATCAAAGGCATGACCCGCGACGGCTTCGGCAGCCTCGGCAACTCGGATCAGCCCGACACGGTGCCACTGCATCAAGCGATGGTCGTCTTGTCGAACGGCTCGGGACGCGGCGACGCGGCGAGCCTCTCGCCGAGCGCCGAGGTCTTTCACCAGTACTTGAACAAGGGGCGCTTCGACGACAACGCGGCGACACCGAAAACGCCGCTCCCCGTCATCTCGATTTGGTTCCCGAACCGCGGCGGCGGCATCGTCGGCGATCTCTACAAGAACAACGAAGCGCAGTTCATGCAGGCGCTCGGCAATCCGGAAATCGGCGGCTTCTTCGACATCGTCCAAGAGGGACAAGGCGACGCGAAGGGCAAGACGATCATCGGCCTCGTGCGCGCGCGCTTCGACGCGATGTGGATCGTCCACTGGCGGCTCGCCTGTTTGAACACGAGCGTGCTGCAGTCGTTCAACTTGGTCTTCGAGAACACGAAGCCGCAGATCCTTCCGGACGCGTCCTTCAAGGACGTGCCGCTCGGCGTGAACCCGACGGAGTGGCCGCTCGACATCGACTTCGACAAGACGACGAAGGAAGCGCAGATGAACCCGCTCTATCCGGGCGGACAGTTTCGGATCTACGGCGACTTCTGTTGGGGCGGCGACAAAGGGCGCGCCGAGGCGTACTTCATCCCCGCGGGGACGAAGGCCAATCCGGCGCAGACCAACAGCCGCGATCCCGAGCTCGCGAAAAAGGCGATGCAGCAGCTCATCGCGCAGAACATGCGCGGCGGCGGCCTCGAGGTCGGCGACACGTTCGCGACCATGATGGTGCCTGACGACGAAAAGATCCTCGAAGGGAGCGGCGAGAACGCGGTCGCGCGCGTCGTCCTCTACGACAACAAAGCGCATCGCGCGAGCGCGGTCGACGAGAAGACGGTGATGTCGCTCAAGGCGACGAAGAAGCCGCTTCCGTGGCTCATCATCTTGGCCGTCGCGCTCGGCGTGATCGCCATTCTGTTGATGGTGATCGTTCTGATGCGAAGCGGCGGCGGCAAATCGAAGCGCGGTGGCGGACCGCCCGCTCCCGCCGCACCTCCGGGTTACGGCGCGCCTCCGTACCAAGGCGGCGCTCCGGGACAACAGGGGCCGTACCAGATGTCCGGCGACGCGTTCGGCGCCGGTGCCGTCGGTGTCGGCGCGCCGCAACCGGCGTTCGCGCCGATGGCGCACGCACCGCAAATGCAGATGGCGCCGGTCGTGCCGTCCTCACCGATGGGACCGGCGCCGGGCCTCGACATGATGGCGCCTGCGCCGGCGGTGGTGCAGGTGCGCTGCCCCGCGTGCTCCATGATGACGATGGCGACGCCGGGTCAACCGTCGGTGTGCTTCTCGTGCGGTCAACCCTTACCGGCGGATATCGCGGGAGGAGGTGGGGCGGGTAACGCTCCGACCTTTCCGTTGACGGGAGCGATGTCGGCCGTGCTCCACCCTCCACCCAGTCCCTACGGTGGCGGCGCGGCGGGATCGCCCAGCCCGACCGCTGCGACGATCTCGGGCGCGCCCGGTCAGTTTCTCATTCGTCCTGGGGGCGAGGTACGCGTAGGCCGCGACCCCGCCCAATGCCCAATTTTTTTACCCGAGCCCCGCGTGAGCGGGGTCCACTCATCCTTGAAGTTCGAGAACGCTCAGCTCTGGGTGCGTGACGAGACATCGAACAACGGAACATTCGTGGCGGGCACGCGCATCGCGGCGGGCGCGTGGGTACAGGTTCCGCCCGGAGCGCAGCTGCGCTTCGGGCCGATCGAATTCGCTGTGACCTTCGAGGGGTGACAGGCACATGCTCCCCGCGGTCGAGTACGGGCAGAAGACCGACCCTGGACGGGATCCGGAGAAGCACGTCAACGAGGACGCGTGCGGCTACCGTGAGACGCCGATCGGGCACCTCTGCGTCGTGTGCGACGGCATGGGCGGGCACCTCGGCGGACGCGAAGCGTCGAACATCGCGATGCAGACGATCATCGAGCGCGTGGAGTCCGCGGCGCCCGACGCGCGTCCCGTCGACGTCCTTCGCGACGCGGTCGTCCTCGCGAATCAGCGCGTCTGCGCGATCGCGCTCGGAGCCGATGCGGCGCCGCCGCGCCGAGGACAACGCGTCGAGCCGCAAGCGCGTCCGGGGTCGACCGTCGTCGCGCTCTTGCTCCACGCGGGCGGCGCCGAGGTAGCTCACGTCGGCGACAGCCGCGTGTACCTCGTGCACGGCTCGCAGATCTTCCAGGTGACGAAGGATCACTCGATGGTGCAGGAGCTCGTCGACGCGGGCTTCCTCACGCCGGCGCAGGCGACGACGCATCCGAACGCGAACCAGATCACACGCGCGCTCGGCATGAGCGCGGAGATCGACGTCGACGTGCGACCGCAGCCGGTGCACGTCGTCGCGGGCGACGCCTTCGTCCTTTGCTCGGACGGGCTGAGCGATCTCGTCGAGCCGCCGGAGATCCTCCAGATCGTCGGCTCGGCGCCGCCCGAGCAAGCGGCAGGTCAGCTCGTCGATCTCGCGAACGCGCGGGGCGGGCACGACAACATCACGGCCGCGATCCTCCGGGCGCGCGAGGGGACGACCGCGCAGGCGAGCGCGATCCCGCCGACGATCGTGCAGACGCATCCGCCAGACAGCTCGACCGAGGTGACGATGCCTGCGCTGCGCATCGGCGCGACGACGCAGCCCGCGCCGACGACCGTGCGCCAGCCGATCGCTCCGGGGCTCGTGATCGGCGCGACGACGCCGCTGCGAGACGATGCGCCGCCGTCGAGCATTCCAGAGCGTCGCCGCACGGGCATGCCTGCGAGCACGCTCGTCGGACTCGCGCTCGCAGGGATCGCGATCCTGATTCTCATCGCGATCCTCTACATGCACTTCTCCGATCACAAACACGACCGCCGCGCCGCGTTCCCGCTCGACGTACCCGACGCCGCGATGCTCGACGCCGGATCCCCCGACGACGCGACGACGCCATGAGCGGCGGTGGGATCGAAATCGAGCGAAAATTTCTGGTGCGCGTCGACGCGCTCCCCGCATCCGCGCGGCAAGGCGGCGCGCACTTCGAGCAGGGCTATCTCTCGTTCGAGCCCGCGGTCCGCGTGCGCGCGTCGAACGAAGACGGCGAGGCGCTCGCGTGGCTCACGATCAAAGGACCGGGCGACATCGAGCGCGTGGAGCTCGAGTACGCGATTCCCTACGACGACGCGCGGGCGATGCTTCCGCTTTGCAAGGCGGCGCTGACGAAGATCCGCCGGCGCGTGAAGGTCGGCGCACACACGTGGGATCTCGACGAGCTCACGGGCGCGCACGCGGGGCTCTGGCTCGCGGAAGTCGAGCTCTCGGCGCCGGACGAGCCGTTCGAGCGTCCGCCGTGGCTGGGAGACGAGGTTTCTCACAACCCGCGGTACACGAACGCCGCGCTCGCGCGCGCGGGGCAACCTCCGTAGTATCGGCGACACCGCATGATCCCCGGACTCGGCAAAGAGCAAGTCACCGTCGGCAGCGCCCCGGACAACGACATCGTGCTCGCGGGGTCTGCGCCGCACCACGCGCGAATCGTCAAGCAACAGGGACAGCTCTTCCTCGTCGACGCGGGCGAAGGTCCGACGCTCGCGAACGGCGCTCCGATCGCGCCGAGTCAACCGGTGCCTTTCGATTTCCGGACGCAGTTCGTGCTCGGGCAGGCGCCGCTTCCGCTCGGGCATCCCGCAATCGCGCTGATGCTGATGTCGCCGGGGCAGTTCCAGGCGCCGCGCGGGCACGTCGTCATCGGACGTGACGGCGCGCGCGCGACGCTCGTGATTTCGCACGGTGCGGTCAGCGGGCTTCACGCGACCGTGATGATGGATCGGATGATGGTC